>JBDTRY010000080.1:0-14642 GCA_039931435.1 Acidobacteriota bacterium | reverse complement strand
CCAGGGATCGTGCCCCCCGTCCACTGGGGTCCCTCGCTCCGCTCGGGATGACAAACTTGCTGCGCTCGCGCATCAAGAATTCATGCATAGTCTCTTCACTCTGGTTCATCGACTGAGCCGTTCACCCGCTCAGGAAGCCAATTTGCCCGGCGCTTGCAGACCCCGCTCACTCCGGGATCGAATCTTGCCTCTCCCTTACCGATGTCAACAACCTCGGATGCTCAAAAGCAGCAGAGAACCGCCGTAAGTATTAGAATTGCAGGCCCTGCATCTGGAGGCTTTCCGCTTCCGGGTCGCGCAAAAGCGGGATAGAGTCCCGCCGTCTCCCGCAGCAGAAAGCCATAAGAGCACCAGACTGCGGGGTGGAAACAGCGGCGCCCCGGCGCCAGAGGAACCCGACACCATGCCGATTGATGTGATCATGCCGCAAATGGGCGAGTCTATCGCCGAGGGAACCGTGGTTCGCTGGATGAAGAAGGTCGGCGATCCGGTGGAGCGCGACGAACCCATTCTCGAGATCTCTACCGACAAAGTGGACGCGGAGATTCCGTCTCCTGCGGCCGGCACACTGACCGAGATTCTCGTTCAGGAAGGCGAGACGGTTCCGGTCAACGCCGTCGTGGCGCGATTGAGTGGCGGTGCAGAGAGCCCTGCACCCACCCCGGCGGAACCGACGGCAGCGAAGAAGTCCGAATCGACTCCGGTCGCGGCCCCGCCACCCCCACAGCCGCAACCAGCAAAACCCAGTGCCGTTCCTCCCCCGCCCGCAGCTGCCAGGTCGGTCGCTCCACAACCGAGCGATCCGGTCCCCGTCGAAGCGGCCTCGGACCGGGACGGCCTTTCGGAAGTCGCTTCAATCGAAGAGAGACGCCGGACCCGCTCCTCTCCGCTGGTGCGAAAAATCGCCAAGGAAAACGACGTCGACATCAGTCAGCTTTCCGGGTCGGGCGTTTCCGGACGGGTCACGAAAAAGGACATTCTGCAGTTCCTCGAACAGCCACCGTCCGAGAAGCAGCCCTCTCAGCCCGCACACCAGACGGGGTCGCAGCCGGGCCAGGCTCGGTCCATGCCCACTTTCTCTACGGGCCAGAACGTTCAGATCGAGCCCATGTCGGTGATGCGCAAGCGCATTGCCGACCACATGGTCTTGTCGAAGCGAACATCCGCACACGTGAGCACGGTCTTCGAGTTCGATTTCACTGCAGTGGAACAACTCCGCAGGCAGTTCAAGGAGCAATACCTCGAACGCGGTGTGCGGCTCACATATATGCCCTTTATCGTTCGGTCGGTCATTCTCGCTCTTCGCGAATTCCCGGTCCTCAATGCCTCACTGGACGGCAACAACATCGTCTACAAGCGCGACCTGAACATCGGTATCGCTGTTTCTCTGGATTGGGGCCTGATCGTCCCGGTACTGAAAAATGCAGACGAGAAAAACGTTCTCGGGATCGCCAAAGCTATCAATGACCTCGGCGACCGCGCGCGATCCAAGAAACTGCAGCCCGACGATGTCCAGGACGGCACGTTCACCATCACCAACCCCGGCACGTTCGGCGGCATGTTCGGATTGCCGATCATCAACCAGCCGCAGGTGGCCATCCTCGGCGTGGGTGGCGTCCAGAAGCGGCCGGTGGTGGTCGAGACCGAATACGGCGATTCGATTGTCATCCGTTCCATGGCCTATATGTCCCTGACCTTCGACCATCGTCTGATCGACGGAGCGGTTGCCGATCAGTTCATGGCTCATGTGAAACAGTCCATCGAAGACGGCGACTACGCACTCTGAGGACCGTCGCGAAAAGCCGGCCGCACGACAGGGACTGCCTCTCTCGATGGCTCTCCCGGGAAGAATCAACGCTCGCGTGTTTTGATCGATGACGATCTCCACGACCGCGTATCTCGTTCTGCTCGTCGCCGTCGTTCCGTCCCTGGCACTTCTTGGGAAGCGAACACTGGATCGCGATCTCGTCATTCCACGAATGCCGTTCTATGCGGAATCCGGCATGATCCAACTGGTACTGTTTGCCCTGGCCGTTCTCGTGGCGCGGGTCAACGGAATTCATCTCTGGGCCAGCCCGGACTTGTCTTTACGCGCCATCGTGCTCGGATTGTTCGTTCTGCTTGTCTCGATCGCCAGCATGCGGGCGGCCTGGTCAGGAGCAGCGGAGGCGACGCGCCGGAGGCTGGCGCAAATCGTCCCCTCCACTCCTCCCGAACGGATCGCATGGGTGCTGCTTGCGGCCGCGGCGGGAGTCGGCGAAGAAACGGCCTACCGCGGCACGCTCTTCGCCATTCTCTTCAGCATGGCCGGAGACTGGCTCCTGGCCGCATTGATGGCGGCGGTCATATTCGGCGCGGCCCACCTCGTTCAGGGTTGGAAGAATTCGGCCTTTGTCGCTCTTTTCGGGTTTGTGTTTCAGCTGCTTGCCGCTGCCACGGGCGCGCTCTACGTCGGAATGGTTGTCCACTTTCTGTACGATGTCGTTGCAGGATTCTGGATTTCGCGGCTTCTGCGGCCGCCCGAGGAACCGGGTCTCGTCCATGGCTGACCTTTGCGAAGTACGCCCGCTGCATCTCGTCACGTACGAGAACGGAATGGCTATGCAGGAAACGCTGGTGCTTCGCCGCCAGGAACAGAGCATTCCGGATCAGTTGCTACTGCTGCAGCATCCTCCAGTAATCACCCTGGGCCGCGGCGGTGACAGCCGTAACCTGCTGGCTTCACCGGAGAGTCTGGAACGCCAGGGCATCCGCTTTTACGAGACGACACGCGGGGGCGACATCACCTATCACGGTCCCGGACAGATCGTCGGATATCCCATCCTGCACCTCGGTGAAGGGCGGCGAGATGTCCGCAAGTACGTGACGCGTCTCGAAGAGGTTCTCATCCGTACTGCCGCCCGCTTCGGGATCTTCGCGGAACGGATCGATGGAAGGCGCGGGATCTGGGTCGGAAACGACAAACTCGCAGCGATCGGAGTGCGCATCGCCCGGTGGGTTACATCACATGGCTTCGCCTTCAATGTGCGCACGGAACTCTCCCACTTCCGGACGATCACTCCCTGCGGTCTGTCGGGGACTGGCGTGACTTCGCTGGAAAGACTTCTGGGCCGGACGATCGAACCCGATGAGGTCCTGGCCGTGATCATCGAGGAGTTCGCTGAGGTTTTCGACCGCCGGACTTCGTTGCGTGGTCACGACATGCAACTGGTGAAGGTCGCCCTCCATGACGGTGCAGGTCACATCGCCTTATTTCACCGCAAGGATCATGATTTCTGGCAGCCGGTTACGGGCCGGATTGAGCATGGGGAGACACCCGCCGGTGCCGCCGCGCGCGAGGTCCGCGAAGAAGCGGGTTGCAACGCGCAGATCGAAAGCCTCGGCCTTCGCCAGTCGTTCCTCATCGAGCCGGAATTCATCGCCGAAGCGTCTGCGCCGGTCTTCGCCGACGAACGCTCGTATTCTGCGAGGATCGACCCTGCCATCACTCTGAAAACGGACCCGGAAGAACATGACCGCTACGACTGGTTTACGTTCGAGAAGGCGTACGCCACGATCAGGTGGACCGACGATCGCGAAACGATCGAGTGTCTCGAGCGGAGCCAGTCACTGCCCGGCTCGGGTGGTGCACCGGAATCGGGGGCCTTTTCTGGCCGTACCGAGAATGGAGTGAGCGAACAAGCATGAACAAACGCGCCGGCGTACGGCCGGAGTGGCTGAAAATCCGGGTACCCGGTGGCCTCGACAAGCTTCCTGTATCCAGGTTGATGAACGATCTGGCGTTGAACACAGTTTGTCAGGAGGCCCGCTGCCCTAACATCTTCGAATGCTGGAGCGCGGGCACGGCCACATTCATGATTCTCGGGGAGATCTGCACCCGCCGCTGCACGTTCTGCGCGGTTGGAAAGGGCAACCCTCTCGATCCGGAAGAAACTGAACCGATGAGAATTGCCGAGGCTGTGCTGCAGATGGGGGCGAAGCATGTGGTCATCACCACGGTCAATCGCGATGACCTTCCTGACGGGGGTGCCGCTCACTTCGCCAGAACAGTTCGAATGGTAAGGGAGAGAACCGGCGCGAACGTGGAGGTCCTCATCTCGGATCTCGAAGGCAGCCATGAAGCTCTGCGAACGATCATCGACTCGGCTCCCCGCGTCGTGGGACATAACATGGAGACGGTGCCGCGGCTGTACCGTCAGGTGCGACCGGTTGCCCGGTACGAGCGTTCGCTCGAGATTCTGCGGTGGGCCGGCGAGGACCGTTTTCCTGGCATGTTCACCAAGTCCAGCGTCATGCTCGGTCTGGGCGAGACGGAGGAGGAAGTGCTGCAGGTGGCCAGGGATCTCCGCAGTGCGGGCGTAGATATCTTCACGATGGGCCAGTATCTGGCTCCCACTGAACGCCATCATCCCGTTCGCCGCTATTACAGCCCGGCCGAATTCACCGCCCTCGGAAACCAGGCTCGATCGCTCGGGTTCCATCACGTCGAGTCGGCGCCGCTTGTGCGCAGTTCCTATATGGCACACCGTGCCGTACAATCCGTTCTCGCCGAGAGCACCTGATGCCGCGCGTTACGTTTGCAGATCTAGGGAAGGATGCTGAGTTCCCCGAGGGCAAGCGGCTTCTGGACTGCGCTGGCGAGATGCAGGTTCTTCTCAGTCAGGTTTGCGGAGGCGACGGCGCTTGCGGAACCTGCCGTGTCGAAGTCATTGAGGGTTGGGATCATCTGACAGAACAGACCCCCGACGAGATCTACAAGGAGATGGAGGAACCGTTCCGTCTCAGTTGCCAGGCGAAGTTGATTGCCGATGTTGTCGTGAAGGTAGCGAAGATCGAGTGAGGAAAAAATGACCACCACCGTGGCAAGCGCACCGCAGACTGAGAACCAGCTCCCGGTCGTCTATCAATACACAGTCGAGGCCTACAAAGCCTTTCAGAAGCTTGCCGAGATGCTTCCGAACCCGGTCACGGCACAGGTCTTCAAGAAAATGGCCGAATCAGAACGGGAACACCGCGATCTGCTGGACATCAAGTACTCCGACCCCTCCGTCCCCAGAATGCAGATCACCCTCGGCGGTGACCTCCGCTTCCAGGACATGCTCGAAGGAGACCTCTCCTATCGCGAGATCGCCGAAATGCTGATCGGCCGCGAGAAGACGATGGCTGAGAAGCTCATCGAATTCTCCAGAAATGCTACGGAAAATGACCGGAACCTCTTTGGTTATATCGGCGGGGCCAAGCGTTCTCACATCGTCCTTCTGGAGCGCGAGCTGGAACTGCTTCTACGGTACCCGGACTGGTTCAAGCGTGAAGACGCCGAGTCCCTGATCGTACACGGGAAACCTGCCGAATAGTGTCCATGCCTGCACCTGCCATATCGTTGTCCAGCGAAGCGTCGCGCCACCTCGCCGAAGAGCTCGAGGGGCGTGTGCTGCGGATCGCCTTCACCACCGGTTGCGGCGGCAGTGGCTACCGCTTGAGCTTCGCCAGCGAGCCGGTGGCGGAGGACGTAGTGGTCAATTCGGGAGATGTCCGAATCGCCATGGACAGCATGGCGGCCACGAGGTTGGAAGGTGCGGTGATTCAGTACTCGGAGGAGGATGACGGATACACACTGGACCATCCGGACGCCGTCAGCGCCGTCTGGTGTGGCTGAGGCGAGGTCCTACTCCCCTCCCTCCTCGGCGCCTTCCGTCTCGTCGTCATCACCATAGTAGAAGTCTTCGTTGCAGGCCGGGGAGCAGAACCGTCCCCAGGGACCACGAAATGCGCAGTCTCCGCAGTACTCCCGGAAACAAACGCGGCAGATTTCGAGCTGAACGCTGGTGACTGTCAAAGAGCAGACCATACATTTCCGCTCGGGAAACTCTTCCTTCAGTACCTCGTCGTGATCTTCCTGAAAAAAGTCCTCGATACCCATCGATTCCGCCCCGGGCCGTCTCTCGGCTCGTTCACTCCGTCAGTGCGAACAGTTCGAGGGTGCGCCAGAATTTCTCCTGCCCGCTCGCCTGTTCAGTATATGTCCTTGACGCCTTCCCGCGACGTTCCTAGAATCGACAATTCTTCAAGGCGGTGTAGCTCAGCTGGTTAGAGCGGGCGTCTCATAAGCGCTAGGTCGGCGGTTCGAGTCCGCCCTCCGCCACCAGTTTTTGCTTCGGTCACCCTCCATGTCTCCTTGCGAAACCATCGAAAGATTTTTTCGGGATCACGCCATCGACCCGGAACACGTGCTTGTGGCCGTGTCCGGGGGAACGGACTCGACCGCTCTGCTCCTGGCTCTTGAGGAGCTCGCCGCCGGCCGCTTCCGGCTTTCCGCGGCCCACGTCAACCACCATCTCCGTGGAGTTGACTCCGACGAAGACGAGCGCTTCGTTCGCGACCTCTGCCAGGAAAGGAACATCCCCTTGCAGGTTGAGTCGTCGCCACTCGATCCCGATCTGGAGAAGAGCCTCGGAGTTGAGGGCGCCGCCCGTACAGCGCGGTATCGCGTCCTTGGCAATGTTCAGAGGGAGGTCGGTGCTCGATACGTGGCCACCGCCCATCAGAAGAACGATCAGGCCGAGACCGTCCTCATGAGGATCATCTCCGGGAGCGGAGTTGACCGCCTCAGTGGAATCCAGCCGCTGACACCCGAGGGCATCATCCGTCCCTTCCTTCGACTGAAGCGGGAGGATCTCGAACAATACCTCGAAGAGAAGGGCACTACACCGAGAGATGATCGATCAAATGACGACGAGCGATTTCTGCGGAATCGCGTCCGAGCTCAGCTCATGCCCCTCCTGGCGCAATGGAATCCGGCGATCATCGACACGCTGACCGAAACTGCCACTCAGGCGCGGGAACAATCGTCGGCTTTCCGCCCCTTGATCGCGGAATCCAGCAGTCGCTGGATCGAAGAGCATCCGGACACCGCTGAGCTCGACCTCGACAAGATTCCGTCCGATCCCTGGTTCGTGCAATGTGCTCTGGCGCGGCAGATTCACCGCCTCGATCCGGAATCGCGCGAGGTTTCCGCCGCTGATCTTCGACGGATTGCGCGGAATTTGAGCACGGCGAGCCGGGTCAGCGTAACCCGGCACCTCGAACTCGTTCGCATGGGAGGATGGCTCGTGCTGCGACGAAAACAATCGCCATTGGCAGCCACGGCGTTCGAATTCAGGATTCATCCTGGAGCGGAGATCGAATTACCTCTATTGAGGGCACGGGTATGGCTTCGCTCGCCTCTTCCGTCTGACTCGGCCATCACCGGTGCGACACATGGCGCGCGCTGTCAGCGCTTTCAGATTCCCCGGGAAAATGAGGCTACCGGGTTCGTACTGCGTAACCGCCGGGCCGGCGATCGTTTTCGGCCACTGGGAATGATGGAGCAGAAAAAACTGACTGATTTCATGATTGACCGTAAAATCCCGGCGAAGGAACGCGACCGGATCCCGCTTCTGACCTGGAACGGTCAGGTAATCTGGGTCCCGGGGATCGAGGTCTCCGAGGACTTCAAGGTGCGCAACGGCGATCAGAACGTTTTCGAGATCCGCATCGTTTTTGATGATGAACGACCCACAGATAATCCCGCAGACTTTCAGCGCCGGTGAGATTGCCGATCGCGTGGCCGTGCTTGCGCGCGACATCCGTGCGGACGCCGGCGACGCCGAGATTCTGCTGGTAGGCGTGCTCAAGGGAGCTTCGGTGTTTCTTGCCGATCTCCTTCGGGCCATCCCCGGCCCGGTTCGCTATCACTTCGTCGATGTGATCTACAGCGAACGGAGCCTCGAGCAGATAACGGACATTTTTTTTGTAACGCACTTCCCGATCGAGGGACAGCATATATACCTGCTCAAGGACGTGGTCTCGACGGGGATCACGGAGAACTACCTGCTCAGTCATCTCCGGCTACGGAATCCGGCGCTGTTGAAGCTCGTAGCCCTGCTCGATCGTCCTGCAGACCGCCGGTTGCACCTGAACGTGGACTACAGCCTGTTCGAAGTGAACAAGGGCATCTTCGTCGGATACGGCCTGGATCATGACGGCAACCACGAAAATCTCCCGTACCTGGGCGCTCTGTCCCCGCTCTGAGTGAGGCGAGGCCCGGGGAATCAAATAGAATTTAAGACGGAGATGACTGGTTTAGTTTTTACTAGCGACCGGCAGGGCGCATTGGATCCTGCCGAGGCTGCAACGAGTTTCAAAGAACCCTCTGGAGGCGATTTTTGAATTCCACTATTAAGACTGCGCTCCTCTGGGTGGTCATCATCGTTCTGGTATTTCTTCTCTGGAGCCTTTTTCAGACGACGAAGGGCACCACTCGTGAGATCCCTTTCAGTGACTTCCTCAACGATGTCTCTGGAGGCCGAATCGAATCGGTGATCATCCGCGGCAGTGAAATCCGGGGCGAGTTGCGCACCGTAGGCGCCGGCGAGAACAAAGAATTTCACACACTGGCTCCCCCCAGCTACGAGGGACTGGTCCCGGCCCTGCAGGCCGCACACGTCGGCTTCAAGGTCGAGGAACAGCGAGACAACTCGTTTTTCACTGCTCTGGTTACATGGGCACCCGTTCTCTTCCTGATCGGTCTCTGGCTCTTCTTCATGCGTCAGATGCAGGCTGGGGGAAACAAGGCTCTGTCCTTCGGCAAGTCCAAGGCCAAGCTGCTCTCCGGCAGCGCCAAGAAGGTGACGTTCAAGGATGTGGCCGGAGTCGATGAAGCCAAGGTCGAGCTGTACGAGATCATCGAGTTCCTCAAGGATCCCCAGAAATTCACCAAGCTCGGCGGCAAGATTCCGAAGGGAGTTCTGTTGATGGGGCCTCCAGGCACGGGGAAGACCCTGCTGGCACGGGCCATCGCCGGAGAAGCCAGCGCGCCGTTCTTCTCCATCAGCGGCTCGGACTTCGTGGAGATGTTCGTAGGCGTCGGAGCCTCGCGGGTCCGTGACCTTTTCGAGCAGGGAAAAAAGAACGCTCCATGCATCATCTTCATCGATGAAATCGACGCCGTGGGCCGCCATCGTGGCGCCGGGCTCGGTGGTGGGCACGACGAGCGCGAACAGACGCTGAACCAGCTTCTGGTGGAGATGGACGGCTTCGAGTCCAACGAGGGCGTCATCCTCGTGGCTGCCACCAACCGCCCCGATGTCCTCGATCCTGCACTCCTCCGCCCCGGTCGATTCGACCGGCGCGTCGTGGTCGACCTCCCCGACCTGAAGGGCCGGGAAGGTATTCTCCGCGTGCACACCCGGATCATTCCTCTCGCTGAAGACGTCGATGTAGGTGTGCTGGCCCGCGGCACTCCCGGGTTCTCAGGCGCCGACCTGGCGAATCTCGTCAACGAGGCCGCTCTGAATGCGGCCCGGTACGAGAAAAAGAAAGTGCAGATGGTCGACTTCGAGTTCGCCAAGGACAAGGTGATCATGGGAGTCGAGCGGAAAAGCATGGTCATGAGCAACCGCGAAAAGCGGAACACCGCCTATCACGAGGCCGGGCACACGATTGTGGCCGCCGTTCTTCCTGCAGCTGATCCCCTGCACAAAGTAACGATCATCCCTCGGGGCCGCGCCCTGGGACTGACGCAACAACTTCCCATCGAAGACAAGTACTCGTATTCGAAGCGTTACCTCGAGGCCATGCTTGCGGTACTGATGGGCGGGCGCATTGCGGAGGAAATCTTTCTCAGCGAGATCACAACAGGCGCCGGAAACGATATCGAGAAAGCTACCGGACTTGCCCGGCGCATGGTCTGTGAATGGGGAATGTCCGAGCTCGGCCCGCTCTCCTACGGGAAGAAGGAAGAGGCCATCTTCCTGGGCCGTGAACTCGCTCAACATCAGGACTACTCCGAGTCCACCGCGGTTGCAATCGATCAGGAAGTGCGGCGCATCATCGATCGCGCCTACAACGGTGCCCGCGAGGTCATCTCCTCGCACCAGAAGTCCCTCGATCGCATCGCTCTTCGCCTTCTGGAAAAAGAGACCCTCGACGGCGAGGAGGTCAATGCCATCCTCAAGGACGATACGGGAGTGGACTACTTCGCAGCGAAGGAAGCGCTTCCGGTGGAGGGACCTGGCGAGCCGATCACCATCGGACCGGGCGCCGGAGATAACGCGGACCTGCCGGTGGCCCAGGGAGAGAGGTCGTAACCTCGGGCTCACCTTCCGGTTACTTCAACTCCGGCGGTAGGTTCCGCCGGAGATGGTACAGCGGCGAAAGCACAGCAACCTAAGCACCGACCAGGTCGCGCAAGAGATCTACGGACTGTCTGCTCGTGAGCACGATGAGCCGATCACCCGGAAGTAGCCGTGTCGAACCAGTCGGAACGAAACACTCATCACCCCGGTACAGCACGAGGATCAGCGCCTCGCGGGGCCAGCGTCCAAGGTCAACCAGCCGCCGCCGTGCGACGGGCGACCGTTCTGATACTGCCACGGTGATGATTGCTCCCTCTCCCCTGGTCGCAAGATTTACGCGGCGAGACGAAGGCTCGCGCGCTTCCGGGGCCTCGACAGCCATGAATCGGGCTACGAATGGAATGCTCGTTCCCTGGATCAGAAGCGAGGCCAGAACCGAAAAGAAGACGACATTGAAAATCATGTTCGAGTTCGGAGTTCGGGCCAGCAAAGGGAACGTCGCCAGAACGATCGGGACAGCGCCGCGAAGGCCGACCCATGAAACCACCGTCTTCTCCCGAATTGTGAAATCTGACCCCATAAGCGAGGCGAATACGGCCACGGGCCGGGCGATGAACATCAGGAAGAAAGCCACCGAGCCGCCCATCAGTGTTATCTCGGCCAGTTGGGAAGGATAGACGAGGAGTCCGAGCACAAGAAACATGGCGATCTGAGCCAGCCAGGCCAGTCCACCGTGAAACCGCGTGAGTGTCCGCCGTTGTATGAAATTCCTGTTTCCCATGACGATTCCCGCCGCGTAGACGGCCAGAAATCCGCTTCCGCCGATTGAAACGGTCCCACTGTACGTGGCCAGCACTACAGCGATGGAGACAACCGGATAAAGGCCGTCTTCCTGAAGGCTGAAACGGTTCAGGAGACGAACCGCCACCCACCCGATCACGATTCCGCACACTGCACCGAATATCATCTCCTGGGCGAAATCGAGTAGGAAGCCCGCGATGCCCGTACCCGGGCGCATGATCGCTGCAATAAAGGCGGCCGTCAGAAACACGGCCATGGGATCGTTGCTGCCGGATTCGAGCTCGAGCGTTGCAGCAATTTCCTCGCGCAGATGCACCCCCCGGGCCCTGAGAATCGAAAAAACCGCCGCGGCGTCCGTCGAGGAAACGATAGCGCCCAGGAGCAGCCCGACCTCAAGATCGAACTGCAACACGAGGTGGGCAAATACGCCGACGAGCAACGTCGTCAGCAAAACACCGACGGTCGCCAGCGAGGATGCCCGCCAGAAACTGTCCTGAACGAACTTCCAGTTCGTCTCCAATCCCGCCGAGAAAAGAATAAAGGCCAGAGCAATGATGCCAACTCTTTGCGCTGCAGCGGCGTCGTTGAAGAAGATCCCGCCGAAGCCCTCGGATCCCGCAAACATTCCCACCGCCAGAAACAGCACCAGAGCGGGAACCCCGAACCGCCCCGACGCCCTGCTGGCAAAAACGCTGAGGAGCAGAAGGAGCGCCACCGCGGCAAGAAGCTGCTCAAGAGGAATTGTCACGATGCTCTCCACCGAGTGCATCCGGCCAGTGTATGCCCCACGATATGCCCTCAGGAATGGATTGATTATCGGGGCGCGCTCCCTACCGGGCGTAGACACACCCGCTGCACTGATACACTTTTCGCCGCGTGTCAAAGAAGACCATCGTCTTTTCCTGCGAGGACTGCGGGAACCAGGCCCCTAAGTGGCTGGGCCGGTGCCCCGAGTGCAACGCCTGGAATTCCTACTCGGAAGACGCTGTGGCGAATGTCCCCGTTCATGCCGCTCGCCACGCATTCTCAAGCTCGACCGCTCCCGTCCCTATCGACTCGATCGGGGCAGACGTCACTCCTCGTATCGTGCTGGGATTACCGAACTTCGACCGCGTTCTTGGAGGTGGCCTCGTTCCCGGAAGTGTTGTTCTTGTCGGCGGTGAACCGGGCATCGGCAAGTCCACTCTTCTGCTTCAGGCCTCCCGGATGCTGGCGAACCATGGTCCCGTACTCTATGTTTCGGGAGAAGAATCACCGAAGCAGATAGCCCTCCGAGCCCATCGGCTGGGAACTACCGACGGTAGAATTCATCTCTTTGCTGAGACCTCGGTCGAAAAAATCATTGAGGCTATCGAAGCTCTAAGCCCTGTAGCGGTGATCGTCGACTCCATTCAGACGGTCCACACGGCAAGCAACAACTCATCGCCCGGGTCGGTGGGACAGGTGCGCGACTGCGCTGGAATCCTGATGACAGCCGCCAAGCGTCTGGGGATTTCGATCTTCCTCATTGGTCACATCACTAAGGAAGGCACGATCGCCGGTCCGAAGTCGCTGGAGCACATCGTGGATACCGTCCTTTATTTCGAAGGTGAAAAATTTCAGAACTACCGGCTGATCCGCGCTTTCAAGAACCGCTTCGGGCCGGCGAATGAGGTGGCCATTTACGAGATGCACGATGACGGGCTGGAAGAAGTGGCCAACCCTTCCGCGGCTCTCATTTCCCAGCGGAGCGCAGCCGCGGGATCGGCAATCGTTTCTACAATGGAAGGCACCCGTCCCCTGCTGATCGAAGTGCAGGGGTTGGTTTCGCCAACGCACTTTCCCAGCCCCCGCCGGATGGCCATGGGAATCGACAGCAACCGCGTTTCACTGCTCATCGCCGTTCTCGAAAAACGCAGCGGCTCGAACTTCGTGGCCAGTGACATCTACGTGAACGTTGCCGGAGGGCTGCAGATCGATGAGCCGGCAATCGATCTGGGAATCATCGCAGCGCTTCTCTCCAGCCAGCAAAACGCGCCAATCCCCGCGGACGTCGCGGTATTCGGAGAGGTAGGGCTCCTCGGGGAAGTGCGCAGCGTTTCGCAGGCGGACCTGCGCGCCCGGGAGGCCGCGGCGCTCGGTTTCAGGCGAATCATCGTTCCCCAGGCAAACGTTCGGGAGATCCGGGCCGATCTCCAGGTTCAGGGCGTACGCCGCATCGACGAGTTCGCCGAAGCGCTGTACGAACCTCCAGAATCGCGGGGTTGATCTCCAGCCGCCAGTCTTTTACACTGCCACAGTCCAATCCTGACTGTCGAGAGAAATCAACTTTGACACGCTCGATCACAACCTGCGCGCTGGTACTGCTTTCCTCGCTTTTCGCCACCGGTTGCGCCACGCTCACGGTCAGCGAGGGGCCCCGCGATCAGCGTCTCCAGGCTGCCGAGACTGAATCGGAAGAAGAGGAGTTCTCGCAACTACTTGCGACCATGCGCCATGACCTCGATCGCGCTTCGCGCCGGGAGGGGGCGCGAAAACAGGCGGCGGCGCTGGCTCTCCCATCTGTTTCCACTGCGGAAGCGCTTCCTCGTCTTCATCATCCCCTGACCATGGTGGCCATGCCGGTGCAGGGTCTCAGCGTAACCAGAATCGATGACAGCTTCGGCGCGCCTCGGGACGGCGGGAAACGCAAGCATCGCGGCATCGACCTTTTCGCGCCCCGGGGAACGCCGGTTCTCGCCGTCTCCGACGGCTACATCAGCTTCATCGGCGAGCAGCCAAAGGGCGGGCGATGTCTCTGGCTTTCAACCGAGGAGGGCGTCGCTTTCTACTATGCACATCTCGATCGATGGGCCTCCGGAATCTACGAAGGCGAAATCGTCAGGCAGGGTGAGATTCTCGGGTATGTTGGCAATACCGGAAACGCCGCGACCACCTCGCCCCATTTGCATTTCGGAGTGATCGAGGACGAAGAAGCACTGAATCCTTACCCGCTCCTCCGTGCCTTCGCTGGCGAGACGCTCCGCGCCCGCCCTGCGCTGTCGGGCGGATTTACGGGCGGATCGCACCGATAGAGTCTCCCCTCCTCACAATCCCCTCTCCCCGCAACGACGTAATCTGCTCTCCTGTGCTCGGATCGACCCAGGGCAGGGCCAGCTCCCGCAAAGGCGCCAGAACGAATTCTCTCGTTCGATAACGGGGATGCGGAATCTCGAGCCCGCGTTCGCGAATCATCAGTGCTCCGTAAAAGATCAGGTCGAGATCAATGATGCGCGGAGCGTTTCGGACACTGCGGCGCCGGCCGAGGCCCTGCTCGATTCGCTTCAACCCGTCCAGAAAGGGGCCGGCGGCCGTTCGCGCCATCCCCGCTAGAACAAGGTTCAGAAAGTCGGGCGCGCCGCGCGGTGAGTCCACCGCAGCAGTGCTGTAGACGGAACTGACCCTCACAACCGAGATCATTCCTCGCAAACGATCGATTGCCCGGCGAAGGTGCCACTCCCGATCCCCGAGATTCGAACCTGCAGCGATGACGACCGGCACCAGCGGGTGATCCGTCTTATTCGTCGTCCCGAGGCTCCTCACTGAAACTGATCTCGTTGGGTAGCTCGTCGACGTCGGTCCGTTCGTACGGGAAGTGCAGTTCCAGCAGGGCGCCGGCGTCGTCGATCGCAGCAACAATCCCTTCGGTGAATCTACCTTCTCTGAAGCTGATCCCGATTCTGGAAACAACCTTGTCCCAGAAATCGG
>JBDTRY010000079.1:0-14814 GCA_039931435.1 Acidobacteriota bacterium | reverse complement strand
GAGGAGAATCTGCCTCTGCTGGCATCACTCCACCCCAGCGTTCGAAGAACACTCGGGACCAGTCCGGTCGAGCTACTCGATGAAGTCTCCATGGTCGTGTTGAGCCCAGGAGTCCCGGTCACCGTGCCGCTCGTCGTCGAGGCCAGGCGCCGCGGCATCCCCGTGATCTCTGAGGTGGAGCTGGCATTCCGCTCCATGAAGGGAACGGTGATGGCCATCACAGGTTCGAACGGCAAATCCACGACGACGGCTCTGGTGGGAGAGATCCTTCTGGAAGCGGGAGACCGTCCGGTGGTGGCAGGCAATATCGGCCAGGCTCTGACGAGCGTCGTCGATGACCAGGAGCACACCTATGTCGTCGAGCTGTCGTCCTTTCAGCTGGAAACAGTCGAGAGTTTTCACGCCAACGTGGCTGTGCTCCTGAACATCACGCCCGATCATCTCGATCGCTACGCGTCGATGGATGAGTACGCAGCAGCGAAATATCGAATCTTCCGGAACCAGGTCGCCGAGGATCGAGCCATCGTCAACGCCGACGACGAGCTCACGAAAAATCCACCGACGGCTGCGGAAGTGTGGCGGTTTTCGTCCCGAGGAGAAGTCGTTCGAGGAGCCTGGCTCGCGGGCGATGATCTAGTCCTGGATGTCGACGGGCGCGCCGAGCGCATCAGCCGCGGCTCGCTGAGTCTTCAGGGCCAGGCCAACGTTGAGAACGCTCTGGCCAGCTGGCTGGCCGCGCGGGCCGCGGGCGTTTCCACCGAAGCCGTGGAGCGAGCCTTCCGGTCATTCACCGGCCTGCCGCATCGCATGCGTCTGGTGGCTGACATCGGCGGTGTGAAATGGATCAACGATTCCAAGGGAACGAACGTGGACGCCACTCTGAAGTCGCTGGAAGGATTTCCCGACGGAAGCATCGTCCTCATCCTCGGTGGCAGGGACAAGCGGGGTGACTTCGAGCGGATGCGTCCGGTTGTGACCGGCAAGGTGCGGGCAATTCTCACCATCGGAGCCGCGGCCGATCGCATCAGTGAGGCATTGCAGGGCACGGCGGTGATCATCGCCTGCGAAGAAATGAGGGAGGCGGTCCTGAGGGCTGCCAGCCTCGCCACTGCTGGCGATAGCGTTCTTCTTTCACCGGCCTGTGCCAGCTTCGATCAGTACAAAAACTTCGAAAAGCGCGGAGAGCACTTCGAGCGCCTTGTTCAGGAAAACGTGGGCAAGGTCGGGCCCGATCGCAGCTCGGAGCGTGAGGCCGGAAAGCCATGAGCAGAAAACTTTCATACGACAAGACCATGTTCGGCGCAGCCATGCTCATTCTGGTCTTCGGCCTGGTGATGATCTACAGCGCCTCAGCCATGATCGCCCTGCAGAAGATCGGAGTGGACAACCCCTATCACTTCCTGATCCGGCAGTGCCTGTGGGCGCTGGGAGGCGGTGCCCTCATGTTCGGCCTGATGCATGTCGACGTCGCTCGTCTGAAACTTCCCGTCGTGACCTATTCACTGCTGGGCGGACTGGTAGTCCTGCTCGTTATCGTTCTCTTTCAGGCGCCGATCAACGGGACGCACCGCTGGATCGTCTTCTCTCGTTTTCAGCTGCAGCCTTCCGAATTCGCCAAACCCGTGCTCATTCTCTTTCTCGCGTCCTATCTCTCGCAGAGGGAGTCCCGGATCAACGAGCTCAGCGCCGGTCTGGTGCCGGTGGGATTGGTGGTGGCTGGTGTGGCCGGTCTGATCATGCTCCAGCCGGATTTCGGGACCGCGGCAACGATTGTTGTCGTCTCGGCATCGCTGGTGTTCGTGGCCGGAGTGTCCTGGAAGCGTCTGGCCATCTGCGCTACGGCCATTGTGCCGGCGGCGGTTTATCTGGCGGCCTCCGCGGATTACCGGCGTGCTCGACTGCTTTCGTTCATGAATCCGGAAGCCGACCCGCTGGGAAAGGGCTTCCAGGCCATGCAGTCGCTGATCGCTATCGGAACCGGTGGTATGCATGGTCTGGGGATCGGCAACGGCCGCCAGAAACTCTACTTTCTGCCGGAGCCGCACACGGATTTCATCTTTTCAATCATCGGCGAAGAGCTGGGCTTCATCGGCTCGCTGGCGCTGCTTGTTGTTTTCGGGATCCTGGTCTGGCGGGGATTACGCGTGGCGAAGATGAGTGAGGATCGTTTCACGTTTTACGCGGCGCTGGGCTTCACGATGATGATCGCCGTGCAGGTACTGATCAACGTCAGCGTGGCGCTCTGTCTGTTGCCCACGAAGGGATTGCCTTTGCCACTGGTGAGCTACGGAGGCTCGTCGCTTCTGGCGAGCATGATCGCGGTAGGAATTCTTCTGAATCTTTCGCAGCAGTCGAACTGACGTTTTCTCTGACGGGGGTGGCGCGTGAGTGAAGGGTGGATGCGGGTGAGGGGAACAATGGAGAGAACAGCACGGCGTCCCGAGTCGCTGTGGGTGGGGACGATTCAGCTTCCTGAAGAGCGGCTGCCCGTTCGGGCTGCGCCGCTCCCGGCATCGACCGCACCCAACCAGCCGATCATTCGACGCATCGTTCCCTACCGGCGCAGTGACATACCGCGGCGAATTCTGGCGAGGTTCATTCGATGACTGGTGGCAGTTCCCAGCTTCTCATGATCGCCGGCGGCGGAACCGGCGGTCATATTTATCCGGCTATTGCCGTGGCTCAGGAATACCTGCGAGGCGGCTCAGGGCGCAGCGTTGTCTTCGTCGGGACTGAATATGGTCTGGAAAAGTCGATCGTGCCACGAGCGGGGTTTCCTCTCGAGTTCATCTCAGTCCGAGGGCTGAAAGGAAAGTCCCTGGCGCAGACTCTGCGCAACCTGTTCCGGCTGCCGCTCGGATTGCTGCAGTCCTGGCAACTCACAGGGCGGCACCATCCGTCGGCGATCCTTGGCGTCGGCGGCTACTCCTCGGGCCCGGTCGTCGTGGCCGGATGGATGCGTCGCATCCCGGCGCTGATCCACGAGGCCAATGCCTTCCCCGGTCTGACAAACAGGATTCTTTCGCATTTCGTGAAGTCCGTTGCGGTGGCATTTCCAGAGGCCCTCGAGCGCCTGGGTGGCAAAGGCGAGGTCACTGGAAATCCCATTCGTGAGGAGTTTTTCCAAGCGGCCCGAAGGCCCTCGACCGGCTCCGGGCTGCGCATCCTCGTCTTCGGCGGAAGCCAGGGCTCGAAAATCATCAACGAAAACTTCGTCAAAGCCCTGTCCCTGCTCGAGCAGCCTGCTGGCAGTCTGCACATCGTCCATCAGACCGGTCCGTCGCAACTTGCCTCTGTTGAGGAGGCCTATCGACAGTCTTCCTTCCACGATGCCCGCGTGGTGCCTTATCTCGATCGCATGTGGGAAGAGATTGCCGATGCCGATCTGATTATCTGCCGGGCCGGAGCCATGACTATCGGCGAGCTGTGTGCGGCGGGTCGTGCTTCGATACTGATCCCTTTCGCCGCGGCGACGAACAACCATCAGGAAGTGAATGCACGGGTGGTGGAGAAGGCCGGCGGGGCCGTGGTCATCACTGAAAAAGAACTGACTGCGGAGCGATTGGCATCGGCGATCAAGAAAGTCGTTACCGATCCCGGCCGGGCAGCACAGATGGGATTGGCGGCTGCCACGCTGGCAATGCCGAACGCTTCCATAAAAATTGTTGAAATAATCGAGAGAATTCAGAAAAACTAATTGCGTTGACAACACCGTGCCCCTTAAAATGACCAAATTACAGATCACGAAAGCTCAATGAATTTCGGCCACATTAAGAATATCCATTTCGTCGGGATCGGCGGGATCGGCATGAGTGGCATAGCCGAGATTCTGAGCAGCTACGACCTTTCGATCTCTGGCTGCGACCTGAAGAGCTCCGCCGTCACCGAGCGGCTCTCGGGCCTGGGAATTCCTGTCGCCATCGGACACAGTCCCGCGCACGTCCGGGACATGGATCTGATCGTGATCTCGTCCGCGGTCAAACCGTCCAGCGAGGAAGTGGCCGGCGCGCGATCGCAGCGCATTCCCGTCATCCGGCGTGCGGAGATGCTCGGCGAGCTGACCCGTCTGAAGCGCTCGGTGGCCATTGCCGGCACTCACGGGAAGACGTCCACCTCCGCCATGGCGGCAATGGTTCTGTCCGAGGCTGGACTGGACCCGACTTTGATTGTGGGTGGCGTTCTGCGGAACATCGACAGCAACGCCCGTCTCGGACTCGGCGAGTATCTGGTCGTGGAAGCGGATGAATACGACCGGTCCTTTCTCAGGCTTTCACCTACGTGGGCGGTTGTCACAAACATCGAAGCGGATCACCTGGACTGCTATCGGGACCTGGACGACATCCGGGCCACGTTTGCCCAGTTCGCCGGATCGGTGCCCTTCTTCGGGGCCATCATCGGTTGCAGCGATGACGAGAACGTCGAGTCCATGCTTCAGTCCATCGAGAAGCGCGCTGTTCGCTACGGACTGGGCGATCGGGCGGACGTTCGCGCCTCGGAGATCAGGTTTGAACCTGCCGGAACTTCCTTCAGCGTGGAACATCGCGGCCGTGTCCTGGGACGGATCTCACTTCGCGTTCCAGGGGAGCACAACGTCCGTAACGCTCTGGCCGCCGTTGCCGCCGGGCTGGAACTCGATGTGCCATTCGAAACCATCGCCGCCGGCCTGGGCCGGTTCACCGGCGTGCAGCGCCGCTTTCAGATCATAGGCGAGTATCAGGGAGCGCTCATCGTCGACGACTATGCACACCATCCCACCGAGATCGCGGCCACTCTGGAGGCGGCCAGGCGCACCTACCCTGAGCGCCGGCTGGTGGCTCTTTTCCAGCCGCATCTTTACTCCCGCACCCGTGATTTCTCGGAAGGCTTTGCCCAGTCGCTTCGGCTGGCTGATGTCGCCTTTGTTTCACCGATCTATGCCGCTCGCGAGGAGCCGATCGCCGGCGTAAGCGCGGGAATGATCGTCGATGCCGCCCAGCAGCACGGTGCTACGAATGTCCAGCTCGTGGACCGCAGCGGCGATGGGCTCATCGAGCATTTCCGGGCCGCGCTGCGCAGCGGAGACATCTTCGTGACCATGGGTGCAGGGGACGTGAATCGAGTGGGCGAAGCACTGGTGGGAGCGAAGATATGAACGGCTACGGATCAGCCACGCGCTTCCTCCGTCCCATCGACGTCGAACGTACCCGGCGCAACCGGCGGCAGGTACAGGTCCAGAAAATTCTGATCATCGCCGCCAACCTCCTCCTGGCGGCGACGCTGTTCATCGCAGCACTGTGGCTCTATCAGAAGACCACCCAGGACCGGCGCTTCGCCATCACCCATGTCGAGATCCTCGGCTCCGATCACGTTTCGCCTTCCGATCTGGCCCTGCTTGCCGGGCGCTACCGCGGCAGAAATCTCTTTAAGATGGAGATCGCCGGAATCCGGAGCGACTTTGCTGCTCTTCCCTGGGTCGAGCACATTGCCATCGGCAAAAAGCTTCCGGGCACGCTCACCATTCGTATCTTCGAGCGCAAACCGGCCGCCCTGCTCATGGAGCGAGGAGTGCTTCGCTATGTGGACCGTGACGGCGTAGTCATTGCCCCGCTTTCAGCCGCCGTGGGAAATCCCGAGCTTCCCCTGGTGGCGGTCGAATCACGTCAGGAGCTTCCCGCTCTGATGCACTTTCTCACCGAGCTTCGCGATGGCGATCCTCTGCTCTTCGCCCGTGTCTCTGAGATCCGGCCCGTCGATGGCGGCGGAGTGCGCATCTTCGAGCGAGAACTGCGCACCTTCGTGATTCTTCAGACAGCGTCCGATCTGGAAAAGTGGAAAACCCTCTACCCGCTGGTTTCAGGCGACGGCTACGCCCCGTCCTCGATCGAGTACGCGGATCTCCGCTTTCAGGATCGGATCGTCATCAAGCCTCGCGGGGATCATCCGCGGGTGAACCGGAATGCAGTGAGCGCACTCAGCGCCGCGGGCCTGAGCGCGACGACGAGAGCGTCATCAGATTGATAGGAGAAGGACCAATGGCCAAGACCGAGAATTACGTGGTTGCTCTCGATATCGGAACTTCAAAAGTGTGTGTGCTGGTGGGGGAAGTAAACGATCGCGGCCTGCTGGAAATCATCGGAAAGGGTACCTCTCCGATGAAAGGCACGCGGCGGGGGAACATCATCAATCTCGATCAGGCCATCGACGCCATCAAGAAGGCCGTGGACGAGGCCGAGGTCATGGCGGGCCTGCAGATCGAATCGGCGTTCGTAGGAGTGGCCGGCGATCACATCCGCTCGATCAACTCGCGCGGAGTGGTCTCGGTGATGGGCAAGCACAAGGAGATCCTCCGGGAAGACATCGACCGGGTCATCGAAGCCTCGCGCTCCATCAGCATTCCCGGCGAGCTGGAACTGCTGCACGTCATCCCCCGGGAGTTCGTGGTCGATGGCCAGGACGGCATTCACGATCCGCTGGGCATGACCGGTTCTCGGCTGGAAGCGAATGTTCACGTGGTCACCGGTGCCCGCACCCACGATCAGAACGTTCTGGCCTGCGTGAACAAGGCTGGGATCGCCGTGACCGAGCTGGTGCTCGAGCCGCTGGCTGCCGCCGAAGCTGTGCTTACTCAGGATGAGCGTGAGATGGGAGTGCTGCTCATGGACCTCGGGGCGGGCACGACCGACTACGCCGTTTTCCTGGAAGGCAACGTCGTGCACACCAACGTCCTTCCCGTCGGAGCGGGGCATTTCACTTCCGATATCTCGGTGGTTTTGCGCACGCCGATGGAAGATGCCGAGCGCATCAAGCGCCGCTACGGCTGCGCTCTGGGCTCGCTGATCACCGACGATGACCCGATCGAAGTGCCCACGGTGGGCGGGCGGCCCGCCAAGATTCTTTCCAAGCACGAGCTGACGAACATCATCGAGCCGCGCGCGGCGGAAATCGCCAAGCTCGTTTACCGCGACGTGGAAAAACTCGGTCTGGACAAGGAGATTCGTTCCGGAGTGGTGGTCAGTGGCGGAGGCGCCGAACTGGAAGGGATGATCGAGATGGTCGAGCAGGTCTTCAATCAGCAGGCTCGCAAGGGTTCGCCGCGTGGTCTGGGCGGGCTGGCCGATACGGTAAACGGACCGGAGTGGGTAACGGCCGCGGGGCTTCTTCTCTGGGGATTCCGGCAGCGCACGAAGGTGCGCGGAAAGTCCAGGACGGGGTTCATGAAGGTTGCCGACTCGTTCCGGCAGTGGTTCGCCCAGAGCTGACCATGACCATCACACAAACGAAGGCGCCCAGATATGTCCCGCGCAGTGGTGCAACGAAGAAGAGAATCAGAGACACACGTCGGAAGGTGAATCGTGGTACCGAAACGGCCGGCCGAACGGTCACTCCCTCTCTTTGAGATGGATAGAAACGATCCGGAGGCGGAAATGATTACGTTTGATGAGAACCCTGGAGAAAGCAAAGTGAACATCTCAATGGAGCAGGATCTGCCCGCGAAGATCAAGGTGGTAGGCGTGGGTGGTGGCGGCGGAAACGCCGTCAATCGCATGATTCAGTCTGGAATCTCCGGCGTGGAGTTCCTCGTCGCCAATACCGATCTGCAGGCCATGCGGCACTCGCTGGCACCGACGAAGATCCAGATCGGCGCCAAGCTCACCAAGGGTCTGGGAGCCGGTGCCAATCCCGACGTAGGCAAGCAGGCCGCGCTCGAAGATACGGACCGCATCATCGAGATGCTCTCCGGCGCGGACATGATCTTCATCACCACGGGCATGGGCGGCGGCACCGGTACCGGTGCCGCACCGATCATCGCTTCGCTGGCCGCCGAACTGGGAGCGCTGACGGTGGCCGTGGTCACGAAGCCCTTCAGTTTCGAGGGCAAACGGCGGCGCATCCAGGCCGAGCAGGGCATACGCGCTCTTCGTGACGTTGTGGACACGCTGATCACGATTCCCAACGAACGCCTTCTGAACTTCGTCGAGCGTGCTACATCGCTGAATGAAGCGTTCAAGATCGCCGACGACATCCTTCGTCAGGCCGTGCAGGGCATCGCCGATCTGATCACGGTGCCCGGCGAGATCAATCTCGACTTCGCCGATGTGAAAACGATCATGCACGGAATGGGCATGGCCCTCATGGGAACCGGCGTCTCTTCCGGAGAGCATCGTGCGGTCGAGGCAGCGCAGCGTGCCATTTCTTCGCCGCTACTGGAAGAGGCATCGATCGACGGCGCCAAGGGCGTACTGATCAACATTACCGGCGGAACGGACATGACGCTGTTCGAGGTTCACGAAGCGGCCTCGATCATTCAGGAAGCCGCGGACGAGGAAGCGAACATCATCTTCGGGACAGTAATCGATCCGACCATGAAGGACGGAATGAAGGTGACAGTCATCGCCACAGGCTTCGACACGGCTACCAAGGGGCTCCTGTCCACACGGGGGGAATCGCTATCCCGGAGCACGCACTCGCAGATGACGAAGCGTCTGGACACGTCGATCACGGCACCTGCCGATCCCGCCCTGGAAGTCGTGCAGACTGTTGGGGCGCAGCCCCAGATCGGAGCGGAAGACGATATCTACGATCCACCCTTTTTCAGGAGAGCAGGAAAGGACGGCAGCTCAGGATTCGGACCGATGGCTTCCAGTGACTTCGGGTCCGACCTCGACATTCCAACGGTGATCCGGAACCTCAGCGATTGAACGAAGAGTGATCGGCGCCCGGCAGTCAGTGATCCGAGATCCGAGGTCACGAGCCGGGCGCTGTGTGTTCATGGCAGGACGCATCCCTGACGTGCGTCCGAATGGGAGGGCGGGAACAGGGACCCGGCCTCGAGGGAGGGACGCGGTCCCCGCGTCCCTCCCGCTGTTTTTTAATTCAACATTCTCCATTCAACATTCTCCATTCTCCATTCAACATTCGTCTGGCGATAACCAAAAGCTCGAACGTTGAATGTTGAATGTTGAATGGAGACTGTTGAAGTTGAATGGGGAAGGGGAGGAGAGTACGCCGCCGGTTTCACTGGCTTCCTCGCCCTCAGCCCGAAACCCTGCCGTCCTCGTGGAGCGTTCACCATCCAGATCTCCCCGCTGTTTTCTCATTCTCCGTTCAACATTCTCCATTCAACATTCTCCATTCTCCATTCAACATTCGTCTGGCGATAACCAAAAGCTCGAATGTTGAATGTTGAATGTTGAATGTCGAATGTTGAATGGAGAATGAGACTCCCCCCCACGCCGTTCGCCGGTTCCCCGCCACCGTTCACCGCTAGAGCGCAGACAGCGACCCGCCTTCACCGTATGTTCGCTCCGTACCCGAACGGGAAGGAGCAGGAAGCATGAACGCAGAACTGACAGAACAGAGCCGGCCGGTCATCCCCGCAGTAAAGCTCGTGGCCGGACTCTTCTTCGCGTTGCTGGGAATCGTCATGACGCTCGACAATCTGGGCGTCATCGACGGATCGCAGATCGTTCGCTATTGGCCGGTGGTGTTCATCGTCGTGGGGCTCGTCAAGCTGAGAGATCGTAGCGGTACCATCGCCGCCATCCTCTGCATCCTGGCCGGATCGTTCCTTCTGGCCGGCAGTCTGCGCCTGATCCGATTTTCGCTCTTCGACGCCTGGCCGTTGATCCTCATTGTCGGTGGCGGAGCCCTTGTCATGCGCTCCCTCGGATGGAGTCCCGGTCTTGTCAGAGGCCACGATGGGAGGGTGATCTGGGCGGTGCTATCGAGGTTTCGCGAGGTCGTCAGCGCTCAGGACTACACCGGCGGCCGGGCCATCGCCTTCATGGGGGGATGCGAGATCGACCTCACCGGCGCCGCCATGGCCGATGGTTCGGCGGTGCTCGATGTCCTCGCCACCTGGGGAGCAATGATCATCCTCGTGCCCCCGGGCTGGGTCGTAGTGGACGAGGCCATTCCGATCATGGGGGCCATCGACATCCGCACGGACGGTGCCGTTGCCGGTCCGCGTCTGATTATTCGAGGCCTGGCGCTGATGGGCGCCATTGAAGTGAAAACCAGAAGGGGAGACGGGCGATGAGCCAGTGCGGGCGAAGCAAATCCGGCAATCTGTTCTGGGGTGTGACCATGATCGCTCTCGGTACGCTCTTTCTACTCGATCGTCTGGACATTGTCGACGTGCACTATTTCTTTCGTGATTTCTGGCCCATGTTCATCGTTCTCGTCGGGGTCTCGCATCTGCTCTCCCGCCGTTCGCTCTGGGGCGGGCTCTGGATCGTGACCATTGGCCTCTGGCTGGAAGCGGTCACTCTGGGACTGTTCGGGTTGACGTTTGAAAACTCGTGGCCGCTGCTCCTCATTTTCGTCGGTGCCGGTATGGTCTTGCGCAGCTTTATCGACGTGAGCCGGCGCCGGACAGTGGAACAGGACAGGGGCCGTACCATTGGGGATCGTCATGAACCGTAACGAGCGCAGAAATGATCGGCACACGCGCCTGGCTCAACGGAGGGTGGCACGCCGGGAGAGTAGATCCTACAACCGGAGGGAGCCCTGGACGCGGCTGATCCTCGGATTGTCCCTGGTGGTGTTCGGTGCCATTCTCTGGCTGGATCACCTCGACCGCCTGGATGCCTACGACTATCTGCAATGGTGGCCGCTTGTTTTTCTGGCCTTCGGCATCTCCTTCCTTCTGCAGCGGCGCTGGTTGGCCGCGATCATTGATTTCTTCATCGGGCTGGCTTTTCTCCCGGACGTTTCTTTCCTGCCGCAGTTTCACCTCTCGCAGGCGCTCGGGCTCTGGCCCCTTCTGATCACAGCCGGTGGAGTTACGCTGATCATGCAGGCCCTTCGGCCTGTGGAGAAAGATGCCCGGGGCGCCGGTGCCTTCCGGGCTCTGACCATCATGGGAGGAAGCTCCAGAACTGCGGCCGCGGAGAATTTTGTGGGCGGTGACGCGGTGGTCGTCATGGGTTCCTGCAACGTCAACCTCAGCCAGGCCGTTCTGGCCCGTGAGGCCGTGATCGATGTCGTGGCCTTCTGGGGTGGAATCGAAATCAGAGTGCCGCGGACATGGCGGGTTGAAAATCAGGTGACGGAGATTCTGGGTGGTTTCAGCGACAGGACCGTGGCCCCCATCGGTGAGGATGCCCCGCGACTCGTCATCCGTGGAAGTTCGATCATGAGTGGAATCGAAGTGAAGAACCCCAGAGAGGCAGTGTAGATGAAGACCCCTGAACCGAATCAGCATCCTACTATCGCCCTGTACGCCATGGCTGCACTCACCGGCGTCTCGCTGGCTACCTCGGCGCTTCTGCTCTGGTCGACCGGTGTGCCCGCTGGTCCGGCCATCGTTGCAGCCGCTCCACCGTCGCTGTTGCTCGGAGTGATCGGCCTGGCGTCGCGCTTTCTCTGCAAGGCCATGCCCTTGCGCGAGGCCAGCCGCAGCTCCATTGCCGCAGCACACGCCGGTTCGGCCGTAGCCGCCAGCAGTCTGTGGCTTGTCATCTGGAGAGCGTGGCTGGCGATCCTGGCAAGAGGATCCGGTACTGCCATCAAGCCGGACTTCTCGCTTCTCTTCGGTCTCGGGGTGATGCTGTACTTCGCCGCCGTGGCCGTGCACTACCTGATGCTCGAGCTCGATGCTTCCCGTGAAGCGGAAGAAGCGGCCTTGCGCTATCGCGTGCTGGCCCGGGAGGCGGAACTGCGTGCCTTCAAGGCCCAGCTCGATCCCCACTTTCTTTTCAACAGCCTGAATGCCATTGCCTCTCTCTGCGGCACCCGTCCACTCGATGCCCGCGAGATGACGCAGAAGCTGGCCGATTTCTTCCGGCTCGTCCTCCGCTTCGGATCGTTACAGGAGGTCACCCTCTCCGAAGAAATCGATCTCGTCAGCCGCTATCTTTCCATTGAGAAGGTCCGTTTCGGTGACCGTCTGGACGTGCACATCGAAGTCGATGAACGAGCCGGGAACTGCAAGGTCCCGCCTCTTCTGCTGCAACCGCTCGTGGAGAACGCCGTGCGTCATGGCGTGGCCTCCATGCTCGAAGGAGGACGTCTGGAGATCAGGGCCTCGATGAACGACGAAGCCTTGCGAATCAGGATCGATAATCCCGCAGATCCCGAACGCACAGACGTCCGTGGAGAGGGCATCGGGCTGCAGAACGCGCGTGGACGCCTGGGAGCGATCTCCGAGGGCCGGGCCCGGCTGGATGCGTTCGAGAGAGCGGGCCAGTTCCGCGTAGACATCGAGCTGCCGCAATGATCAGAACGGTGATCGTCGACGACGAGTCTCCTTCCCGCGACATCCTCCGTGAATTTCTCTCCGGAGATGAGGAGTTCGAGATTGCCGCCGAATGTGTCAATGGGTTCGAAGCGGTGAAGGCGGTGGCTGAGCAGGACCCGGATCTGCTGCTGCTGGATGTGCAGATGCCGAAACTCGACGGCTTCGAAGTTCTCGCCCTGCTGGATCGCTCTCCGGTCGTGGTTTTCGTTACGGCCCATGACGAGTTCGCTCTGCGGGCCTTCGATGTTCATGCTCTCGATTACCTGCTCAAGCCATTCTCCGAGGAGCGCTTCCGTCAGATGCTGGACCGGGTCCGGGAAAAGGTCAGACGGGGCGAGCGGGCCCCGGTCTCGGCGATGTCCTCGGCGTTGCGTGCCCGGCCGCTGCAACGGATCGTCATTCGCCACGACGACGGCGAGATTCAGGTCGTTCCCGTGGGCCGCGTCGATTACGTCGAGGCCTCCGACGATGCCATTGTCATCGTTACCGGTGGAGCGAGATTACGAAAGCAGCAGGCCATCGGAGAGCTGGCCAGCGAGCTGGATCCCACGCGATTCGTCCGCATTCATCGCTCCTTTCTGCTGAACATCGAGCGCATCGAGAAGCTGGCCCTGTACGCCAGAGACAGCCGCGTTGCGATTCTCCGCGACGGGACGAAACTCCCCGTGAGCCGCAGCGGATACGCAACGTTGAAAGAGTTGCTGTGAACTTGAGAACGCAACCCCACAGTCCCTCGCCCCGCAAAGCGGGGAGAGGGTGGCGAGCAAAGCGAGCCGGGTGAGGGGCGCATTTGCGACTGTTGAAGATTGAATGAATGACGGATGAGTGTTCCTTTCGTGTGCGAGTCACCTCGCGCGCAATTCATGATTTTCAACATTCAACACTCAACATTCAACATTCTCCATTCAACATTCGCCTTTCGTCCTTCGCCTCTCTCCCCGCCCTTCACTCCCACTCGATCGTCCCCGGCGGCTTCGAAGAAATGTCGTACACCACCCGGTTCACCCCGCGAACCTCGTTCACGATGCGCGCGGAAATGCGCTGCAGAATCTCGTAGGGCATCGGGTACCAGTCGGCGGTCATGAAATCGGTGGTGGTCACCGCCCGAAGCGCGACGACGTTCTCATAGGTTCGCTCGTCGCCCATCACTCCCACACTCTTCACGGGCAGAAGAACGACGAAAGCCTGGGCGATTTCGCGATAGATGCCGGCCCGGTGGATCTCGTCCATGGCCACGGCGTCAGCATTCTGCAGGGTCTCCACCCGCTCCGCCGTAACCTCGCCGAGGATGCGCACGGCCAGTCCGGGGCCGGGGAACGGATGTCGCCAGACGAATTCCTCCTCCAGACCCAGCTCCAGGCCCAGGCGCCGCACTTCGTCCTTGAACAGTTCACGCACGGGCTCGATGAGCTTCAGTCCCATTCGCTCCGGAAGACCGCCCACGTTGTGATGGGTTTTGATCACAGCGGAGGGTCCTTTGATGGACACGGACTCGATGACATCGGGGTAGAGCGTTCCCTGCATCAGGAAATCGACGTTGTCGATCCGCTTGGCCTCTTCTTCAAACACGGCGATAAACTCATTCCCGATGCGTTTGCGCTTCAGTTCGGGATCGGTGACCCCCGCCAGCTTTTCGTAGAATCGCTCCCGGGCGTCGACGGCCACTACGTGCATGCCCAGTCCATCCGAGAGGCGGGACATGACCTGGGTTGCTTCATCCTTGCGCAGCAGTCCATTGTCGACAAAAACCGCGGTGAGTTGGTCGCCGATAGCCTCGCTGACGAGAAGCGCCGCTACGGAGGAGTCGACGCCGCCGCTGACCGCTGCCACAACGTTGCGATCACCGACGACCTGCCGGATCTCGTCCACCTTGCGACGTCGGAAATCCCCCAGGTCCCACTGTCCTGAACTCCGGCAGATACCGAATACGAAATTCCTCAGGATCTTCTCTCCCTCGGTTGTATGCGTGACCTCCGGATGAAACTGGATGCAGTAGATTCCATGCTCGGCGCTCTCGAACCCGGAGATAGGCGCGTTGGGCGAGGAGGCGATCACCCGGAAACCATCCGGGGCTCGGAGGGTGTGGTCTCCGTGACTGGCCCAGACCCGTTGATGCCGCGAGCAGCCGGCAAAGAGTGCGCTCTCTTCGACATCGACCTCGGTTGCACCGAACTCGCGACCTGGCGCCGGGACCACTTCGCCACCGAGGAGGTAGGCGGCCAACTGCATGCCGTAGCAGATACCGAGGACGGGTAGACCCATATCGAACACTTCGCGGGAACAGATCGGTGCGCCCTCGCCGTAGACGCTCTGCGGGCCGCCTGAGAGAACGATGCCTGTCGGGGCCAGCTCGCGAAGACGGGCCATGGGAATGTCGAAGGGATGCACCTCGGAGTACACGCCGCTATCGCGAATGCGCCGAGCGATGAGCTGGGTGTATTGCGACCCGAAGTCCAGTACGGCGATCATTTCCTGGGGTGGTGGCATCGGTCACTCCGGCGGCAGTTCCGCGCCGCCATCTTAATCGAGGCTCGAGGCTCGAGACTCGAGACTCGAGACTTCGAGTAGAGGCTGGAGACTCGAGACGAGGAGAA
>JBDTRY010000078.1:0-14979 GCA_039931435.1 Acidobacteriota bacterium | reverse complement strand
AAAACGACTTCTTCCATACCTCGCTTGCGGAAGAACTTCACGTCCGCAGCGAAGATCAGGTCCTCGGGCCGCACACCCTGCTGTGCTTCCCCCGTATCCAGTACCTCGCGCACCAGCGAGCGTGCATCAGGAGCGGTGATGTCGGGCACCTTCACCTGTGCCACGGCCACGTTCGTCAGTTCCAGCACCTCGGCGACTTCCTGCACATACGCCGCCTGAGCGCGGCCATTGTTCCGATCTTTGAACCCGAAGGCGATCGCCGTCTCCCCTCCATGTTCGTTACCGAACATTTCCACGC
This sequence comes from Acidobacteriota bacterium, assembly GCA_039931435.1. Taxonomy (GTDB): domain Bacteria; phylum Acidobacteriota; class Thermoanaerobaculia; order Gp7-AA8; family Gp7-AA8; genus JBDTRY01. The sequence goes on along the minus strand of JBDTRY010000078.1, from coordinate 14,681 downwards.
AACGCGGCAGCCAGGCATTGAGAGTTTTCTGAATCTGTTCGATCGAATACTGACCGTGCCCCTCGGTAGCAGCCGCGCCGAGGTCGCGAAGGAAGAGCCGGCCAGAGCCGATGTGGTAGCCCTCCTCGGAAAGCATCGGACCCATGGAACGCGCCATCGGTGCGTAGGAGAACACGCGTTGCATGTCGAGCTGATATTTACCCACCAGGTCCACGATCGTGGCGAAGACCACGTTGTCCAGAAAGTTGTGAAAGGGAATGTTGAAGGCGTCCAGAACGTGGTCGCCGAGCTCCATGGCCAGCAGCTCGTCAATCGTTTCTCTGGCCACGTCCGGGTGGCCCGGCTTTCTCCATGAAGAATCGTGGTCGAAGACCCAGAACATCTGGTATCCGTGCCGCAGCTCTTCGGCCATGATTCGCAGGACGGAGACCTTCATGGCGTCGGTCGGAGCCTGCTCGAGCGTCAGCCGATGCTGCTGAATCGAGCCGAGTTCCGTCGAGGCCTGGGCCCGGATGATGTCCCGCGCGGAGTAAAACATGTTTCCGACCATGTCGCCGGCCTTCTCAAACCGCGGTTGCCCGGTCATGCGGCCGTATTGGATGGAGTCGGTGTGCAGGTGCCCGACCTTCGAGAGAAGCTGGTAGGGAGTGTGACGAGGGTAGTATTTCGCCCAGTTCTTCTCCAGGTAGACCAGTTCGGGGAAATTCTTCTTCTGCCAATTGACGAGCGCCTCGTGGTACTTCGGCGTAATCGTTTCAGTCGTGTACGCTGGCAAGCCTGCCCTCCTGTGTCGTTGTCGCGGTCCCAGGTCAACAGTATCAAATGACGGGCCACGATAAACGCTGGTTAACTGTGAAACGTGTCCGGAGGGGAGAACATTCTCTGCCGGAGGGGAGTGCGGGTGGGGCGATGAGGCCGCTCCAGGAAGTGATTCCTCCCTCCGACTGTTAAACTTTCAGAAGATGATCAAAGTAAAGAGAGCTGAGAAATATGGCTTCTGCTCGGGTGTGCGGATTGCGGACCTGAAGGTGAAGCGATTTGCGGCTGCCGGCGGACGCGCGGCGATTCTGGGGCAGGTCGTTCATAACGAACGGGTCGTCAGCGAAATGGAGGAACTCGGGGTCCGCACCGTCGAGCAGATCGAGGCCGTGGACGAGCCGACGATCGTCTTTTCCGCTCACGGCGTTCCTCCTTCATTCCACCAGCGGGCCATCGAGAGCGGAGTGCAGGTTCTCGACACCACCTGCAAGTTCGTCTATGACATTCATCGCGAATCGCGTAACGCGCTGGAACAGGGCTATCACCTGATCTTCATCGGCGACCCCAGGCACCGCGAGGTCATCGGTTACACGCACGATCTCGAGCCGGCCCGGTACCATGTGCTGTCGACTGTAGCGGACGCTTCGACGGTCGACTGGTCCCGCTACGAGAGGATCAAAGTCTTTTACCAGACCACACTCAATGCCGCGGATTATGAGGAAGTGGTGCGCACGATCGAACGCCAGCAGTCGACGGTTGAGCGCGCAGACACGATCTGCTATGCCACCAAAGAAAATCAGGACGCGGCAAAACTGCTCGCTGATGATCCCGAGGTTGGCATCATCCTCGTCATTGGTGGCCGGAAGAGCGCCAATACGAAACACCTCTGGGAGATCTGCAATACCGCGAAACGGTCGTACCTCATCCAGGGGGCGGAGGATATCGAGCCTGATTGGCTGAAGGGCACGAACACGGTCGGAATCACCGCTGGTGCGTCCACGCCGGACTACGTCATCGACGAAGTCGAGGCCCGGCTCCTCGAACTCGACTCGAGCTACGCCGTTGCGGTGGAGGGAACAGCCTCCTTGTGAAGCGGTCCATGGCCATCGCCGCGGCCGTGCTGACGGCTACCGTTTCTATTCAAAGTCTCGTCGCCGCCGATTCCATCACCGTGCCCGAGCAGTTTCACTACGCCTGGCATCTACGAGGCGGACTGGCCTGGCTGGCAGGTTTCAGATTCCCCACCTCGGGCTTCGGCGAGATGAAAAACAATCCGACCCCGAACGGCATGTCCAGCCAGCTGGTGATCACGCCGGCCAGGGGCGAGAACGGGTTCTACATCTACCGCTCGGAGATCGATCTCGATGGTGCGAGAACTCTCACCAGTTTTCACGGCTATCAGTGGGGCGAGAAGAGCCGTAAGGAAAACACTTTTTTCGACTACGTAAAACGGCTCGCTCGCATCCGTAAAGAGACCCCGGATGAGGTGGAGAACAAAGTTCGACCAATCGCCTCCTCAACCATTCGCGACGTGCTTACCGGGATTTACTACCTCCGCGCGAATTCCGATACGATCAAAGCACCGTTTCTGTCGGAGATCTACTCAGATGGGAAGGTCTATCCGGTTCTCTTCAAACCGGAGGGGATGGAGACGCTCGAGGTCCAGAACAGGAAGATTCCGACGCGGGCTTTCCTCATCACCGCCGCCCCCGGAGAGGCCACCCGCTGGCCCGGTGGAGTGAAGGTCTGGTTATCCACGGACGAGAGAAAGATTCCTGTGCGAATCGAGATCCAGCAGAGGTTCGCCTCGCTGCGGCTCGATCTCCGGTCGATCGAATAGCGATTGGGCAGGATGCGGCCGCGATTCGCTGGCCGATCATCCGGAGAGCGCGTCAGCTGATGAAGGAGCCGACGGGAGTTCCGAGGCCGCAGAACAATCCGACGAGGTCGAGAAATTCAGCCACGTGAAACGGCTTCTCCAGGATGGCCGTCGGCACCAGATCCACATCTGCTTCGGTGAACTTGTAGGCGGAGATGACGATCACCGGGCACTCTTTCTTCTGCTGGTGGTACCAGCGCAGCCACTGCTTGCCGTCCATGGTGGGCATGAGCACGTCGAGGATGACGAGCATGACATCGGGGTTCTCTTCGAGGAGGACGATGGCGTTTTCGCCATTGACGGCGGTGAGGATCTCGAATCCGTAGGGGGCGAGCAGGTCCCGATACGATGCGAGGAGTCTCAGGTCGTCATCGATGACGAGCAGTTTTCGAACGTTCCGAGAGCTTCTTTGTGCACGCACAACCAATTCTCGCACCTACATTCGCGCTGCGGAGATAGTGTCCGGGCCGATTTTCTGCAAAGTATGTACCTCTCGACCCAATCCCGCGGAAATCCCCCGGAGGCGCCGAGCGGAACCGGACCGGGTAGCGGTCTGATTATCAAGCTTTCGCCGGATCTGCACAACCCCGGCCGCGGAGGCACGGACTAACGGCCTGGATTCCGTTCGCGCTTCGGCTGGCGATTGTCGTCGTTCCTCTTCGTATCCAGTACCGTACGGAAACGGTTCCACTGGTCGGCGCTGAGAACCTGGCGCATATCCACCAGAAGCATCAACTCCTGATCGAACAGCTTCCCCCGCGCCTCACTGACGCGAGAGGATGCCGCCTGGATGGCGCTGCGGTCGAGCTGGGGACGGTCCAGCTCGGCACGGAGGGCGATGCTCCCTTTTTCGATTTCACCTCGAAGATCGATCAGGGCGTCGGCTCGTTTCCTGAAAATCGAGTCCAGCTGGTCCTGCTGGGCCATGGTCAATCCAAGGTGCTGCACGACGGCCGGACGCTTCCACCACTTTCCCGGAGGAAGGTTCTGGGCGCGAGCGGCCGCGGGAACGAGCATCGCTGCGAGCAGGCCGCATGTAACGATCATTTTCTTCATAGCGTGCTGTCTCCCTGATCATCAGGATCGCTGGTCCATGACTCCCACTGCACCGCACCCTGGAAGGGTTTCAAGGACTCGGAACTCCACGGATCGTTGATCTCCCGCAAGTCGCGAAACAGATCTTCTGCGGGCGCAGCACCGGGAGTCTGCTGTGCCGCGGCGACTCGATTCGGCGGGGCCGACGGCGCCGGGGCGGGAATCGTCCGGTAGACGACAGCGGCACTGAGGAACAGGGTCAACGCGGCGGCCGCGGTCCACCGCCACACAGGTCGGCCTGTGCTCCTTGCCGGTGTTGCTTCATCGCTCGTCACGGCGCGGCTGATCACCAGGCGCTGTCGCACCCAGAACGATTCCGGCTTCTCAGTAGCCTTGTCGATGGTGGTCTCCGCGCCATCGCGGAGTCGTTTGCTCAGTTGGGTCATTCGCGACGCGCACTCCGCGCAGCTGCCAAGGTGCTTCTGAGTACGGGGTTCGCCATCGGGAATGAAATGAAACTCCAGCAGGTCGCTGTCGGTGAGATGCGTCATCGTTGAATTCCTCCGGCGGGCGTTCGTTCCACGAACCAGTCACCGAGCTGTTCCCGGATTTTGTGCACGGCGCGAAACAGGTGAGCGCGTGCCGTACCGGGCCTGATTCCCATCGTGGCGGCGATCTCCTCGAGGGACAGTTCCTCGTAGTGTCTCAGTCGAAAAACGGTTTTCTGCATCGCCGAAAGGGTCTCCACAGCGTGCTCGATCGCGTCGTTGAGCTGCCGTGACATAGCCACGCGTTCGGCATTGGGGCGGGGATCCACCGGATCGATGGAGACTGCGTCGTCAGAACCACCAGGGTAAAGAAAACCGCTCCATTTGCGGCCTCGCAACGAGTCGCGCGAGCGATTGATGGCGATACGTGTGAGCCAGGTCTCGAACTCGGCCCGCCCTTCGAATCCGCTAAGCTTCCGGTATGCCTGAATGAATGTGTCCTGGGTGATGACTTCCGCTTCCATCTCATCGCGAACGATGGCCAGTGCGATCCGGAAGATCTTCTTCTGGAAACGCTGCACCAGTTCGCCGAAGGCGTTGCCGTCGCCCGCCAGCGTCCGTTCGATCAGTTCGGCGGGTGAGGCTTTTTCGGCGACGCTCACGATGCGCAAGGCTGGCGATCCCACCTTCATGAGACGAGACAGCTCCTTTTTCGTTTACAACACTGGCGGAACGGCTAGCGCTCGATCCAGACATCGCGATAGCGGACCGGGGGGGGCACCAGATGCGTGCGCAGGCCCCGCACGTTAGGTGCGTGGACCACGAAGAAACGTTCGTGGAACAAGGGTACAAGGGCGCATTCCTCGACGCTGCGCTCGTTCAGGCCTCGGTAGATCTCTGCCCGCCGCTCGATGTCGCTTGTACGCCGCGCTTCTTCGATGAGTGCATCCACCTGGGGATCCCCGTAGAACATTCCGGCGATCGCTTTCGACTCCGAGTGAAAAAAAATGAAGAAAAAATTGTCGGGATCCGGGAAGTCGGCGTACCAGTTTCCGAGGAAGATGGAACCGTGGCCGCGTCTCTTCAGATGATTTCGGGCCTCGTCCCCTGAATGGCTCGAGACGGACACCCGCACTCCGATCTCCGCCAGATCCTCGACGATCAGCGGAACCATTCCCGAGTTGTTGAACTCATCCGTATCCCACGTCCAGTACTCGACGGTGAAGCCATCAGGAAAGCCCGCGGAAGCCAGCAGCCGGCGGGCGCGATCGGGATCGTGGGGCTGATGAGGAAGGCTGGCGTCGTAGCCGAGGAGCCCGGGTGGAAGAAGTGAGTGGGCAACGACACCTTCGCCGGAAAAGACCGTGGCGTTGATTCTCTTCATGTCGATGGCGCAGGCCATGGCCTGACGGACTTCCGGCTTGTTGAAAGGGGCGCTGCTCGAGTCGTAACTGAGATAGGACGTATGCATCTGAATGGTGCTGGAAAGAAACGGTGCGTAGCGGTCGTCGCTTCGAAACCGCGCCACCATAGGCAGGGGGACGTTCGGAGCCACGTCCAGCTCCCCGCGAAGAAAGGCTTCGGCCACCTCGCGGTTGCTCTTCAGATCGAGCCGGAAACGAATTTCGTCGAGGTAGGGGAGCCCGGATTCGAAGTAGCGCCGGTTCCTGACCAGCCGAAGTTCCTCTCCTTCGCGAACTTCCTCGACCTTGAACGGCCCTGCACCGACGGGATGCAGGCGGACGGTTTCCCTGCTCGTGGCCGACTGGACTGGAATGATCGAGGCCTCGGGCAGGGAAAGCAGCAGCAGGAAAAAGGCCAGAGGTTCGACCAGCTCCACTTCGATGGCGTGGTCCCCCAGAACGCGAAGGCCTTCGCATTCCCGGCTGGTGCCTTCGATGACCGCCTCAGCGCCCCGTACTCCTTTCAGGATCCATTGGCCGGGCGAGTCCAGCTCGGGCGAAAGCAATCGGAGGAACGTGTCCCGCACATCGCCGGCGGTGATCGCTTTCCCGTTATGGAACGTTGCTTCCTTCCGAAGATGGAAGCGGTAGATCGTGCCTTGCTCCAGCACCTCCCACCGCTCGGCCAGAGCGGGCATGAGCTCGGCCCCTTCTCCGAACTGCACCAGGGTTTCGTGGACCGGTTTGTTGAAAAAGCCCAGAGCCATGAATTGGAGATAGATGGGATCGAAGGTAATCCGCGTGGGAAGGACCGTGGCCGTTCGCACAACGCCTCCGGCCAGGGCTCTGGGAAGGATGAACTTTCCCAGTTCCTGCTGGAGAAGTGACGACTCGTGCCGCAACGCTGTGGCCATCTGATTGAGGTCGGAGATGTTGAAGTTCGTTTCCCTCGTGGCATCACGAATGTTGTCCATGGCCCGGACGATCGAGGAACTCTCGCCGCCCAGGATCGAGGAGGAATGGCCGACGTCACTGACGGCCTGCATGATGTTCTCCATGGCCCGGGCGATCGATCTGCTGCCTTCACCCTGCTCCTCGACGGCACGTTTGAGCTGTTTGGTGAAATCCCGAACGCGCGCGGCCTGCTCACCGATGCCGAAGGAAGTCTGCGACTGCTGCTGCGTGGCGGCGGCGGTCTGCTGGACCATGCGCGTTACTTCCTCGATGGCGCTGGTAGCGGCCTGACTGCCGCGGCCCTGTTCCGCGGTGGCGCGGGCGATTTCGGCGATGGACTGGTCAGAGCGCTCCGTGAGATTGAGAATCTTCTCCAGGATGTTCTGGGCCTGGTCTGTAAGAGCAACTCCTTCAGTGACCCGCCCAGTGCTCAGATTCATCTGCTCAACGGCACGGCCGATGCCTCGCTGGACGTTCTGGATGAGGGTGCGGATTTCATCCGTGGATGTGGAAGTGCGTTCGGAAAGGTCGCGGATTTCATCGGCGACGACCGCAAAACCACGCCCTCGCTCTCCGGCCTGCGCAGCGATGATGGCCGCGTTCAGCGCCAGCAGGTTCGTCTGCCGGGCAATGTCATCGATGACCCGCACGATCTCGCCGATCTCCTCGGAGCGGTCCACGAGCTCAGCCAGTGCCGTGCGTGCTTCGTCTACCGATTCGCGGATTTTCTTCATCCCCGACACGGTCACCGCCACCGATTCGCGTCCTTCGCGTGCAGAGTCCCGCACCTCTCCGGCCAGAGTCGCCGAATTGGCCGCCGAGCGGCCGATCTCGGCGGTGATCGAGTTCATCTCCACCATCGTGCTCGCTGTCTGCACGGCAAACGAGGAGAAGCTTTCAGTGTTCGCGGCCACTTCATTAATGGAGGCGATCATCTCCTCGATGGCCGCTGCGGTCTGTTCGACGAACTCCGCCAGAGTATCGGCAATGCGTCCGACCTCCTCGATGCTCGCCGACATCTCCAGAATCGAAGTCGACGTCTCCTCGGCATTGAGTGAGAGCGCTTCGATGCTCTGTCCCACCGAATTGATGGAGTGGTCGATCTCCACTACCGAGGATGCCGTTTCCTCCGTGGCACGGAGTTGCGTGGAGGCACTTCGCGCCAGCCCGCGCGAACGTTCGGACATCTGCTCGCTGATCACGCCAACGTCGGTGCTCAACTGCGAGAATCGGCGCATGGTTCGCTCCAGCGTCAGGACAAGCGCACGGATGGCACGGGCTGTGGCCGGGGAGGAGAGAGAGCTGCGGATCTCCGCATCGCCCAGCGTGAGGTCGCCGCCGGTGACGCGTTGGATTAGCGAAGCCAGAGCGTCGGCGGGCGCAGCTTTCCCGGTAAACATCAGCGAAGGGATGATGACCGTGGCGGCGACTGCTGCGGCAGCTCCGGCCAGCAGTAGCCAGAACGAGCCCGAGTCCGGAGCGACGACAGAAGCCAGGAGCAATGCGAAGACGAGCAACGCGCCCAGCGCTGTAATCCACACCGCCCAGTGCGATCGTGAAGCCCGACTCTGCACTCTGCCGGGATGCTAACATAAGCCCGCCCCGTCGAGCCCCCTGAAACGTCGGATACTCCACTAGTCATGCCTGATTACTTCTCCGAGCGACGGCTTCTCATCGACGCCCATCTGGACGGCATCGCCGGCCATGCCGTCAGTCCTCCATCGCTGCGCCCGGCGCTGCAGGCGGCGATCACCTCCGGCGGGAAACGCATCCGTGGAATTCTGACGATGGCCGTGGGAGAGGCCTGGGGAGTGCCTGCACCGAAACTCCTCGATGCCGCTGCTGCCTTTGAAATGATTCATTCCTGTTCGCTGATCATCGACGACCTTCCCTCGCTCGACGACGCCACACTCCGCCGCGGCTCACCGACGATTCACCGGCAGTACGGAGAGGACCTCGCCATCCTCTCGGCCTTCGCTCTTCTCAATGAGTCGTACGCCCTGCTGGCCCGCAACCACGGTGCCCTCCGTCCCCGACGATGGGGGCTGCCGGGACTGATCGGACGGGTCTCGGGGGCTGTGGGATGGGACGGTACGATCGGAGGAGAAGCAGTCGATCTGCACAGTGAAACGGCCACGCTCGATTTTTCGACGCTCGAGTACATTCACTCGCGGAAGACCGGCGCTCTGTTCGTTGCCGCCGGAGCGGTAGGGGCCATGCTGGCCAACGCGCCCGAGCCCGGCCTCCGCTCCATCGAGGCCTACGCCAAGAACCTCGGGCTGGCCTTTCAGATTACGGACGACGTTCTGGACGTGGTCGGGACCAGCGCGGAGCTGGGAAAAGACACGGGGAAGGATTCGGAACGGCTGACCTTCGTGAAGCTGGCCGGAGTGGAAGGCTCGCGGGAACTGACAGGAGAGTTGATCGAGACTTCGATGAAGGCCATCGAACCGCTTGGGAAGCGGGGGGAGCACCTGCGGGCGCTGGCTCTTCTGGTGCGGGACCGCACCAAATGACAAACGCCGCGATTTCTCGCGGCGTTTGAAGGCTTGCCTTCCGTCATGCCTGCGAGGTTAGCTGTCGGATTCGGGCTGGAAACCCTACCGGCTTCTGGCCGGATTCACCCCGGACGGGGGCAAGCCGTCGCTAACTGGTTCCCCCGCTCCTCGGATCCAGAGGATTAGGCTGACAAGCCGTCGCCGGGCAACCCGGGACGACCCGGTAAATGTACAGGCGTCCTGAAAATTGTCAATCAAATTCGCAGGGCGCCGCCCACCACTCCAGTCCCCTCGCCCCGCCTGCGGGGAGAGGGTGCCGAGCAAAGCGAGGCGGGTGAGGGGCGCGCACGCAGCGCTGCAGCTCAAAACGAACATCCCCACTCGGGACCCTCTACAAGAAATGTTGCCCTCACTCCCACGGTTGACAACCCTGCGCTGTTTCGTTGACTTGCCCGAGCCCCATCGCGTATCGTCTCGCCTCTCGCGCCGCTGCTCGCAGCGCGTACGCCCAGGTAGCTCAGTTGGTAGAGCAGAGGACTGAAAATCCTCGTGTCGGCGGTTCAATTCCGTCCCTGGGCACCATTCCTTTGTATTCCCCCACAAGTACATCGTTCCGTTTGCCGGCGCGGATTCTTTCGGAGCGACGGCATCCTGCCGTCTGGACCGGCGGCTTCCAGCCGCCGGTCACCGGGCTTACGCCCGGCGCTACGCGTCTGTCGCCGGCTTACGCCGGCTCGCGTTCGTGAGGAGATCTTGGTTCCGCGCGTTTTCACCGGGCTTACGCCCGGTGCTACGCGTCTGTCGCCGGCTTGGGCCGGCTCGCGTTCGTGAGGAGATCTTGGTCCGCGTCTTTTCACCGGGCTTGCGCCCGAAACTCTGCTGTGTGACGCGAGTCTAAGTCGGATAAACGAGATCGGGCAACCGGCAATCGCGGAGCGTAACGTAGGCTGAAGCGCAGCCGCCGAGGGCGAGAGAGGGTCTCGGTTGGCCCTCGGCGCGGCCGGAAACAAGCTGCCAGCAGCGCTCCGTTATACTGGCGCGTCATTTTCCGAGAGGTTTGTCTCCCGACCATGCCCTACGATCCGCAAGCAATCGAGCCGAAATGGCAGAAGCGCTGGGCCGCCGAGAAGGTGGCCGAGGTCGATGTCAGCCGCGCCGATCAGAAGTACTACATGCTGAATATGTTCCCGTATCCCTCGGGGGATCTCCACGTCGGACACGGCCGGAACTACATTCTCGGAGACGCCCTTTATCGCTTCCTGCGCATGAAGGGGCTGGCAGCGCTCAACCCCATGGGATGGGATGCCTTCGGCCTGCCCGCCGAGAACGCAGCCATCAAACGGGGCATTCACCCCGGCGAATGGACGCGGAGCAACATTGCCCGCGAGAAGGAACAGTTCCGCCGCTGGGGGATTCTCTACGACTGGTCCAAAGAGATCGCCTCCTGCGATCCGGCCTACTACCGCTGGAATCAGTGGCTCTTTCTGGAGATGTTCCGGCGCGATCTCGCCTATCGCGCCAAAGCGCCGGTGAACTGGTGCCCGAGCTGCCACACGGTGCTGGCGAATGAGCAGGTCGTAGACGGCCGCTGCGAGCGCTGCGGAACGGTCGTGATCCAGCGCGATCTGGAGCAGTGGTTCTTTCGAATTACCCGCTTCGCCGACCGGCTGGACTCCGGCCTCGATTCTCTCGAGCACTGGCCGGAGAAAGTGAAGACGATGCAACGTAACTGGATCGGACGCTCGTTCGGGGCCGACGTCCAGTTCGAGGTGCCCTCGCTCGGAAGGCCGATCACTGTTTTCACGACGCGGCCGGACACGATCTACGGCGCCACGTTCATGGTTCTCGCTCCCGAGCATCCCGACGTGCCGGCGTTGATCGAAAGCGCTGCGGATGGAGAGGAAATCCGGGGTTGGATCGAGAAGGTGCGGAACCAGACGAATCTCGAGCGCCAGTCGGAGGCGGCCGGTAAAGAGGGACGGTTCACAGGGCAATCCGCCATCAATCCGTTCACCCGGGAATCCATCCCCATCTGGCTCGGCAACTTTGTGCTGCCTCAATACGGGACCGGGGCGATCATGTCCGTACCCGCGCACGACCAGCGGGACTTCGAATTCGCCAGACAGTTCGGCATTCCCCTTCGCGTGGTCGTCCAGCCCTTCGGCGAAATGCTCGATGCAGATGCCATGACCGAGGCATTCACGGAGGCCGGTCAGGCCGTCAATTCGGAGATGATCGACGGCAAACCTACGCAGGCAGCCAAAGAGGCCATGATCGGGGAAGTGGAGCGGCGAAAAATCGGGAAACGCATGGTTCGTTACCGTCTCCGCGACTGGCTCATTTCCCGTCAACGTTACTGGGGCACTCCCATCCCCATCATCTTCTGCGATGGATGCGGCACCGTTCCCGTCCCGGAGGAGCAACTGCCAGTGGAATTGCCCCTGGATGTTCCCTTTACGGGGAAAGAAGGGAATCCGCTGGCCCGGACTCCGTCCTTCGTGAACGTGGAATGCCCGAAGTGTGGAGCCCCGGCTCGGCGGGAGACGGACACCATGGACACGTTCGTCGATTCGTCGTGGTACTACGCGCGATTCATATCCGCGCACGACTCACAGAAGATTTTCGAGTCTTCGCTCGTCAACCGCTGGCTTCCTGTCGACCAGTACATTGGCGGAATCGAGCACGCCATTCTCCATCTCCTTTACGCGCGCTTCATCTGCCGCGTGCTTTACGACATGAAGCTCGTCGATTTCGAAGAGCCGTTCACCAGGCTCTTCAATCAGGGGATGATCACCAAGGAGGGCTACCGCGACCCGGACACGAACGCCTGGGTGCCGTTGGATGAAGTGCAGTGGCGTGACGGTGCCCCCTACCACGGGCAGGACCAGCGACAGCTCGTTGCCGAAGTGGGAAAAATGTCGAAGTCGCGATTCAACGTCGTTCCTCCCGATGAACTCATCGCCCGCTACGGCGCGGATACGGAGCGGGTCTACACGCTGTTCATCGCCCCGCCGGAGAAGGAAGCGGCGTGGTCCGATGATGGAGTGATCGGAGCGTTTCGTTTCCTGAACCGCGTCTGGGCGCAGGGAGAACAGATCCTGACGCTGCAGTCTGAACTCGAAGATCCCGATGCAAAGAAGATGATCCGCAAGTCGCACCAGACCATCGCCGCCGTCACCCAGAAGATGGAGCGCTTTGAATTCAACACGGCCATCTCCTCGCTCATGGAGCTGTCCAACTCCATCGGCGAGTATCTCAGCGCCGGTGGCACATCACGCAAGAACTCCTCGGAGACTTTTCTGGCGATGCTCAAGCTTCTGCATCCCTTTGCCCCCCACATTACCGAAGAACTCTGGTCTCGATTCGGAGGGCAGGGAATGATCGTCAAGGCCAGCTGGCCCCTGGCCGATCAGAGTCTGACGGCCGAGGATGTACTGACCATCGTGGTGCAGGTGAACGGGAAGCTTCGAGCGCAACTCGCTCTGGATGCAGGAGTGACCGAGGAGCAGGCCGTAGCAGAGGCCAAAGCGCACGCGCGCGTTCTGCCTTACACCGAAGGGAAGGAACTGGTGAAGACCATCTACGTTCCCGGAAAGCTCGTCAATTTGGTGGTGCGATGACAAAATCGTACCGCGCTCTGCTTCTTCTTTTTGCCGTGAGTTTTCTGAGCGGCTGCGGTGGTTACGCGCTGGTGGGGCACGGAAACTTTCTGCCGCCGGAGGCAAAGACCATCCAGGTGCCGGCTTTCGTCAACCGCACCACCCGCGTCGAAGTCGAGCAGCAGGTAACGCAGGCTGTGGCCAACGAGCTGGTCTTTCGCGGGCGCCTGAAACTGGTTTCCAGCGACAAGGAAGCTGACCTCATCCTCCGGGGAGCCATCGACAGCTTCGGTATCACGCCCGTGGCCTTCAACGAGCAGGGGCGAGCCACGCAGTATCAGGTGGCCATTACCGCCGAGATCCAGCTTGTGGACCATGGCCACGAAGACAAGGTTCTCTGGAAGAACAACCAGTACCGGTTCCTTGAGACCTACGCCATCGATCTGCAGTCCACGGACGCTTTCGACCAGGAGACGCGGGCCATCACCGAAATCGCCCAGCGCTTCGGCGAGCGGCTCGTGACGAATCTGCTCGAAGGCTTCTAGGCAGGATCATCCCGAACGGTCGCAACAGCGCGGGCGCTGAGGGAGAGTGACCAAACTCGATGACCGCCGTCTTCCCGAGCAAGAGCACAGCGCGGACTCTGAACCAGGGTGAAGAGACACTCTACGCGCCGTCATCCCGAGCAGCGAGGGACCCCAGTGGCCGGGGGGCACGATCCCTGAGACGCTTGCCACACACCCTCTGAGGCCCCTCGCTCCCGCTCGGGGTAACACCTTTGCGAGGCATTGCGGTTCATCCTTCAAAGCCGACGTCACATGACTACGGTGGTTTCTTACAAGTGAGGACACAGCGGTGGCGCTGAACCAGAGGGAAGAAACACTGGCCGGCTGTCATCCTGAGCGTCGAGCGAAGGATCTCTTCCACCCTCCCGGTTGCCAGCCCACTGCCTCGTTGAAGAGATCCTTCGGTCGCTGCGCTCTCTCAGAATGACAAGTGCCCCAAGTGAGTTTTCTTGCAAGTGGTGGTACAGAGCGTCATCCCGAACGGATCCCACAGGGGTGTGTGGCAACAAAAAAGGCACCCGGCGAAGGGTGCCTTTTCCAACCGCGCTGAATTGCTTCAGGACGCTTTGCTTCGTTTCGCTGCGGCTGAAAGCCGGGACTTGTAACGATCGGCGGTGTTGCCCTTGATGACCTTCTTCTTCGCAGCCTTGTCGATCTCCGAGTAGGCCACCTTCAGGTCCAGCTCTCCCTCTTCAGCTCCTGCCTTGGCTTTCTTCAGTGCAGTCTTCAGCCGTGAGCCGGCAGCGCGGTTCCTGATCTTTGCTTTTTCGGCCTGACGCATCTGTTTCTCGGCCGATTTGATGTTTGCCATTTCTGCTCCTGTGTCCTTCCGGCACCGCCGGTTCGTTATGGATTGTCGATGCCCACTGCTTTGAGTTTCTGCCGGGCCAGGGTTGCCTCTCGCGAGGTGGGATGTTCGTGAATCACATACTGCAACTGCACGACTCCCTGCGCCTTCTGCCCGAGCTCGATGTATCCGTATCCCTTCTTCAGTAGGGCCGCCGGGACCTTGTCCGATTTGGGATACGAATTGATGACCATGTCAAACTGTTCGATAGCCTCGCGATATTTCTTCTGCGAGAAAAGACTTTCTCCGATCCAGTAGGCGGCGTTGTCGGCCAGGTCCGATGCCGGGTTGTTCTGCAGGAACTCCCGGAACCCCTGCATGGCCAGGTCGAAGTTGCCTTTCTGGTAGTCGCGGTAGGCCGTCTGGTACGTTTCCATGGGGTCGCTGCCCGGTGAGACGTTGACGGTCTGCGTGAGCGGAGTTCCTGTTTGAGAGGGACCGCCGGGCATGGACGAGCCGGCCGGCGCGCTCCGGATCTGCTCGAAATTCCGTTGCAGATCCGTGAGCTGTTGCGCCAGTCTGTCCACGCGGTAGTTCGTCTGCTCGATCGTCCCCTGGCTGTTCTGCAGTTTGTCGTCGATCTCACTGACCTTTGTCGTGAGCTGAGCGTTCGACTTCAGAAGAGATTCGGTCTGCGAAGTCACCTTCGAACC
>JBDTRY010000077.1:0-15012 GCA_039931435.1 Acidobacteriota bacterium | reverse complement strand
TCCGGATCCGCGGTTGGCTCCAGACAGGCGTACCCCGAACAGACATAGGCCACTACTGCCTCCCCCGCACGCCCCTCCATCAGGGGAAGATCGGAGTCGGATCCGGTCACGAGCACGCGATGAGGAAGGTAAGCGGAACCAGCGGCGCGCAGCAACTGCTGAAAACCGCTGTCGGCAGGATCTCCGGTCAGCGCCAGTTCCTTAGGGCTGGAGACGCTCCAGTTCGCAGCCGACAGGAAAAATCCAAAACCCGACGGGTATCGCTGGGCCACGGGCCAGTAGGCATCGATGGCCTTCGCTGCCACCCGTTGCAGGCCGGCATCACCAAAGTACAGGGCGAGCTTCAACAGAACGTCAATGGCCATCGACGTCCCCGAAGGCGTGGCGTTGTCAAAGGTGTCTCTCGGTCTGGTGATGAGCTTCTCGTGATCGACCGGGGTGTCAAAAAATCCACCGCGCTCGTCGTCACTGAACCGGCTTATGATTTCGCCGGCCAGTAAACGGGCAGTGTCCAGGTACCTTCGCTCCTGGGTGGCCTCGAAGGCCCCGATCAATCCCCAGGCCACGCCGGCGTAGTCCTCGAGCAGACCGGAAATCCGGCGATCACCGCCCTTGAAGCTTCGATAGAGTCTCGTTCCATCGAGCATCGTGCCGATGAGGAAATCCGCATTCCGCCTCACGGCCTGGCGATGGCTTTCGCTGTCGAAGGCCAGCGCCGCCTCGGCAAACGCGCAGAGCATCCAGCCGTTCCAACCAGACAGCACTTTCTCATCCCTGCCGGGACGGACACGCTCTTCACGCCGCCCGTAAAGCTTGCACTTCCCGCGGGCGCCGATCTCCATCAGAACCTCGAGGGTGATCCCGAAATCATCGGCGACGGCCCGCGGCTCCCTCGGGACATTGAGAATGTTCTTTCTTTCCCAGTTTCCCTGTTCTGTGGCGTCGTAGAGCGCAGCGAAAATACGCCCCTCCTCCGCTCCCAGAACTTCCAGGATTTCGGCGCGGCTCCAGACGTAGAACCGGCCTTCCTCACCCTCGGAGTCGGCGTCGAGCGTCGAGTAGAAGGCACCCTCGGGTGAGGTCATCTCCCTGCTGACGAACCCGAGAATCTCGTTTGCGATCCCGGCGTAGAACGGATCCTTCGTCCACTGCCAGGCGTGCGTGTAAAGCCGGGCCAGCAAGGCGTTGTCGTAAAGCATTTTTTCGAAATGCGGAGCAAGCCACCGGGCGTCCACGGAATAGCGATGAAAGCCTCCTCCAACCTGGTCGTAGATTCCGCCGCGAGCCATCTTGTTCAAAGTCGTCGTTACGATCTCGCGCAATCCGATATCGGCGTTGGACGAAGCGATCTGCGCCAGAAACTCGAGAGTCATGGAAGGCGGAAACTTCGGGGCGCCGCCGAAGCCCCCGTTCACGGGGTCGTATCCGGCAGCGATCTTCGCCGCCACGGCTATCAGGGCATCGCCGCTCACCGCATGCTCGCTGGGAGGAGTTCGCAGGGCTCCGTTCAGCGACGACAGAATTTCGCTGCCGGCATCCGTGACCTCCTGACGCCGCTCGTGATAGGCGTCTGAAAGCTGTATCAGCACGCGCTTGAATCCCGGCATACCCCTGCTGTCGTCGGGTGGAAAGTAGGTTCCTCCGTAAAACGGAACGGCTGCCGGCGTGAGAAACATGGACATGGGCCACCCGCCATGGCCGGTCATCAGTTGAACCGCTTCCATGTAGATGGAGTCGATGTCGGGGCGCTCCTCCCGGTCAACCTTGATGGAGACGAATCGCTCATTGAGAATGGCGGCGATCTCCTCGTTCTCGAACGACTCTCTCTCCATCACGTGACACCAGTGGCAGGCGGAGTAGCCTATGGAGAGGAAAACCGGACGGTCCTCACTGCGCGCTCTGGCGAACGCCTCCTCGCCCCATGGAAACCAGTCCACGGGGTTGTGCGCGTGCTGAAGAAGATAAGGAGAGGTCTCGTTCGCCAGGCGATTCGTCATGGTTCGTTAAATGACAAACGGGCAGCGAAAATTCAAAAGAGCGGCGAGCGGGCGGACTCTGCGGTTCGATTCCCGGCTTTCAGCTTCCGGCCCGAGGATGAGACTTCCGATAGACCTCGATCAGCTTCCAGTCCCCGAGGTGCGTGTATTTCTGGGTCGTGGAAAGGGAGGCGTGACCGAGCAACTCCTGGATCGAGCGGAGGTCGGCTCCGGCGTTGAGAAGGTGAGTAGCGAAGGAGTGGCGCATGGTGTGGGGAGAGATTCCGGCGCGCAACGAGGCATCCCTGACATATCCGTTGAACAGCCGGCGCACACTTCGGGCTGTGATTCTCGCTCCGCGATAGTTGAGGAAGAGCGGCTGTTCATCGTCATCCTCCCCGCCGCCGAGCAGCTCGGAGCGGACTTCCAGATAGGCGCGAATGGCGTCGGCGGCCTTCGTTCCAAAGGGCACAATCCGTTCCTTCGAGCCTTTGCCGCGAACCTTCACCAGTCGCGAGCGGATCTCGAGATCATCCAGATCGATGCCTACGAGCTCGCTGATCCGTAAACCGGAAGCGTAGAGAAGTTCGAGGAAAGCGCGATCGCGGCGTCCCAGAGTCTTCGACAGGTCGGGCTGCTCGAGGAGAATGGTGATGTCCGCTACCTGCATGACGGCCGGCAGGTGCTTTTCTTTTCTTGGTGTGATGACGGTCCGTGCCGGGTTCATCTCCACGACACCCTCGCGCATGAGGAACCGGAAGAACGAACGCAGGGCGGAAAGATGACGGGCCACGGAGGCCCGGCTGAGTTTCCGGCGGGCAAGAAATCCGAGAAACGAGCGCACGGTGAGATGGTCGACAGTCTTCCAGTCCAGTGCCTCGCGCGGGGTGACGAAAAAGTCGGTGAGAAGGAAGTCCAGGAAGGCGTCCAGGTCCGTACGGTAGGCCAGGACCGTGTTGATGGAGACATTGCGCTCGTGAGTGAGGTGATCCAGAAAATCGCCGATTTCGTTCTTCATGCCCGCCCCACCACCAACAGATTACAGGCAATGCGTCCCTGGCGAAACAGGAGGCCTCCGGGACCGCTGTTCCCTGTTGGTACGGCCTGTGTTACGTTTCCTCTCCCTTCGGAGGACCCCCGGTCATGGCTGAAAGCTCAACGAACGCTCCCCTCAGAAAAACGCCATTGAATGAAATCGAGCGCGAGCTCGGTGGAAAGATGGTGGACTTCGGCGGCTGGGAGCTTCCGGTGCAATTCAGCGGCATTCTCGACGAGCACCAGGCGGTGCGCGAACGGGCAGGACTCTTCGACGTCTCCCACATGGGGGAGATCACCGTCCAAGGTCCGCAGTCGCAGGACCTGATCCAGTTGCTGACCTGCAACGACATCTCGAAACTGGAAGACGGCCGCTGCCAGTACAACGGGCTGCTCTACCCCACCGGCGGATTCGTGGACGACATCCTCGTCTACCGCAACAACGATTCCGACTACCTGATCGTGGTCAATGCCTCCAACGCAGAGAAGGACTTCGAGTGGTTCCAGTCCAATGCCTCGGAGTTCGATACAGAGGTTGCGAACGTCAGCGATCACTATGCGCAACTGGCCGTTCAGGGGCCGCGGGCAGAGGAAATTCTGCAGACGTTGACCGCCACCGATCTCGGCGACATCAAGTACTACCGCTTCACACGTGGGCAGGTCGACGGCGTTGAATCGATCATTTCCCGCACCGGTTACACAGGCGAGGACGGATTCGAGATTTACGTCGCTCCCGACGAGGCCGGACGTGTCTTCCGAAAGGTTCTTGCCGCCGGAGAGGGGCAGGGAATCGTCCCCTGCGGGCTGGGCGCGCGCGACACCCTCCGGCTGGAAGCAAAAATGGCCCTCTACGGAAACGACATCGACCACACCACCACGCCACTGGAGGCGGATCTGGGCTGGATCGTGAAGCTGGACAAGGGAGACTTTCTTGGCAGGGACGTCCTCGAACGGGAAAAGAGGGAAGGGCCGCGCCGGAAGCTGGTGGGGTTCGAAATGATGGACCGCGGCATCGGCCGCCATGGTTACCCGATTATCGCCGGCGGGGAGGAGATCGGGGCCGTGACCAGCGGAACCCACTCGCCGACGTTGAAAAAAGCGATCGGCCTCGCATATCTTCCTCCTGACAGGACGGCAGTGAACTCCGAAATCGACATTCTCATCCGCGGCAAAGAGACCCGCGCACGCGTGATTCCGACCCCCTTCTACAAACGAGCGAAATAGCGAGGAGCCAGGCCATGACTACTCCGGAAGACAGCAGATACGCCACCAGTCACGAGTACATTCACGTCGAAGGGGATGTGGGAACGATCGGCATCACCGAGTACGCGCAGAAGGAACTTGGCGACGTCGTCTTCGTAGAATTGCCCGCGGTGGGGACCGAGCTGGAAATGGGCGACGAGATGGGATCGATCGAGTCCGTGAAGGCGGTCTCGGAAGTCTTCGCCCCGGTCGGCGGAACGGTCGTGGAGATCAACGAGCTGCTCGCTGACAAACCGGAACTGATCAACACGGACCCCTACGGCGACGGGTGGATGGTCAAGATCCAGCTGGCGACGCCCGACGAAGTCAACGAACTGATGAATGCGGCAGACTACGAGGATTACGTCGAGAGCGAAAGCGCGAAGTAGTCGAGGCCGGCATTGCGCGAGGGAATCGGGATCCATGGCATCCTGAACGGGGACTGGACGTGAACCGCGGTGTCTGGGAAATGAAACGGCTACTACGCCCGCTTCATCCCGAAGCGAAGCGAGGGATCTCCCGCACGTGTAAGGACGGGCTGCCCTACGCCAGCGTGAGATCCATCCTCGCTTCGCTCGTTCGGGATGACATGATCGTTGAATCCGGTTGGCGTGTCATCGGAGGTCTCGAGCGAGCTGTCATCCTGAGCGTCAAGAGGTGTCATCCTGAGCCTCGAGAGAAGTGTCATCCTGAGCGTCGAGCGAAGGATCTGTTCTACCTTCCCGGTTGCCTTAGATGTTTATGACTGTTTCCGATAGCTCTTTTAGGTAGCCTTTATTTGCGACATTTTTTATTACCCTCTTATCATTCCGTCTTTTCATCAGGAGACCCCTTGGACACAACCCCCATGCGCTTCATCGCCAACGCCGACCAGGACGTGCGGGAGATGCTCGAAGTCGTCGGAGTGGTCTCGCTGGAGCGGCTCTTCGACTCTATTCCCGCGGAAGTAAAAGTCGACGGACTGCTCGACCTGCCCCGCCCCTGGTCGGAGATCGAGGTGCGGCGCTGGTTCCGCACTCAAGCCGCGCGGAACATCACCGCTCACGACAACATCTCGTTCATGGGCGCAGGCTCCTACGCGCACTATCAGCCGGCGTGCGTCGATCAGCTCCTTCTCCGAGGAGAGTTCCTTACCTCCTACACTCCCTATCAACCAGAGGTTTCGCAGGGGACCCTGCAGTCGATTTTCGAGTACCAGACGCACCAGTGCATGCTCACCGGGCTGGATGTAGCCAATGCCTCCCTCTACGACGGCTCCACGGCATTCGTGGAAGCGGTCCTGCTCGCTGAGCGCGTAGGCAAGAGCCGGAAAAAACTGGTCATGGCCAGGTCCATCCACCCGCAATACATCGATACCCTTCACACTTACATCCAGAACCTTGGCATCACGGTCGTGGAGGTGGGGTTCGGCGAGGATGGCCGGATCGACGCCGATGCCTTGCGCGCTGCGTGCGACGGGGACACATTCGCCGTTGCGGTCCAGTCTCCGAATTTCTTCGGCGTGATCGAAGATTACGAGGCCGTTGCCACAATCGCCGATGGCGTGCAGGCGGTGAAGATCGCCGTCGTCACCGAAGCCTCGTCGCTGGGCGTCCTTTCACCTCCCGGCGCCCACGGATTCGACATCGCCGTCGGTGAGGGTCAGGCCTGGGGCGTGGCCACGCAGTACGGCGGACCGTACGTGGGCTTCATGGCCGTTCGAGACGCGCTGAAACGTCACATGCCGGGACGTCTGGTGGGTGAAACCGTCGACGTCGACGGACGCCGGGCCTTCGTGCTCACTCTGGCCACCCGGGAGCAACACATCCGGCGCGGTAAAGCCACCTCGAACATCTGCACCAATGAAGCGTTGATCGCTCTGGCTGCGAACATCTACCTGTCACTGATGGGAAAAGAGGGACTGCGGGAAGTGGCCACGCAAAGCCTGCGGAAAAGCGCCTATCTAAAACAGAAGCTGCAGGAAATCGACGGCGTGACGATTGCCTTCACCGGCCCTACTTACAACGAGTTCGCCCTGCGCACGCCTCTTCGCGGCGCCGATCTGCTCAACCGGCTGGTCACGCGCAACATCCTCGGTGGAGTTGCGCTGGACCGTTTCTTTCCCGAAAGGCCGGATGAAATCCTCATTGCCGTGACCGAGCTTCATCCACGCGAGCAGCTCGACTACTTCGCCGGGACTGTGGCGGAAATCGTTTCCGGGAAGGCTCAATGACCACGATCGAAGCACCGCCTGAAGAACCCACGGCAACGCAGCAGAACCTCCACCGCGAAGGATTGATCTTCGAACACTCCAAACCGGGGCGTCGCGGGTATCTGCTTCCTCCGCTCGACGTTCCGGACGTTCCGCTGGAATCGCTCCTGCCGCTATCACTCCTGCGCAGCGAAATCGCGGACGAGTGCGAGGTCTCGGAAGTGGATGTGATCCGGCACTTCACCAGGCTTTCGAAATTGAATGTCTCCATCGACGCCGGCCTTTATCCCCTGGGATCGTGCACGATGAAACACAACCCGCGCATCAACGAGGAGATCGCCCGCGTTCCCGGACTGGCTCTCTCGCATCCGCTGCAGATCGACGAGCAGGTGCAGGGCTGCCTTTCCGTGATCTGGGAGCTCGAGCAGGCCCTGAAGGAGATCTTCGGCATGCCGCGAGTGACGCTGCAGCCAGTTGCCGGCGCTCACGGGGAGCTGACGGGCATCCTCATGATTCACAAGGCTCTGGCCAGCAGCGGAAATGCACGCCGTCATGTGCTCATCCCCGACTCCGCACATGGTACGAATCCCGCCTCGGCGAATTTCGCGGGCTACACGGTCAAGGAGCTGAAGTCCAACAGCCGAGGAACGGTCGATCTGGACGTTCTGGAGAAAGCCGTAACCGAAGACACGGCCGCACTGATGATCACCGTCCCGAATACGCTGGGAATCTTTGAGGATCAGATCAAGGCCATCGCCGACATCCTTCACAGCAAGGGAGCCTATCTCTACTGCGACGGCGCCAACCTGAACTCGTTCGTGGGAGTGGCCCGACCCGGTCAGATGGGCATCGATGTCATTCACTCGAATCTTCACAAGACCTTCTCCACTCCGCATGGCGGTGGCGGCCCGGGTGCCGGTCCCGTTGGTGTGGCCGAGAGCCTGATACCGTTCCTTCCGGCGCCGACCGTGGAGCGGCGCGAAGACGGCTCGTTCTATCTCGATTACGACCGTCCCCATTCGATCGGGCGAGTGCGCGCTTTCAACGGGAACTTTGGCGTTCTGGTCCGGGCGCTCTCGTACATTCGCAATATGGGCGCGGACGGGCTGCGGCGCATCGCGCAAATCGCGGTACTGAACGCCAACTACCTCCGTGCTCGCCTTCGCGGCGCCTACCACCTTCCCTACGAAGCGCCGACCTTGCATGAAGTAGTCTTCAGCGACAAGCGCCAGAATGCCTTCGACGTGCACACGCTGGACATCGCCAAGAGGTTGATGGATTACGGATTCCATCCTCCGACGATCTATTTTCCGCTGATCGTCTCCGGAGCGATGATGATCGAGCCTACCGAAAGTGAGCCGAAGGAAGAGCTGGACGCTTTCTGCGAGGCCATGCTGGCCATCGCCCGCGAATGCGAGGAGCGGCCGGAGCTGGTACGGACTGCTCCGCACACGACACCGGTCAGACGTCTCGACGAAGCACGCGCGGCCCGGCAGCCGATTCTCCGCTGGACGGCGGACAAGGGGTCCGAGGCGTAGGGGTTCTCCCGGCAAACTTCGAACTCCGCGGCACCGGTGGCCGAACCCGGCCAGTTGTGGGGATGCCGATTCGCAGCGGTCACCGGTCAGGCCGCTCGTTTGCAGTAGACTCTGCGCCATGCCGGACAGCACCTCGATTCCTCCTCAGGACGATCAGAAGTCCATCTCTGTTCGGCCGGAGCACGTACGTCCCCCGTTCACGGACAAGCGCATCGAGTCGCGACGGAATTCTCAGTCGAAAGTCCTGACCGGATCGGTGATCGTGGTGGTCATCCTTTACTTCGCCAGGGCGGTGTTCATACCCATGGCCCTGGCCATCCTCTTCGCCTTTCTCCTTCGCCCGATCGTAACCCTGCTGGAGAAGACATTTCTGCGCCGGACGCTTTCGGTGATCATCAGCCTCGCCGTGGCGTTGACCATCGTTTCGCTGGGCACATGGTCCCTGGCCCAGCAGGTGAACTCGCTGGCCAAGGAGATCGCCGGTTACAGCGGGAATCTGCAGAACAAACTGCACTTCCTGCACGTGAACTCCGGGCGGACGATCGCCCTGGTCGAACACACGATTGAAAAGGTCACCGAACCCACGCAGAAGGCGGACAGACCTGACCTGAAAGTGCGCATCGTTCCCGATAAGCTGAACGTTCTCGATCGCTACGAGGCCATCGCTCCCACAGCGGAATTCGTGGCGGCAGCATTCCTCGTGATTTTTCTCGTCTACTTTCTTCTTAAGGAGCGGGAACAGCTGCGCGACAAGATGCTGCGCATGGCCGGACGGGCCAATCTCACCGTCACCACTCAGGCCATCGGAGAAACAACGTTCCGCATCAGCCGCTATCTGCTCACCCTGGCCCTGATCAACAGCGCCTACGGAGCCGTAATTTGGATCGGGCTGACCCTGCTGCGCGTTCCCCATGCTCCCCTGTGGGGAGTGCTGGCTACGCTGCTTCGCTTCGTACCCTACGTCGGCCCTGTCATCAGCGCCGCCCTTCCGACCCTTCTGGCCCTGGCGGCATTTCCGAACTGGTTCATACCGGCGGCCGTCCTCGGCCTCTTCATCCTCGCCGACCAGGTTCTGGCGGGATTCATCGAACCGGCGGTGATCGGCAACCGCGTCGGTGTGTCGCCGATCGCCCTGCTCGTGGCAGCCATTTTCTGGGGCTGGCTCTGGGGCCCTGTCGGTCTGCTGCTGGCAACGCCGATCACCGTCTGCCTGACCGTCGCTGGCGAATTCATCCCTGCCCTTCAGATTTTCTCGATCATGTTCGGAACGGAGGCGCCGCTGGAGGGGTACCTCAGCTATTACAACCGGCTTCTGACGCGCGATCGCGCCGGTGCCTCCGCGCTCGCCGACCGCTATGCGGAAGTGAATTCGCTGGAAGCCACCTTCAACGATCTGTTCATTCCCACGCTCGCTTTTGCCCAGGAGGAACTGCAGCGGGAGCGGATCACGAAAATCAACGACAACTTCATCAAGGACACTACGCGCGAGCTCATCGTCAGGATCGGAGACCGGGCAGCGATGGTTCAGGCCACAAACCCCCGCGTGGTGGCCGCTCCCGTGGCGGGAGAGCGACTCTCACTGGGAACCCTGATGCTCACGCAACTTCTGCGCGGAGAGGGATATCGCGCCGACTACATGACGGATCTCGATGCCCAGGAAGTTCGCTCCTACGTCGAACAGGCCCACCCCGCCGCCGTCTTCGTCTCCTGCTCGCGCAAGGACAACCTGGAGCTGGGTTACGAACTGCTCGGAATTCTCTCGAGCCAGTTCCCGGGCCTGGTCCTCATCGCCGGCGGCTCAGCTTTCACCTCGGACGATGAAAAGACGACGAGCGCCGGGGCAACCTATGTTCCTCGCTCCCTGAGCGCCGCCAAAGAGGACATTCTCCGGGAGATTCGCCGATCACGCCGTCGTACGGGAAAGACTTCCCTGTCGCACAGTCCGTCGGCGGTCAGTACCTAAAGACAGGTTCAACCTGGCGGCCAGCTGAAGCCGCGGCCACCGAGCAGATGCAGGTGGATGTGATACACCGTCTGCCCTGCCGCGTCTCCCTGATTGAATACAAGCCGGTATCCCTCTTCGTGGAGATGCCGATCCCGTGCGACGGCACTGGCCCGTGCCACGAGCAGTCCCACAGCGGAGCTGTCTGCATCGGACATGGCGTCGATGCTGGCGATGTGACGTCGCGGCACAAAGAGCAGGTGGGTCGGCGCCTGAGGGTTGATGTCTTCAAATGCCACAACGTCGGGATCATCGAGAACGATGTTCGCAGGAATGTCCCCGCTGACGATCCTGCAGAACAGACATTTTTCCGTAGAACCGGGCATGAACTCCTCCGTGGGAAGCGTCAACTCCAGTCGGACAGTAGTCACTGCATCCTGCCGCTGTCTACTGCGGCGTTCTGAAAAGCACCGCTACACGCGGAATCGCGGCCAGGTCATCGATGATCTCTACCCGCGGCCACCCGCGATCGCGGGCCAGACTGCGCACCTCGGCGCTCTGTCCGAATCCGATCTCCAGCGCCACAAATCCATCGTCAATGAGGAAGGCCGGAGACTCGGTGATCAGCCTGCGGATGATCGCCAGTCCGTCACCTCCCGGAGTGAGCGCTTCCCGCGGCTCATGCTCGCGCACTTCTCGCTGCAGCCCCGGAAGATCACCCGACGGGATGTAGGGAGGATTGGAGACGATGGCGCCGAATCTTTCATGAATGCCGTCGAAGAGGCTGGCGGCAACAAGGTCCACGTCCGCTCCGGAGCGGTCTCTGTTCAAGCGGGCAACCGCAAGCGCGGCCAGAGAACGATCGCTGGCCACGACACGCAGATCGGGCCGCTCCAGTGCGGCGGTGACGGCCACGCATCCGCTGCCGGTACCAACGTCCAGCAGACGGATGCCCGGTGGGGCGAGGCGCAGAACGGTCTCGACGAGATGTTCCGTCTCCGGACGAGGGATCAGGACCCGGGAGTCGATGAGGAACTCGCGGCTGAAGAACTCCGCGCGGCCGCGAATGTACTGCAGCGGCTCACCCTGCAGACGGCGGTCGAAACTCTGACGAAAGTGCGAAGCTTCGGCAGGCGAGAGCGCTTCGTCATCATGGGCCAGCAGCCATACCAGCTCGCGGCCGGCGGCGTCGGCCAGAAGCAGGTCGACATCACGAGGGTTGAGCCGTTGCGCCGCCGCTTCCTGCCAGGCGGCACGGCGTATCTCACGCAACGTCCTCATCGATCCGCTTCGACATCCTGCAGGCTGAACCCGCAAAAAATGAAGCATGGGATTCGAGGGGTTCTCATATGCTTGTGGCCTGACGAAAATCAGCCCTGAACCGGAAATCGGCCACTCCCGTCGCCTTCAACCTCTCTCTTGATAAACCTTTGCGGAATGGTACCGTACAGCACTATGGCAGATCGGAAAGCTCTCGATGATCGCGCTCTGGTTGCGGCGATCCTCGGTGGCGATCGCGACCTGTTCTCGGGGCTGGTGGGCCGCTATGAAAAGCGGATCACCAATTACGTTTACAGGATCACTCACCGCTACGAAGATGCTCACGATCTCGCTCAGGAGATCTTCGTAAAAGTGTATCTGGCCCTCGACCGCTATGATCCAAAGTATCAGTTCTCGACCTGGATCTTCCGGATCGCCCAGAACAGCGCCATCGATGCCCTGCGCAAGAAATCGGTAAACGAAGTTTCACTCACCCGTGCCGACGATGATGAAGGCGGAGGGAAGGAGAGGGAGTTTGCCGATGACGGCGTCAGCCCCTATCGGGCCCTCAAAAACAAGCAGATGTCGGCGGCTATCGACCAGGCCGTCGAGGATCTTCCGGGCGAATACCGGGAGCTGATTCAATTGCGTCATTTCGGTGAGCTCTCGTACGATGAGATCGCGGAGATGAAACAGATGCCTCTGGGGACCGTAAAGAACAAGCTGTTCCGGGCGCGGAATCTGCTCAAGGATGCGCTAGGAACGTATCTGGAGCCCTTATGACGAGAACTCCGTGCGAGCTGTTCGCGGAAAATCCGGAGGCGCATGCGGACCATGCGGCCGCTTGCCCCGACTGCGCCAGATTGATGGCCAGGCTCGATCGGCTGGACCGGGTCATCAGCGACGAGGCGGTCGATCCTGCTCCTGGTGGCTCCCGGTTGACCTCGAATCTTCCGCTTGCACCCTGGGAAGGCGCCAACCTCAGCTCCTGGCCACTGGCCGCCGCGGGCGCACTGGCTATTGTGCTGGTCAGCAGTGTGTTGTTCATGATGGCCGGAGTGTCCCCCGTGGGAGGCCTGGCAGCAGCCTTCCGCAGCGAGGTTCCAGGCATCGGTCTGTTCCGCGCGGCCTCGATCGCCGGAGAGACGATGCAGCAGGCGCCAGCTCGTTTTCAGGCTCTGCTCCTCAGCGCATTCGTTCTCGTGAACGTCCTCTTCGTATTTCTTCTACGCCGCGCCCCAAGAGGGGTCGATGTCACCAGCCGCTGACCGCCGTGCGATGAGCGATTCCTCGGTGGCAGGAGGTCTGTTCTCGTGCGCATGAAGCTGCTCCTGCTCGTCACGGCCTTGTCGGCGGTTCTGATTGGAGGAGTGATTCTCTCCCCGGCCGCAGCGGGCGAGTCCGCCGCGGCGGCAGCGTCTCACCGGGACGCGGCGGTGGTGAGCTTTGGCAAGCCGGTGGTGATCGATCACCCCGTCAACGGAAATGTACAGGTCGTCCTTGGATCCGTGATGGTGAATTCCCTGATCACCGGCGACCTTGCCGTCTTCGGCGGCAACATCCGCTTCGGTAAGGGAGGGCGAGTCACAGGGGATGTAGTCTCGTTTGGCGGAGGAATTACGGGGGCGGGGGCGGGCAGTGTGGGAGGTGAGCTCATCGCCTTTGCCTCGAGCACACCCCGGCTTCGCGAAGACTCGTCGGTTGGACCTCTGGCGCGGGCAATTTATGAACCGGCCTCGCTCGTGGCCCTGGCCATCAAGGTGGCCCTGATGATTGTCTGGTTTCTGGTGGCCCTGCTTCTGGCGTTCACGAACGGTCGCGAAATCAGGTATTCGGCGGTAGAGCTCCGCGTCAGTCCCTTTCACACCTTCGCTCTCGGGTTGGTGGCCTTCACCAGCTTCGTTCTCACCGCCGTGCTCTTCACTTACCTCGTTCCCTTTCTCATCGGCATTCCCCTGCTGGTACTCCTCGGCTTGGTCGCAGTTCTGACCAAGGTCTACGGCATGATCGCCGTATTTCACCTCGTCGGGTCTCTTCTCGCCGGACCGCGGACCAGCGAGGATGTGGTCCGCAGGAAAATCTTCCGCGGCGACATGGCCATGGTCCTCGTGGGAGTTCTGGTGCTGGGCGCGGTGCGCCTCATTCCCATCGTTGGAGATCTGATCTGGATCGGGGCTTCCCTGTTCGGAATCGGGGTTGCCCTGGCCACGAAATTCGGACGCAGGGAGCCGTGGTTCCTGGCGTGGCGGCCGGCAGTCTCCGAATAGAGCATCCGCGCCGGTTGACGTCTCTCGTCCTTGCTCGCTGGCCCGAACGCACTGGATCGCCACTGCTCGTTCGCATAAGATCGCCGCCCTCAGGCCACGTAACGAAAGGAGTTTCATGACCACCCCCATCACGGTCGCTTACGGCGACGGAATCGGACCCGAGATTATGACCGCCACGCTGCGTATCCTCGACGCCGCAGGCGCAGACATCGACCGGCAAGTGATCGACATCGGCGAAAAAGTCTATCTCGCCGGAAACAAAGCCGGGATCGCTCCCGAGGCATGGGAATCGCTGCGCAGAACGAAAGTCTTTCTGAAGGCGCCGATCACCACTCCCCAGGGCGGCGGGTACAGCAGCCTGAACGTCACTACCCGCAAGACTCTCGGGCTGTACGCCAACGTGCGGCCCTGTGTCTCCTACTACCCCTTCGTCGACACCAAGCACCCGAAGATGAACGTCGTCATCGTGCGCGAGAACGAAGAAGACGTCTACGGCGGAATCGAGCATCAGCAGACACGCCAGGTCACCCAGTGCCTCAAGCTCATCACCGTCCCCGGGTGCCAGAACATCGTCCGCTATGCCTTCGAATACGCCATTCGCAACAACCGCAAAAAGGTGACCTGTTTCACGAAGGACAACATCATGAAGCAGACAGATGGTCTGTTTCATAAGGTCTTCGATCAGATCGCCACGGACTATCCGCAGATCGAGAACGAGCACTGGATCGTGGACATCGGTGCGGCAAAACTGGCCGATACGCCGGAAGCATTCGACGTCCTGGTCATGCCCAACCTCTATGGAGACATCCTCTCGGATGTGGCGGCGCAGATTGCCGGATCCGTGGGTCTGGCGGGATCGGCGAACATCGGTGAGCACTGCGCCATGTTCGAAGCCATTCACGGTTCCGCACCGCGGCGTGCCAATCAGAATATGGCCAAC
Source organism: Acidobacteriota bacterium (assembly GCA_039931435.1). Lineage (GTDB taxonomy): Bacteria > Acidobacteriota > Thermoanaerobaculia > Gp7-AA8 > Gp7-AA8 > JBDTRY01. Next base: position 621 of record JBDTRY010000077.1, on the reverse strand, counting down.
CCTTCCGGATTGCTGAACGGCGCAATCATGATGCTGGTGCACATCGGTCAGCCGCAGATCGCGGAGGCCGTTCACAACGGCTGGCTTCGCACGATCGAAGACGGGGTGCACACCTACGACATCTTCGACGAGAGTGTCAGCAAGGAGAAAGTGGGGACGGCCGAGTTTGCCGATGCCGTGATCGATCGGCTCGGTCAGATTCCCCAGACACTGGCGCCGGCTCGATACGCAGCAGCAACGAAAGAATCCGCTGCAGCGACGGTCGCTGGATCGCGGCGACCACCCCTGAACAGCACGAAGGAAACCGTCGGCGTAGACCTCTTTCTGGACTGGACCGCCGGCTCACCGGCCGAGCTGGCGGCAACCCTGAACTCCATGGAGGGAAGTCTTCACCTGAAGGAGATCAGTAATCGGGGCGTGAAGGTCTGGCCCGAAGGATTTTCGGAGACCGTCTGTACGGACCACTGGCGTTGCCGCTACTTTTCGACGACCGAGGGAGCGCCGGTAGCACACAGGGAGATCGTGGAACTGCTGGCGAATGTCGACGCCGCTGGACTGGACTTCATCAAGATCGAGAATCTCTGCACCTTCGACGGTGTTCGTGGTTATTCGCTTGCCTAG
>JBDTRY010000076.1:0-15190 GCA_039931435.1 Acidobacteriota bacterium | reverse complement strand
AGAGCCGAGCGTACCCGCGAGTACGCTTCGCGCACTGCAGCGTCGGGTAGCCCGACCATGGTGAATCTTGGAAGACCGTTCCCGGTGTCGACTTCGATGATGATGCGGACGGCATCGATTCCGACGGTGGCGGCGCTGATGACCTTGGCAAGCATGCGGGGTACGACCCCGCGGAAATCCCTCGCCACAGAGCTTACCTCGGAACGGTTGACTTTTCACATCGTCGAATCGGGTGGGAGCCCAGCCAAACACTGAATATTCTTATTCGTAGGAATGCTGAGCCGTTTTCCCCGGCTCCGGCATTTGTGCCCAAGTGTTTGTGCACCCTTGTTTTAGGGCTGGAACCCTCTCCGGATTTCATGGACTCATATTGCACCACGCATATGGGTATGCGAATTTCATTGTTCTTCCTGCGTTATTGGCACCGGAAACCATTGATATTAAAATGTTGACAAAAACGAGTAGGATTTTATCTAATAGCTCGATCGAACCAACCTGGTCGTGGCTGCTGTGGACGGGCGAGGAGACGGGAAATGGCCTTTGAGAAGTGGACTCCCCAGCCAGAATTCGAGCGATTTCCGGCGTCGGCGACGATCGTTCAATCGAGGTTGATCCGCCTCCCTTCTCCTGTTGCCGGGATGCTCCGTCTGCGGGGCAAAACCAGCGCCCATCTCTTCTATGACCGGAAACGGAAGCTGATCGGCATCAAGCCTCTGGATCGCAAGGAAGAGGGCGCAGCCGGCTCAGCGAAGATCCGCCAGTCTGAAAAATCGACATCCCTGCACGTGCCCAGTTTTTTCCGCACCTACCAGATCGACGTTCCGGGCATCAAGCGCTTTCACTGCTGGTACGACGAGAAGGAACGGATGGCCATGATTGACATCTCGCGGCCGTCGCCGCGTGGACGTCCGGCCGGTACGTAGAACTCCAGTTCTCGATCGACAACAAAAAGGCGAGCGTTTCCGCTCGCCTTTTGCGTATTTGCAGAAGGAAGTCTTACATGGTGTTCGGTGCGGGCTTGCTGACAACGGGCGCTTCCACAGTTCGATCAGCGCCCGAAATGCCGTAAATGCTCTCCCAGGTCAACAGACTGAACGAGAACGTCATGCCGTCCTGGGGAATCTGCTGAGCGCTGTCTTCGGGTGCGTTGTTGGCGAAGAACGGCAGGAGGCTGGCCTGCGGGATCTTCGTTCCGTAAGCGTTGTTGATCGTCTTGATGAACTCGTTGGCGATCAGTGTGTAGCCGATGTCCGTCGGATGAAATCCGTCGTAACCGAACGCTCCGCCGGTCAGGAACGAGGTGTTCAGAATCACACCTCCCTCATTGAGACCGTTCTTCAGGTTTGCCAGAAGGGGGGCGAGATCGGTGAACGGGATATCCCGCGCGGCCGCGGCTGAGCGGATGAAGGCGTTTACGTCCGCGGCGCGGGTCTCGATTACTGCGATCTCTGTTGGAGTGAGTACGTCCGTATCCGCCAGTGGCTTGCCTACGTCGGGAAAGTTGGGGAAGTTCGGTTTCAGCGCCGCCGGGATTCCGAATCCCGTACTGATCTTCGAGATCGCCGGGAGAAGCACAAGACTGCCCGGGGGTAGCTGACCGAAGTTGCCGCCGCCGAGATCCGCCACGAGAAAGATTGGTTTACCGTCCGGCCCGAGGACTGGCTGGCTCGTTGCAGGATTGACCAGGACAGGGGGGACCGTGTTGGCGTACGGAAGAAAGGTGACTCCCGGGACTCCGGCCGTGACCATGCCGGCGTTCGGGGCACCGGCCACGAGCCTGTCCAGAGCAGCGGTATAAGCCGTCTTGAAGTCATCGAGAGGAGTGAGCAGGGCGGGTGTTCCGCCGAGCACAGCGCCCAGTACATCGTTGCCGCCGATGAAAATCGAGACGAATGTCGGGCTCTGCGCCAGGGCCTGATCAACGGGCGTGCCCAGCCCTCTGAGGATGAACTGGGCGAAACTGGTGGCAGTGCCTGTCACAGGTTGTTTGCCTGTGAGCGTTGTAAGGTCGACGGCCCGCGCTCCCGGAATGGACAGATTGTTGTAGGGCCGTGGCAGGTTCAGATTGGTCGGAGAACCGTTGGTCGTCGCCTTCGGTCCGATGACGAGCGGGGAAAGGCTGAGCAGCGCCAGTTCCGGAGGGATTCCCGGCTGGCTCACCAGGGGTTGCTGGAAGTCCTTGGACCTGGCCTGACGGGCGATCACAGCGGGATAACTCCACACCTGGTGTGCATCAACGAGGGATCCGTTCGAGAAGCCGGCCCCGAAGCTGTCACCCAGAGCGACGTAGCGGGTGAAATCAGCCTTGCCGCGGGCTCCGAATGACGGGACGGCAAGCAGCGAAAGCACCGCGCAGATCGCAACGAATTTCGAAATCGATTTTCGGATCATGAGTCTTCTCCTTGCGCTGCGGCTCAAAAGACGTAGCCGATGTTGAGGCCGATGAGATTGGCGCTGGTCTTATAGGTTCCATTGAACTGGTTGTCGTTGCGACCGAGTGTGTTGCGGTCCATGAAGTGAAGAACGAACTCGGTCGCTTCCAGGCGCCATGGGCCGCTGGCGTAGCCGAGGCCGAAAGAAACGCCTATCCGATCGGAATCGGGAAGTAACGGCCCGACTGCTTCCACGGGCTGAGGCGATTCATCGTAGACGGCACCGAGGCGTACGTCCCAGTTCTCGGTGACGGGGTGGTTGGCTCCGATGCGGTAGGAGGACGAGTCTTTCCAGTTTTCGGCGACAGAGAGGTTGTTTGCCGGCGTCACGTCGAAAGCGACATCGAGGCTCTTGAAGCGGCTCCACTCTGCCCGGTTGTAGTCGAATTCGACGGTCCAGTTGGGGATGGCGGTGGTGGCCACACCGGCCGAAAGCGTGGAAGGAAACGGCAGCGTGGCGCTGATTCCCTGAGCGGGGGGCAGACGCGTGGCTTTGATGATTCCGTCGAGTTGGGCGTTGCCCGTAGGGATCTGGGTGAAGGTGGCGTTGCCGCCGAATTTGATGTCCTGCGAGGCGCGGTAGGATGCACCGAAACGCAGCGTGTCCGTGGGAGCGAAGATCAGTCCCGCCGTGAAGCCGGTGTCGTGATCGCGATCGCTCGTCAGCCGGGCATGGACGACATCGACGATGCGCTGAGTGAAGGGATTGATGGCCGGCACGTTCCGGTCGAGGGTGATCGTGGCCGCTCGGTACTCATAGCCGGCGCCGATGGCGAACTTTCCGTTGGACGTCTTCCAGGCCAGTGAGGGCTGAATGGAAACGGTCTTGAGGTTCGCGTCCTGCGAGATGAACCGCCCGCTGAAGGTATCGTTGTTCGCCCAGTCCGTCCGCAACCCGAAGGCGGAAAACGCCGCGATTCCGAACGAGAGATTCTCGCCGATGGGAACAACCGCATAGGCATTGGGAGGAATGAATGTGTGAGCCTGGTAGTGGGCGGTCCCTTGCGGTCCGGGGAAGGTACCTTCTTCGCCTCGGAATTCGTTGTTGAAGTTGATCGCCGTACCTCCGATCAGCACCGACAGATGGCGCTGATAGGCGATCCCGGCTACGTTATAGAACATGGCGCTGGGATCGTCCGCCGTTGCAGTGAACGCTCCGCCCATGCCGGTAGCTTTCGCGCCCTGTTCGAAGATTGAGAATCCTGACCCGAAGGCGGCGGTGGTACCTGCCGCAATCAGGAGCACCAGAATGAACATGCCGGGGAAGCCCGAACGAGAGTTACGCAAAGGTAACCTCCTTATCCACAATGACTAATCAGTTTATCTTGAGGCGATGGCGGGCGGATTCTACCACAGCGGTTTGTGCTGTCGTTCACAATGTTTCGCGTAGAATAGCCCTTTCCAGAAGACGGAGGATTCATGAAACGGTTCCTCGCTGCAATGGTCATGTTGCTCGTATCGGTCTCCAGTTTTGCGGGACTCAGCTATCAGTTCAGAAACGTCTCCGAAAGCAGGGGGAAAACGATGAGCCTCGCCGGAAACGCCGAGGTGGACGGCTCCAGCTTTCGCATCAATGTCGAATCGGGTAACCATCCCATGTTCAGGGAGGGATCGGCCGTCATTTCCACCGACGCCGGCCGGACGATGACGGTCATGGATTTGAAAGAGAAAACGTATTACGTGATCGACTCCGAGCAGATTTTTGCCGCATTGGGGGCAATCACCAGCGCCATGCCCGTCCTGCTGAAGATCTCTCTCGACAACCAGAAGGTGACAGTAAGCGAAGAAGGCGACGGCGGCACGATCGAAGGGTATCCAACACAAAAGTACAAAATGCTGACTTCCTACGACATGAACATCCGTGTCATCGGATTCAGGAACAAGAACCACATCGAGAGCACCGCCGAGATCTGGGCCACACCGAAACTGAATCCGGAGATCCATGTCTTTCTGCAGGATCAGGGATTCAAGACCGGAATCGAGGATTTCGACTCCCTCATCGACAAGGAGCGGGGCGCCATCAAGGGCCTACCCCTCAAGCAGGTCATCAACACAGTAACGACCGGCAAGGGCGGCAAGAGCGAAACTTCGACGATGACCATGAACATCACGGCCGTGAAAAAGGTGGCCGCGGTTCCGGGCTCACACTTTCAGGTACCTTCCGATTTCCGGGAAGTCGACACGCCCGTGCCCGGAGCGCAGTAAGCGCGCAGACTGCGGTGCAGGGCGGGCTCTGATCTTCGTCCCCGGTACCTGAAACATCATCCGTCGACCATCTCGTGAAGAATGGAGTTGGCCAGTTCCGGCCTGGCCTTACCTCCGGTTTCCTTCATGACCTGGCCGACAAGAAATCCGAAGATTCCGGTCTTGCCACGGCGGTACTGCTCGACCTGCGCTGCGTGGCGTTCGATGACCCGGCGCGCCGCGTCGCGAACGACATCGGGGTCGTTCAACTGGCCCATCCCTCGCCGTTCCACGATCGCCCCAGGAGGCTCTCCCGTTGCGGACATCTCCTCGAATACTTCCTTGGCCTGCTTTCCACTGATCGATTCCGACTGAATGAGAGCGATCAGTGAGGCCAGCCCACCGGCATCGACGGGCCACTGCTCGAGCGACAGCCGCGTGTCGTGCAGCACGCGCAGGACCTCATTGCGTACCCAGTTCGCGGCCAGACGTGGATTTCCGGAACGAACGGCCGTCTCCTCGAAGAAATCGGCCAGCTCGCGTGTCGTGACGAGCGCCTCTGCGTCCTGCACAGACAACCCGAATTCCTTCTGATACCTTTCGGAGCGGGCGGCCGGGAGTGGCGGAAGAGTCTGGCCAATGCTTTCGACTTCAACTTCTTCCAGGCGCAATGGAAGCAGGTCAGGCTCGGGGAAATAGCGGTAGTCGTGTGCTTCTTCCTTGGAGCGCATGGGGCGGGTCTCACCTGCAGCTGGATCGTAGAGACGGGTTTCCTGAACGATTCGCCCCCCTCGTTCCAACTCTGCGATCTGCCGATCGATCTCGTATTCGATGGCCCGTCCCACGAATCGAAACGAGTTCAGATTCTTCACTTCGGTTCTAGTACCAAGTGGCGCATCGGGCTGATGAACCGACACGTTCGCATCGCACCGCAGCGATCCTTCCTCCATGTTTCCGTCGGAGACGCCCGTATACATCAGTATCTGCCGCAACCGCGTCAGGTAGGCGACCGCCTCGTCGGCAGTGCGGATGTCCGGCTCGCTGACGATTTCGATCAGCGGCGCGCCAGCACGATTCAGATCTACGAGAGAGTTTGTACCGGAGATTCCGGGAAGGGACGCGTCGTGAATGAGCTTGCCGGCGTCTTCTTCGATGTGGATGCGGTGAATGCGAACGGAGTTGCACCTATCGCCGACGAGGATCTCGATAGAGCCGCCCAGGGCCAGAGGGCGGTCATATTGCGAAATCTGGTACCCCTTGGGGAGGTCGGGGTAGAAGTAATTCTTCCGGGCGAAGACCGAATGAAGCTGGACTCTGCATTCCGTGGCCAGTGCCATGCGCACCGCGAGCTCGACAGCTTTGCCGTTTAAGACGGGCAGCGAGCCAGGGTAGGCGAGGCAGACCGGGCAGACATGGCTGTTGGGCGGCGCGCCGAACTCCGTTGAGCAACCGCAGAACAGTTTCGATTTCGTGAGCAGCCGCGCATGAACCTCGAGACCGATCGTCGCTTCCCACACCTGCATTGGCCTGAATTATAGCAATGGCACGGCCGGCACGGCTCTCTACAGAGGAAGTTGAATCCATGACGCATAAATGCGAAACCGTTGACGATGTGGTGACGCGAAATGACGAGAATGCGCAAAGAAAAGGCTCGGCGAAGGACCCCAATCCAAATGTACAGGAGCATCGGAACTCGAATTCTCAGCGTGGCGCTCTTCATCGGCGCCGCGATGGCTTGCGTGCAGGAAGCGCGTTCCTTGCCATCGGACTATGCATCGCTGGCGATATTCGGTTTGCTGGTCTTTCTCTGCGGCCTGCTCGATTCCGAACGGTCCGGCTACCTGGCGGGACTCGAATCGGCGGTCATCATTCCGGCGGTTCTTCTCGACGGACGGCCGGCGTTCGCCCTTCTGCCACTGCCTGCCCTGCTCGCCGCGCGGCTGGTCCTGCGTATGGGCGGCCAGCGCAGGTTCGGCTGGAGCGACCTGTCCGATGCTTCCGCCCGCTCTCTCGTTTATTACGGCGCGGCCATAAGCGTGGAATTGCTGACAGGGTTGCAGCAGGCTCCGGTCACGAGGATCGCCGCCCTGGGTTTGATTCTCGTCACTGCGACTGTGATCGAGTTCGCCATCCGATTCGCGCGAGGCGTCCTGGAGGCCCCCACTGGCAGTCGGGGCCTGATGGCACAAATCGGTCAATGGGTGGGCGTGCAGGTGCTTCTCATTCCCATCATGGTCATCGAAGTGGTCGGCACCATCAAGCAAGGGGTGGCGGGCACGTTGCTCGCTTTCCTTCCAGTTCTTCTCGTCGCTCGCGTCGTCGCTCGCGAGCGGCGGGGAGAACAGGAGAACCGGCAACTTATGCAACGCAATCGGGAGCTGTCGCTTCTTCGAGACGGTACGGCCTCTCTTCTGGCAGCCGAAGGAGAGGAGGCGACGTTCCAGAAGCTCGTGGACATGCTCACGTCCATTCTCCCTCTGAAAGCAGCTGCAGCCGTGACCTGGGAGTCCTTCGGAGCCCGTCCTTACTCGGTCTTCCGTTTCGGTGATTGCAGACCAACAGATCAGTCGATAATCCGCTGGGTTTCCGGATCCGGACTTCGAAGCGGACACAGCGGACCGTTCGAGGTGTTCACCGGCCGCGGCAGGCAATTCCCACTGGCTAACGAAGATACCTGTCAGATCGTCATGCCCATCCAGACCGTTGAAGCTGTCTATGGCGTTTTCATTTATGAGACGTCAGAGATGATCCTGGAAGACGATGAAATTCTCGGACTGGTGAGACTGGTGGTCGATCAGGCCGGCATCGCCATCCGCGACAACCTCCTGAAAAAGGAAATGCAGCAGAAAACCGACGAGGCCGAAAACTACGCTGCCACGCTGAAGACAGTCCTCGATGTCTCCCGCTCTCTGATCAGCAACCACGACGACACTACGATTCTGAGGCAGATAGCGCTCGCCGTTCGGAGTTCGTTGGGTTTCGACATCGTCATCCTGGCCCTGCACGACGCGGCCAGAAAGCATTTCGTCCGCAAAGCGCAGGCCGGGCTGGACGACATATGGGACGAGGTGCAGCGCAAGGAAGTCCCCGAGGAAGACATCACCCAGTTTTTCAAGCCTGAGTTTCGCGTCTCGAATTCTTTCCGAGTTCCAGGAGAACGCCTCTGGGAGGCAGAGTCGGACATTTTCGTCAGAACGACGGAGGCGGGATTGCGGCTGGAAGGCGAGGGCACATCGGAGATGATCCTCGTGCCCATGCTCGACGAGCAGATTCTGCTCGGCTACATGTCCGTCCGCCGCCCCAAGGATGGACGACCGGTAACGGACGACAGTGTGCAGGCGCTCGAAATTTTCGCCAGTCAGGCCGCTGCGGCTCTGGTCTCTGCCAGCCACTATCAACAGATCAGAAAGCTTACGCAGATGGATGTGCTCACTCGAGCGTTCAATCACCGTTACTTCCAGGAAACCCTGTTGCGGGAGGTAAAGAGACACACCCGTTCCGGTCGCGCTTTTGGCGTTGCCATGATCGACATCGATCACTTCAAGGTGGTGAACGATACCTATGGACACCCTGCAGGGGACGAAATGCTCAAGTCCATCGTGGAAGAGATTCTGGGGAGCGTCAGGGAAATCGACACGGTGGCCCGTTATGGGGGAGAGGAGTTCGCCGTCATCTTCCCGGAGATCCAGGCGGAAAGCCTGGCCGTCGTTGTGGAGAGGGTCCGGCATCGAATCGGTGAGCGCATGTTCCGCGTGCCGAACGTCGCTGAGCCATTGCGGGTGACTATCAGCACCGGCATTGCCCTTTTTCCTTCGGGGGGAACGACCGCTGCAGCACTCATTCAGAGTGCCGACGAAGCGCTCTATCGAGCCAAGAATCGGGGAAGAAACCGGGTGGAGATGGCGACAAGTGTCTCCTGACGCTTATTGTTCGCCGGCAACGACGTCTTCCGGCAACTTCAGGGTCATCGATTGAGGTACGGCCGAGTTGGTGTCGAAGCCGTTGATGTGAGCGATCTGTGGAGCATCCGCCGGATTGCCGGTGGAGCGCACTGCAATCTCGCTCCATGTGACTGCCGAGCCGCCCGTACCCGTCTTCATTCGCGGCGGCTCCGCTGCACGTGCTTGGGCACGGTCGAAGCGCACGGTGGCCAGCAACCCTCCCAGTACGCCCTGACTGGTGTACTTACTGGCGGGAGTGATCTGCATCAACACCACTGCGTGATCGGCCTCGGTGAATTGCGTCGTCTCCACGGCCACCACTCCGCTGTTGGTCTGCCCTCGCCATAAATCGATCGGGAACTTCTCGCCTGTTCGCGAACTCGCTGAACTGGAATTGACGAACTGCAGCCCCATCTGCTGCAGTAGAGTGCGTACTCCGCTCTGAGCGGAAACGGCGCCCTGAAGCTTTTTCAGGGGAATATCCTGAGCGATGAGAGCAGAGCCGTCCTTCGAGCTCTCCGGCGTGAGCGCAAACAATGCTCCCGGCGAGACCACGGTTGTCCATCCCCGGGGGATGGGTACGATCATCCCGTACCGGCGCTGGTAGATGACGTCGTCCCTGATCGTGGTCTGCATGGTGCTGTCGCCGACGATGATTCCCTGCAACTTGCGAACGAAAGAATTGCGATCCATGGGCTGCTGAACCACTGCCGGAGCGCTCTGTTCCAGCGTCTGAATCTTCGATTGCACGTCGGCGATGCGTTTTCCAGGATCGGGATGATCGATGAAGTAGCGATCGACGCCGCTACCGTCCTTCCCCGTGTCCAGCCGCTGCAAAGCCAGCAGCATGTTTCGGGCACCCTCGGGGTTGTATCCAGCTTCCGTCATGTATGCCGTACCCAGGAGGTCGGCCTGTGACTCCTGCTGGCGCGAATATTTCGTGAAGAGGAGCTGCGTTCCCAACTGCACCAGACCGCCATACGTCTGCGAGGCGGCCGGACCGGCGACGATGGATCCCAGAACCAGTCCGAACTGCGCCAGTTGCTCCTGCGAAAGCCGTGCTTCGATATGCCTGGCCGAAACGTGCGAGATCTCGTGGGCGATCACGCCCGCCAGCTCATCCTCGGAATTCATCCGCTCCAAAATTCCCCGAGTGACGTAAACGTAGCCACCCGGAAGGGCCATGGCGTTGATCATTGGTGTATCCAGGATGGCGAATGACCAGGGGAGGTTCGGCCGGTCCGAGGCCGCCGCGACTTTACGGCCGATGCGGGTAACGGTTTCGGTGAGAGCTGGAACTTCGTTGTAGATTCCGAATTCCTCGATTACGTTGGCGTTTTCCTGGGCGCCGAGGGCGGCAGCCTGACTCTCCGACACGATGTTGAACTGCCTCTGGCCCGTCACAGGATTCGTCGAACATGCCGAGGCAAAAAGAAGCGTGGCCATGAAGGCCGGAATCGTTATCCGTCTCATTGGGGTTTCCCTTCGAAGACTGCGGTCATCATGGTGATGTGAACTGCAATGGCGATGCCCTTCCGGGGGATCCGGGGATCTGATTCATTCTTTCAGGCGGTCAGGCGGGGTTAAGTGCACTCAGCGGAGGAAAACACCGAAAAGCCCGGCGCGGAGCACAGGCGTCTGGGGATCAATCCGCGCAACGAAGGGCTTTATCCCGTGACCACCGCGAGCCTGTTCGGCAACGGCAATCCCCTGGTTCTGGAAATCGGCTCCGGAAGGGGCCGCTTTCTACTGCAGTCCGCGAAGTCGGAGCCCCAACGGAACTTCGTAGGGATCGAGAAATCTCTTCACTTTTACAGGGTCCTAGTCCGCCGCCTCGAGCATGCAGGATTGTCCAATGTGCAGATCATCAATTACGACGCCGTGCCGGTCATGGCAGAGATGCTGCCAGAGCATTCCGTCAGGGAAATTCACATCTATTTTCCTGACCCCTGGCCCCGCCGGAGGGAGCAGAAGCGGAGGTTGATCAGGCCGGAGGCCGTCGAGCAGATGCATCGAGTTCTGGAGCCTGGTGGATTCGGAGTCTACGTAACCGACCACCGGCAGTACTTTGAAGCCAGTCTGCCCGTGCTGGAAGGTTGCTTCGACGTCCGTCAGGAATCGCGAAATGACGCGTTCGCTCGAACCAACTACGAAGTGAAATACCGACAGGAGGGACGAGCCATTCATGAGGTTCGTTTTTTCCCGCGGAAATCGCCCTGACCTCCAATAAAAAATGCGAGCCGTTACGGCTCGCAAAGATTGCGCGGCGAACGTTATCTCAGCCGTTCGCCGGCCGGCCCTCAGAGGAATGTTCACTGATTTCCTCTACTGCTCTGGCCAGCTTTCCATTCTGATGATCTTCGATGGCCACGTCAGCGACGGATACGATTCCCACAATCTCATCGTCACCGCCAACTACTGGAATCCGTCTCACCTGTTCCCTGGCCATGACGGCGTAAACCTGATCGATGAGCTGATCCTCTCTGACCGTATGCACGCCGCGGCTCATGGCCTCACCGACTGTGGCCTCGGCCGGGTTTCGACCCCTGGCCACCAGACGGATGACGATGTCTCGGTCCGTGATCATTCCGACCAGACGCTTGTCTTCGATTACCGGGATGGCACCACAATCGTTCTTGACCATCAGTTCAGCAGCCTTGGAAACGCCATCCGTTTCCGACAAGCAATCGGGATTTCGCGTCATGACATCGCGTACTTTTTCGCTGCGATCCTTCATGGTTTCTCCTCCTGGTAGTGCACTGAAGGAATAGCAATGTCCATGCCCCGGAGAGGAGGCTGCGCGGTCCGAACTCGGCTGGAATCAGAAGTGAATCTGGAATCCGCCGCTGGCGGTCACGAATCGGCGCTCATCTTCGAAGTTTGCCCAGTGATAGGCAATCTCGGCGATCAGGCCGAATTTTCGCGTTACGGGAAAATTGCCGTTGACCCCGGCTGAGAGTCCAAAGTCGGTTTCGCTGAACGAACCAAATTTCTGCCGGTAGTAGCCGGGGCCAGCGAAAAGCGACGTCGATCCAAAGACCTCGTCGAAGCGGTACTCCACCAGTGCGTCGATGTATTCGATCTTGCCATCGCTGCTCACTCCGGGCGCTCCTATTCGAGGGTCCAGCGAAGCATCGGTCTGTCCGGCTTTGATCTTCAACGTCGTCCCGTAGTCGAAATCAGTGGAGTAGAAGATTTCCTTCACCGAATCGTCAAAGTTCAGGTGGACGCCGTCGCTGGCGGGCTGGGAGCGGCCCAACTGAAACCCGATCGTCGAGCCTGAACTCTGAGCGAAGACCGGAAGAGCGGCGAACGAGAGTAGTGCGAGGGTAAGGAAGGCTTTTTTCATGCGGCTCCCACTATAAGCAATGCGTTCATGAGGAAACAAGCCGTACGTCGAACGCCGGCCATACCCATTACAATCGGCTGAGATGGGTTTGCTGGAATCAATCTCTCACCTTGGACGGGAAGCGGCCCGGATGGTTCTTCCCTCGCCCTGTGTGGCCTGCGGAGTCGAGCTCTCCTGGAGCGCTCGATCCGGTTCCTGCTGCGCAAAATGCTGGAGCGAACTTCCCCGGATCGCTCATTCCAGGTGTCTGCGCTGCGCCATGCCCTGGGAGTCCGAGGTGCGGTACGACCGTTTCGTCTGCATCGATTGCCAACAATTGAAGTCGAACCTGGAATGGATCGATGCCTGGGGACGGTACAAAGGAGGGCTGGAAAGCGTCCTGCACGCCCTGAAGTTCGAGCGCCACGACTTTCTGGCCGACTCGCTGGGTGGGCTGCTTTTCGAAGTATTCCTGCAACGCCGCGACTTCGCCTTCGAGGCCATCACCGCAGTGCCCATGCACAGAAGAAAACTACGGGAGCGCGGCTACAACCAGGCTGAGTTGCTCGCTGTGGCGCTCGCCTCCCGGGCCGACATGCCCTATCGGGGAAACCTCTTGCGCAAAACCGCCGACCGCGCGCCGCAATCCACGCTGCCGCGCGATGCGCGACGCTCGAACGTTCGTGACGTCTTCGCCGCCGGAACTGACTGCACTGGCGATTCGATCCTCCTCATCGACGACATATGCACCACCGGCGAGACGCTTCAGGCCTGCGCCCGGACATTGAAACGAGCGGGTGCCTCGAGAATCTGCGCACTGGTTGTGGCCCGGGCCTGAAACGCTCCTTCCGACGGCTCTCATTCTGGTTTCAATCCCGGTGTGGTAAAAACTCGCCGTCATTCTTTGATCGTGGCCGACGGCAGCGGACCGATACTGCACAGTCGGATCTCGAAAGGAATCATGCTCCGCGAAATATTCATCGCCCTGTCCGAGAGTAAATCGCTGCGCGCGGCAGCGGAGCGGTCAGCTCTGGGGCGAAAGCTTTCCAGCCGATTCGTGGCCGGAATGGAAGTGGATGATGCCCTTGCCGCAACCACCGCCGTCAATCAATCAGGGTTGACGGTGAGTATCGACAACCTCGGGGAGAACGTCACGAACCCCGAGGAGGCCCGTCACAGCGCCGCTCTCTATCACGAGCTGCTGGACAAGATTGCCGACCGGAAGCTGAAGGCCAACGTCAGCCTGAAACTGACACACATGGGTCTGGACGTGAACGAGACTCTGGCCTACGACATCACGCGTGATCTCGTCGAGCACGCTGCGCGAATCGGTAACTTCGTACGGGTGGATATGGAGGGGAGCCCGTACACGGAACGAACGCTCGCGCTTGTCCGAGAGCTTCATCGGGGCAACAAAACCGGAGTGGTGGGTGCCGTCATTCAGTCCTATCTCCGCCGAAGCGAAAAAGACGTCGAATCCTTGTGTGCGGAAGGAATCCGCATCCGGCTATGCAAGGGGGCCTACAAGGAACCTTCGACGATCGCCTACCAGGAGAAGGTGGACGTCGATGCAAACTACGTCAGGCTGATGAAGATCATGCTGCTCAGTGGTGTCTACCACGGCATTGCCACGCACGATCCGAAAATGATCGAGGCCACACTGGCATTCGTGAAGGAGAAGGCCATCGACGCGAGTGTCTTCGAGTTTCAGATGCTCTATGGAATCCGGCGTGATCTCCAGCAGAAACTGTCCCGGGAGGGCTGGGGGATGCGGGTCTATATCCCCTTCGGAAGGGAATGGTATCCGTATCTGATGAGGCGACTGGCCGAGCGTCCGGCCAACGCGTTATTCATCCTGAAGAACCTGTTCCGCTGATTTTCTCGACTGACGGACTCGGTCGCATCGACGGATGAAAGAACGAAAGCATCGCCGGGTCACCGCCGGAATTGTTCGGTGGAAGTACTGCACGTAGTCGGCGATCCGGCAGTGCGGAAGGGCAACGAGTGCCGGCGGCACGCTGTGAGGCCCGACGAGCGAAGTGATGAGGAATCATCGGCGAACGTGGCGTCATCCTCGAACTCCGAGTGTCAGCCGGTCCGCTCGCCTGGCATACGCTCTCGGATTTGCTTTCGCCGTTCGCGCCAACGTTGGTGCATCCAGACCCATTGCGACGGTACGCGCCGGATCTGATCTTCGATGGAGCGGGTGATCCGTGCCGTAAGCTCTTCGGCGTCGTCATCACGAGCGGTGAGAATCGGCGGCCCGATTGTCACGAACTGCCGGCCATCCCTTCGTTCGATGAACATGACCAGAACGGTCGCGCCGGAACGGATGGCCAGTTTTGCGGGCCCAATCGGTGTCGGGGCCGGCAATCCGAAAAAAGGAACCTTTACGCTTTCAGAGCGGATGTTCTGATCGAGAAGAAACCCGAGGATTCCTCCTCGACGGACGACCTGGAGCATCTCCCGTGCTGAAACCGCGGAACCGCGCCCGATGGTATGGACTCCCTGCATTTCGCGGCGGGTGAGGATGAAAGAATTGAGATCCGAGTTGTCGATCTCGCGGGCCATCACCGTGACATCGAATCCCGAAAGGGCGATCGCAGCTCCCAGCCACTCCCAGTTTCCGCAGTGTCCGGTAAAGAAGACGCCGCCGTTTCCATAGGCGAGAGCCGCGGCCACGTGCTCCAATCCCTCGAAGACGGTGGTCTCCGCCAGGACCTTGCGGTTGAGATTTCCCATCCAGCAGACTTCCAGCAGGGTCATTCCCAGGTGTTCGAACATGCCATCGATGATGGCCTCGTGCTCCTCGTGTCCGCGTTCGGGAAGCGCCAGCCGAATGTGTCTGAGCGCTTTCCTCCGTTCCCGGAAAAGTATCCGGCCGGCCATTCTGCCCAACAGAGCGCCCAATCCTCGAGCTGTGGACAGGCTGAGACACTCCGCCATGGTGCGCGCGGCCCGGAGAGCGGTGACGATCAGACGATCCCGTGCGCCCACGTTCAACGCCGCGTCAGTTCAGAGGAGGAGCCACTGAATTCAGCGATGAGGTCGTCCCAGTCGCCTCGTTCGCGCAGGAATCGCTCGACGAACTCGCGCACCACGCCCTGCCCACCCGCAGCGTCGAGCCGCCAGGTAACGGCCCGACGGACTTCCTCGGCGGCGTCCGACGGCGCTGCCGACAGCGCAACGGATTGGATGGCGGCAAGATCCGGCAGGTCGTCGCCGAGATAGGCGGCCTGCGTTCGGTTGAGCTTCAGTTCGTCGAGGATCTGGTCCATCGCTTCCAGTTTGTTTCGGGCGGCCTG
>JBDTRY010000075.1:0-15303 GCA_039931435.1 Acidobacteriota bacterium | reverse complement strand
TGCGACTCGATCATGATGGCCAGTACCTTCTGCTCGATGCGGCCACGCTGGAGAACCTGGAGATTTTCGATTCCGGCGACGCCACCCGTCCGCGCGCGTCGCTCTGGAGCGTTCTCAACTTCACGCGCACGGCCATGGGAACACGCGCCCTTCGGCGCTGGCTGAGCCGTCCGCTGCGGGACAGGGACGCGATCTTCGAACGCCTCGACGCCGTCGACGAGCTGATACGCGACCGGCGCACCCACGAAGGAGTCGTGGCCCGCCTTTCCTCTGTTGCCGACCTGGAACGTCTCGCCTCAAGAGTCTCCCTCGGTACCGCCGGTCCGCGCGAGTGTCTCACCCTCGGCGAGTCACTCCTCGCTGTCCAGGAGCTGCACGCTCTGTCAGGGATATCGAAGGGGCCGCTCCTGACGAGGCTGCACGCGGAGCTGGATCACGTTCCAATCGTATCCGAAGCAATTTTCGCAGCCATCGATCGTGACGCGCCGGCGCTGGCCCGCGATGGAGGAGTGATCCGTGATGGCATCGACGCCAATCTCGACGAATTGCGGTCGATCGCCCGGGATTCGAAAACGATTCTCCTGCGCATCGAGTCCGAGGAACGCACGCGCACCGGCATCGGGTCGCTGAAGATTCGATTCAACAGTGTCTTCGGGTATTACATCGAGATCTCGAAGTCGAACCTCTCCCGGGTTCCTGCGGAGTACATCAGGAAGCAGACCCTGGTAAATGCCGAGCGATTCATCACGCCCGAACTCAAAGAGCTCGAGGAGAAAATCGTCGGAGCCGAGGAGAAGTCGCGGGCCATCGAGCTGCACATCTATGAGGAACTCCTGGAACGTCTCTCCCGGAACGTTCCGGCAATCCTGGCCACGGCTACGGCAGTCGGCCATTTGGACGTTCTCTCGTCCTTCGCTGCCACGGCCCTCAGGCAGAACTTTGTCCGGCCTGTCCTGAGCGATGCCATGGAAATCTGCATACGGGACGGCCGCCATCCCGTCATCGAGTCGATCTCCCGAGAGCGCTTTATTCCGAACGACACGGAGGTCAACCGGGACCGGGACGGCATTCAGATCATCACCGGGCCGAACATGGGAGGCAAATCGACCTACCTCCGGCAGGTGGCACTGATCGTTTTGATGAGCCAGAGCGGAAGTTTCGTTCCGGCGGCAGAAGCGCGCCTGGGTGTCTTCGATCGGATCTTCACCCGCGTTGGAGCTTCGGATCACCTCGCCAGAGGGGAATCCACATTCATGGTGGAGATGCACGAGACGGCCAATATTCTAAACAACGCCACAGACCGCTCTCTGATCATCCTGGATGAGGTCGGACGGGGAACGGCCACCTTCGATGGCCTGTCCCTCGCATGGGCCATCGTCGAGTTTCTTCACGACTGGCCGGGGCGTAAGGCAATCACGTTCTTCGCCACGCACTATCACGAGTTGACCGATCTGGCGAAGACCCGGGAGCGGGTTGCCAATCGGAGTGTGGCCGTCAAGGAATGGAACGATCAGATCATTTTTCTGAAAAAAGTGGTGGAGGGACCGGCGGACAAGAGTTACGGGATTCACGTGGCCAAGCTCGCCGGTATCCCCTCGAGTGTCATCGAGCGAGCTCGTGAGATTCTCACGACGCTGGAAAGAAAAGAGCGGGACGTCATCGAAGAAACGGAGCGGCGGGATGGAAGCGACATTCGCAAGACGACGCAGATGTCACTGTTCAGCGATCGTCACGGAGACATTCTCCGCGAATTGCGCTCACTGCAGATCGAGGGCATGTCACCGATCGAGGCATTGAACAAATTGAACGAGATCAGAAATCGACTACTGGAGTCTTGATGGGACATCGAGTACTGGGAATGGGTCTGACCGGACCTGTCCTAACAGAACTTGAAAGAGGCATTCTCCGCGAATCTCCGCCCGCGGCGGTTGTGCTGTTCGGCAGAAACATTCAGGACCGCGAACAGCTCCTCGAGCTGGTAAGCGAGATCAAGGCGCAGTCAGACGTGCCGCCGCTGGTCATGATCGACGAGGAGGGGGGACGAGTGGACAGGCTGCGGGATCTCATTCCCGGACTGCCCAGCGCCCAGTTCTTCAGCGAGGGTGGGCATGCCGAGGAGCTTGCGGAGTGGTTCGGAACGATTGTCGGCAGGGCGCTGCGATATTTCGACATCGATGTCAATCTCGCGCCGGTTGTGGACATTCACAGAGACGATTCGGCAAAGGGCCTCGAGCGACGCTGCTTCGGTGACGACGCGCCGACGGTGATCCGTCTGGCAGGCGCGTTCATGCGCGGACAGCAGAGCGTTGGCGTCGCCTCCTGTCTGAAGCATTTTCCAGGGCTGGGACTGGCAACCGATGACACCCACTACGGGTCGACGGTGATCGACGTGTCCAAGGATCGGCTCCTCGGCGAGGACCTCGTTCCTTACATCGCCCTGGCCAACGATGCCGGCGCGGTGATGATCGGGCACGGCATCTATCCCCAGCTCGATGCCGGCCTTCCGGCGACTCTGAGCCGGGTCATCGCCACCGACCTTCTTCGCGCCTCGGTTGGGTTTCGCGGCGTGGCCTTTTCGGACGACATGGAGATGCACGCCGTCTCCGATCTGGGGAGCTATCCCGATATTTCGCTGCGGGCGCTGAGGGCCGGGAACGACCTGATCATGATCTGCAGTCATGTGGAGATCATCTCCGAGGTCATGGACCATCTGGAGCGCTGCGCTTCGGAAAAAACGGAGGTCGGAGTGCGTCTGCGGGAAGCCGTGGGACGCGTTGAGGACTTCCGAGGGCACTGCGCAGCACTTGGCGCTTCAGCGAGGGTGGAAGCGGGCGCGTTCGACGATCTTCTCGAAGAGGTCGAGGAGTTTCATCGAGCGTCCGATCGTTCACGATCCGAAGAGACCGACGGGAGCGGCGATTCTCATTTCGATCGTCGCCGGGAACCGCGAAGCGGTGGCACCGGACGTACCGGCCGCGAGGAGTGGACCTGAAAGGACGGAACGACGCCCGTCGGCACCGCTGGAAAGGCGTCGTTCCGTCTGGGCCGGCATGCTTTCCGGACTGGCACTAAAACGGAACTTCGTCGTCCTCGAACGAGCCCTCGGCGACTTTCGAGTTCGGCCGCGATTGTCCGCCGCTGAAGCCGGCGCCCGAATCTTCGTCGGAACCCTTGCGATCGAGCATCTGCATGGTCTGGGCGATGATCTCCGTGCGGTATTTCTTCTGACCCGATTCCTTGTCGTCCCAGGAATCGGTGCGGATCGAACCCTCGATATAGACCAGCTTGCCCTTGCGCAGATACTGGCCGCAGATTTCGGCGAGCTTGTTCCAGGCCACGATGTTGTGCCACTCGGTTCGTTCCTGCTTCTCTCCGCTCTTGTCCGTATATTTTTCATCGGTGGCGAGGGAAAAGCGAGCGAGCGTGGAGCCCGATGGGGTCGACTTGATTTCGGGATCTTTGCCCAGGCGTCCCACGAGAATCACTTTGTTGATACTTGCCATTTGATGTCTCCTTGCTGACTGTCTTCGGTTAGTCTGGCCGCCGGAGCCGAACAGCGGACGGGAACGGGTTCTGCGTCGGCGCGTGTCAGGAATCGCGACAGACGAAGGTCAGGCCAGTGCAGTGGATTCTAATGCGGCTGGCGGGAAAAGGGGAGATGGTCTACCAGGAGTAGAGTGATTTGCTCGGTCTGCTCCAGCTCCCGGGACTGCGAAGAGTCGCGGGCCAGTGCCCCTGCTCGATACGGCAAGGGATGAAAATCAAGTATGCGTCTGGTCATTCAACGTGTTCTACGCGCCAGTGTCACTGTCGGAGGCTCCGTCGCCGGCGCCATCCAGCATGGAAT
This sequence comes from Acidobacteriota bacterium, assembly GCA_039931435.1. Classification (GTDB taxonomy): domain Bacteria; phylum Acidobacteriota; class Thermoanaerobaculia; order Gp7-AA8; family Gp7-AA8; genus JBDTRY01. Next base: position 11,456 of record JBDTRY010000075.1, on the reverse strand, counting down.
GGTGGTTCTAGCCGCCGTAGAGAAGGGCGACAGCGTGGCAGAGATCGCCACCTGCGTGAAGAAAGTATCCGAGTTGCGGATGTTCTCCGACGAAGCGGGAAAAATGAATCTGTCCGTGCGCGAGGTCGGTGGATCGGTGCTGGCAATTTCCCAGTTCACGCTGGCAGCAACCCTTGACAGGGGGCGGAGGCCTGGCTTCGAGAACGCGGAAATTCCGGCCAGAGCCGCAGAACTGTACGCGGAATTCGTGGCCGCACTCCGGGCCTCGGGCCTGCCGGTGGAGACGGGGATCTTCGGTGCGCACATGACCGTGGTCCTCGAAAACGATGGTCCGGTGACGTTCATCTACGACACGAAACGATCGTAGAGGGAACCTGTCGCTGGATGTGTCGGGCGACATCCGGAACCCTCGACTGGCTGAAGGACGAGCATCACAAACAGGAATCGTTCGCCTGCGAGGTACAGAGGTTTCTCGCGGAGTACCGAATCAGCCAGTGAGTTGATCGTTTTCACCGGGCTTACGCCCGGTGCTTCACCGGGCTTACGCCCGGTGCTCGGCGGCCTCCAGCCGCCGACCAGCACGCAAACGCCGTGGCACATGCCGGAGGTCACGGAGTGTTCTCATGGAACTGTTCTCCACCCGCACCAGCCTGCCCACCGAGACCGTGAGTTGGAGCTATGATGACACCGTGGCCACGAACTACGGCAAGGGCCGCGTGGCATCGGTCACGGACCCAAGCGGCACCACCACCTACGCCTACGAGCGGCGGGGGCTGATCCGCGGGGAACGGCAGACCATCCTCTCCATGCCCTACCTCATGACGTTCGGCTACGACGCCAACGGCAATCGCACGCATCTCGGGTACCCCTCGGGGCTGAGCGTCGATTACGCCTATGACTTCGCGGATCGCCAGGCCTCGGCGCGCTCGCCCTTTGTGACCTACGTGGGATCGGTGGTGCGGGCGACGTTGGGCCCACTGACCGAGGTGCGGTACGGGAACGGCACGGCGCGCACGATGACCTACGACCAGCGTTATCGCCTTTTGAGCAACGAGCTCCTGATCGGGCCGGCCTCGCTGGCCAGTTACGGCTACCAGTACGACGCGGTGGGCAACGTCACGCAGATTGCGGACGCGCTCACCGAAGAAGCGGAATGCCGCATGATGACAGCGAATCAGCCACGGCAGTTTCATCGATGTGGTGAACTCGACGTACATCATGCGAGAGAAGCCGAGCACGATGACGAACGCGTAGATCGGCACCATCCTGCCGTCGGCATCGGGAAAGCGGCCGCAATAGGCCCAGTCGGCCTGCGCCTGTTTGCCTGGCGGCGTTTCAAAGCGCACGGTGCGCCGTTTCGGTGCGCGTTCTTCACGAAGCGAGGCTACGTAGCGTCGCACCGTACGGAGCGACCCGGTGTAACCCATCGCCCGGATCTCCTCGACGAGGCGAACGGCTGACAGACCGCATTCGCAAACGCGATCGCCAACGTATTGCTTGAACTCTTCGAGCTTCGAAGCTCGCTTGCGAGTGATCACCTGCTGCGGCAGCTTCTGGCGCAACGTCTTGCGGATTGTGTTGCGGGAACGTCCGGTCATCGCCGCGAGCTGCTTGATCGAGTGACCCTCCCGATGTAAGACCCGGATATCCATCCATTCCTCCATGTTGAGCATCGTCCTGGCGCGCCCTCCCACCCGACAGAATCGCAGAGAGTTGGGGAAAGAAAACAGGGCTATGGAAAGCCGCGATGAGAAGCGCACGGCTTACCACAGCCCTTGGAAAACGCTGCCGCGTTTCCCACATCTCCCACAGCCCCTGCCAGCGACGATCGAAGAGATAAAAGCTGAAAGGACCAAGAGAGAGGGGGGGTCAATTTCTCGTGGCCGTTAGGGGGTCACTTTCTCATGGCCGCTGACACTTACTTTCCTGACGGCTCGGCGTACCCCGTATTTCTGGCCTGCGGTTGCGCGGATGACGTATGCTCTGCGATCGAATGCCATCCACGGAACCGAGGGTCGTTTCTCACTACACACTCAGCGAAAAACTGGGATCGGGCGGTATGGGGGTCGTGTACCGGGCAGTGGACAACCGCCTCGGCAGACCGGTGGCCCTGAAGTTTCTCGTGGACTCTGCCGCGGCCGATGAGGACATCCGTAAACGGTTCATGCAGGAGGCGCGGTCTGCTTCCTCGCTCGACCATCCCAACATCTGCACGATCTTCGAGATCGACGAAACGAGCGACGGCGAACTGTTCATCGCCATGGCTCACTACGAGGGCGAGACACTGAACGCCATCATCAGGCGTGGGCCGCTCGAGGTGGCCCAGGCCCTTTCGATCGCCATGCAGATCGGCCGAGGGCTCGCAGCGGCGCACGAGGAGTTGATCATCCACCGCGACATCAAGCCGGCCAACATCATGGTCACGGCGCGGGACACGGTGAAGATCCTCGACTTCGGTCTGGCAAAACTGATCCGCCAGTCCGGGCTGACCCGTCCCGATTCTTCCGTGGGCACGCCCGGCTACATGTCGCCCGAACAGATTCGCAGTGAGAGCATCGATCACCGCACAGACATCTGGTCGCTCGGCGTGGTCCTCTTCGAGGCGTTGACCGGTCACCTCCCGTTCAAGGGCGAGCGCACGGAATCGCTGATCCACTCCATTCTCAGCGATGAGCCCGAGCGGGTCGCCACCTCGCGCAGCGGAATCCCCCGGAGCATCGACCGCGTCATCCAGAAGGCCCTGGCCAAGTCGCCGCGGGCTCGATACGACAGAATGGCCGATCTTCTGGCAGACCTGCAGCAGTTGCAGGAGGCCATGGACTCCGGATCCGGTCTGACCCTTCAACGGCCGGCGGAATCGAAGAAGAGCTCCGTGGCCGTTCTTCCCTTCGTGGACATGAGTCCGCAGAAAGACCAGGAGTACTTCTGCGATGGAATCGCAGAAGAGCTGCTCAGCGCATTGAGTCACACCTCCGAGCTTCACGTGGCCTCCCGCACTTCCGCCTTTCAGTTCAAAGGGACGGCCATGGACATTCGCGAGATCGGGGAACGGCTGAACGTCAGCACCGTCCTCGAGGGCAGCGTGAGGAAGGCCGGCGACCGGGTGCGAGTCACGGCCCAATTGGTGAACGTCAGCGACGGATACCGACTCTGGACAGAACGCTACGACCGCGAGATGAAGGACATCTTCGCCATCCAGGACGAGATCGCGCAAAGCATCGCTCGAGCACTGCAGGTGGCCTTGCAGCCCGGACAGTCCCCGATGGAGCAGGCCAAGACGCAGGACGTCGAGGCCTACGAATTCTATCTCAAGGGGCGTCAGTTTTTTCACCAGCTGCGACGAAAGGGTTTCGAGGTGGCACGGCAGATGTTCGCGCGGGCCATCGAAATCGATCCTAATTACGCGCGCGCCTACGCCGGAATTGCTGACTGCAGCTCGTTCCTCCGTCTCTACTTCGGCGCCGGAGAAGAAGCGGTGGAAGAAGCGGATCGTGCCAGTCTGAAAGCCTTGGAACTGGGTCCGGACCTCGCTGAGGCGCACGTTTCACGCGGCTTCGCTCTTTCGCTCACCAAGCAGTACGACGAGGCGGAGGCGGAGTTGCGACGGGCCATCCAGCTCAATCCTTCTCTCTACGAGGCTCATTACATCGCCGCCCGCGTCTACTTTGCCGTCGGGAAATTTGCCGAAGCTGCCGAGCATTTCGAGCGGGCCTGCGCCCTCACCCCGGAGTCGTACGACTCCTGGTATTTCTTCGGCATGTGCTATCGGGCCCTCGGCGACGAGGGAAAAGTGAAGCACACGATTCTCGAGGCCGTGGAAGCGGCAAAAAAACGGGTGAGCTCGCATCCCGACGACAGCAGAGCCTGGACCATCAGCGCCCAATGCCTCGTTGAGCTGGGTGAGCCGGATAAGGCGGCCGAGTGGATCGAACGCGCGCTGGCCATCGATCCGGACGAGCCCATCATTCAGTACAACGCCGGGTGTGTGTACGCTGCCTTAGGTCGTCGCGATGAGGCCCTGGCCTGCGTCGAGGCCTCGGTCAATAAGGGTCTGCTCTTCAAAGGCTGGATCGAGAACGATCCCGATCTCAACCCCATTCGCGATGATCCCCGCTTCAAGGTTCTGATGCAGAAGCTTCGGTAGCGATCGCCGGCAGCCGGCGTAGCGAGATGAGGAACCTCGATCCGCCTCGGACTTCGTAGCGGGATTTACTTCTTTTCGATCGATCTCTGATAGGCCACCGTGATGTAGGTGTGCTCTTTTCCGTCCGCTCCCGCCCGGAGGTCATGACCGACGGCAGCTCCGATGGTCTGCGTATCGGTGAGTTTTCGACGGAACCCAACATTCAGCACGATCCGCCTGGCGTCGGATTGATTGATGTCGAAGCCGGCGATTTCGCCGAGGAGCGCCAGCTTGCGCGTGAGGCGGGTCCCAGCGCCAAACACGCCGAAAATACCGGCATGAGGGTGTTCGGTGGTGACATCAAATCCGAGGTTCCCGGCAATGGCCATGCGTTCGAACTCTTTGGTGAGCAGAACGGGGAGACTCCACGTCGTGGCGCCTGAGGCGCCGCCTCCATCGGCCTCAGTGGGCGCACCCGGCGTATGAAAATCAACCTGCGGGTAGATGCCCAGGGCCAGATGTGTCGCTTCGTTGTTGTAAAAACGATACTTCACGCCGAAGTTCGAATTGCCGACGCCGTGCAGATCTGATCTCTGGCTTCCTCCGCCGCCATCTGTTGCCGTGACATGCGAGATCACGTACGGAAGCTCGAATTTGAACTGAAGGTTTTCGTGATAGCCGTAATTCACGTCCAGCAGCGGAACCTCGCCACTCTGGTTCCTTCGGGCCAGATCACCATCGAGCACGAGATTCACTTCGAAATTTCCGTCTCCGGCAGTCCCGGCGTCGTCCGCAATCATCGGGGGCGATTGCACGGTCATTTCGACCGGTTCTTCTGTCGAGTCGGCCGACATCTGATCGCCCCCCGGGAGTTGACCGGCGTTCACTTCCGTTGTCGTTCCGGGTTGAACGACCACCTTCATGGCAGTCGTTAGATGCCCCGGAGATGAGACACGGATCATGTGTTCGCCGGCGTCGACGGCCTCGATTCGCAATCCACGATCCTTTGCGGTGGTCACGCCTACGAGCCGGCCGTCCAGATGGACCTCCAGTCCCGGCTTGCTATCAAGCTGGAGCTTGCCGGTAACGGCCTTCACTTGCGCGAACAGTGACGAAACCACGGTGAGGGAAAAAAGAAAACAAATGCAAATTCGACGACCCCGTACTCTTCCGCCAGACGTCTGGCAGATGTCATCACCTCGGGGAGCAGCGGGCATCGGAGTGAGGGTAATCGGAGATTCATGCCAACCCATTTCACGATCTTTGAAAGGCACTGTAGTGAAGAAGTCAAGGATCGAGTTCTGTGAGCGGACATCTTCCGCATATCCGCGTCTCCCCGGAGCCGGTGGTAGGATCTAAGCCTTGCGTTTCGCAGCTACGCGGCATCCAGACAGCAGCAGCGACAGAAGCAGGATACGTAAAGGGTATCGATGATCGACCGCACTGTGGCGCATTACAAAATTACCTCGAAGCTCGGCACCGGCGGCATGGGGGTGGTCTACGAAGCCGAGGACACGAACCTGGGACGGCGGGTTGCGCTGAAGTTTCTTCCTCCGGAACTGGCCCGCGACGAGGCCTCACTGCAGCGCTTTCAGCGTGAGGCCCGGGCCGCTTCGGCACTGAATCACCCCAACATCTGCACGATCCACACGATCGAGGAACATGACAACGAACACTTCATCGTCATGGAACTGCTCGAGGGCACGACGCTGGCTGATGAAATCCGCCGAGGACCAATGGATCTCGGTGCGCTCATCGAAACCGCCGGTCAGATCACCGATGCACTCGAGTCCGCGCACTCGCGAGGGATCGTTCATCGCGACCTCAAACCCGCCAACATCTTCCTGACATCGCGCGGCCAGGCCAAGATCCTGGATTTCGGCCTGGCAAAGATCAACCGCGCCAGCGGCGAAGGGTCGCTGGTCATGACAGCCGTCAGGGGAGAGGAACTGACCGCGGCCGGCTCAACGGTCGGAACCATTTCCTACATGTCGCCCGAACAGGCTCGCGGACAGACGACGGATTCGCGGACGGATATTTTTTCGCTGGGCACCGTTCTCTATCAGATGGCCACCGGGTCCCTGCCGTTTCCAGGTGAGACGTCGGCGGTTGTCTTCGAGGCCATCCTCAACCGCGAACCCATGGCCTTGAGTCAGCACAACGCTTCCCTTCCTCCCGAACTGAATCGAATCGTCAGTAAGGCTCTGGAGAAGGATCGTGGCATGCGCTACCAGAGCGCCACCGATCTGAAAACGGATCTGCTGCGTTTGAGGCGCGATCTCGATTCAGGAGGCCGCCAGATTGCCGACTCCGGCAGTTCCCGGACGGGAACGACGCCGGTGCGGAGCCAGTCCATCGCCGTGCTCTATTTCGAAAATCTCAGCGGAGTGAAGGAAGACGAGTACTTCCGTGACGGGATCACCGAAGACATCATCACCGAACTCTCCAAGATCCGGGGGCTGCGAGTCTTCTCGCGGGCCACGGTGCTCACCTATCGCGACAGGACAGTCACACCGGGGCAGATCGGTCAGCAGTTGAGCGCATCGTGCGTTCTCACCGGCAGTCTACGGCGTGCCGGCAACCGCCTGCGCATCAATGCACAGTTGATCGACACCAGCACCGACTTCCCGCTCTGGTCAGAACGGTACGATCGGCAGATGGAAGACATCTTCGAAGTTCAGGACGAGATCGCACGGAAGATCGCCGAGGCCTTGCGAATCACCCTCTCTCCGCAGGAGGAAAAAGAGCTGGCTGCACGTCCCACCGAAGACATGCAGGCCTACGATCTCTATCTTCGTGGTCGCAACTACGCACGGCGGATGTCGCGACAGGATCTGGAGTTCGCCCTGCAGATGTACGAGAACGCCGTCTCCGCCGATCCGGATTTCGCCGTTGCGCATGGCGGGATTGCCTCGGTATGTGCCCAGTACTATTACCACTACGAGCGCTCCAAAGGATGGATCGATCGAGCCCGGGTTGCTGGCGAACGAGCGGCGGCGAAGGGGCAGGATTCACCGGAGGTAATGATCGCTCAGGCCTGGGTCGCTTACGGTGAGGAAAAATTCGATAACGCGCTTTCGCACACCCGGCGAGCCCTGCATCGCAATCCCGATATCGAGAGCGGCTATTACCTGCTCGGCCGCATTCTCTTTTCTGCGGGCCGGCACCAGGAGCTGGTGGAGATCGCCGAAGAAGCAATTTCGCACGCCGGTGAGAACTACAACACGTACATCCCGATCCGCAACGCCCTGGGAGCTATGGGGAAGGTGGACGCCGAGAGAAACATGCGCCAGCGGGAGATCGAAGTTTTTGAAACGCATTTGAGGAAAGTTCCGGAGGATGCCCGGGCCCGCGTGCTTCTGGGAGGAAACTACGCGGCGCTCAATCGCCCCGAGGACGCCATGCGCGAGGCGAACATGGCCATGACCTTACGGCCTGATGACGCCATCATCATGTACAACGTGGCCTGCCTGTTCAGCGGCCTGAAGAAAAAGCCGGAGGCCATGCGTGCCCTGCGAAAAGCATGGGAAGGCGGATTCACCGATCCGCAGTGGGCCCGTCAGGACCCGGACCTCGCTTTTCTTCACGACGACCCCGACTTCAATCGCCTCTATCCAGAGAGGTAGCGGGGCGGCAAGGCCGCATTCGTTCCAGACGCTGCCGGTCTGGTCTAACGGACAGCCGTCGTACGACGGACTCAGAGAGAAGCCTGCCCGTCAGTGTTGCTCGATCCTCGACAGGACCACCGTTCCTCCGTATCGGAGATGAGGACAACTCCTCGCAATCCGTTCCGCTTCGGCATCACTCCCTGCACGAAGTGTAAAGAACCAGAACGGACACGAGACGTGGTTCGAGGAAATCACCAGCGTCCGCCATATCCGGAGCTACCACTGAATGATGCGCCAGCGTCATTTGTTCGATTGAACCTTGTCGTTACTTGCTCCCAACACGATATCGGCGATTTCGGCCACGGTATTGTCGCGCTGGGGAGCGCTCTCGAGGTTGGTGAGGATGGCAATGGACAGACGTTCCCTGGGGACAATGAAAAGGATTCCGCTGGCTCCCGGGCTGGAGCCTCCGTGCGAGGCCCGGCCTGTCGTGCGGCCGGAGAGATCCTCTTCGAGCGCCCACCCGAGGCCGTAGTTCACCGTGTCGCCGTTCTTCAGAGGATATTCGACGAGCATCGCATCCCGAGTAGCGCATGAAACCAGTTTGCAGTCGATGAAGGCAGCTCCGAACCTGGCCAGATCTCCGGCCGTGGTGAGAAACCCTCCAGCGGGAAGACGATTGCTCATGTCCACATGAGGGGCATTCCTCAACGAGCCATTCTCGCGAACGTAGCCTGCGGCGCGATTGGGGATGACGACCGAGGGATCATCGTCGCGCGTACGAGGCATTCGAGAGGGGTCGAAGATCAGAGCCTGCATGGCTTTCAGGTAAGGCATTCCGGACGCTCCCTCGATAGCGCATCCAATGACGTCGTAGCCGTAGGTGCTGTACGAATACTCCGTTCCCGGTTCGAATTTCAGTGGATCGTCTTTGAAGGGTTGGAGCGAATCGACCACGCTTGCGTAGTGCTTCGTGCTGAACTGCTCTTCCTGGTCGTGCGGGCCGCCGTAGTGACGGATTCCGCTGACGTGCCTCAACAGACCGCGGGTAGTGAGCGGCCACTTCCTGGCCGGAAAGGCGGGGCAGTAGCGTTGAACTGGGGCGTCGAGATCGAGTTTCCGCGCTTCGGCGAGATGCATGGCAGCCGTCGCTGTCATGGGTTTTCCCATCGATGCCGTTCGAAAGACGGTCGAGGCCTTTGCCGGCACGAAGTTTTCGAGGTCGGCCATCCCATAGCCATTTTCGAGAATGGTCTGGCCGTCACGGATGATGGCGATCGAGAGTCCGGGAATGCCCTGCCCGGACATCCAGGTGCCCAGCACTTTCTCGATCGATTCCACCGCCGGAGACCTGGGAGGTGGCTGGGCCGAAGCTGTTGGTGCCGGCGCCAGCAGCAGCATCATCGACATGGGCGGAACGAAAAACAGGAATCGTGTTTTCATGAAAAACCTCCCGCACGACGACGGCCCGAATGCTACCCCGTTTACTGCGGCTGGTCTTGAACGCCCGTTGCAGAAATGGAACTGCAATTGCTTTTCGGACGATTTCGCAGGCTGACCGTGGAGACTTCCGGAAGGTTTGCGAACCTGCGGACTGTGTGCATTTCGAACTGGCGCCAGGCAATCGACCAAGGTTCAGCCTCAACCACAAGAGCAATCCTGCTGAAAATCTGACGATCAGGTCCAGATAGAAGCCGTCCGGTTACTTTCAGGTCCGCTGTGGAAACCCCCGGACCTCTCCAGCCTTGCATTCAGGTTTGCGTGGATCTCGCACGTCCCTTCGATGTCACAGCCTTTTAGACGAGATGCAGAGTCTTTCCCGTGTTCGACGATATCTCGCTGGCGTCGTTCCAACTGCTCTTCTGAACTCCCGGGTGAAGTGACTCTGGTCGGCAAAGCCGCAGGACGCTGCCACATCGGCGATCGGAATCTCTGTGGAGTCGAGCAAGTGACGCGCGCGGCCAAGTCTCACAGTGCGAACGTACTGGCCGATGGACATTCCGAAGTACCGCCGAAATTCGCGTGCCAGGTGCGCAGGGTGCACACCTGCGTGAAGGGCGAGGGCGGTCAGGTTGAGAGCGGGCGTCCGCGATTCGCAGATCGATTCGCGAATCATCCGCAACCAGACAGGAGCATGGCGCTCCCGGGGGACACGACGGCGCTCCGAGACGAGCAACGCCAGACCGATCGACTCCAGAGCCAGCGGCGAAACGTCGTCGGGCGCCTGGATCTCGTCAAGGATCTCCGAGAACCGGCTGGGATTGTTCGGTGAAGCAGCGACCCGCGGGTGACTGAAGTCGGAACCTTCGGGCATCAGTCTGTCTCCGCTGCTGAAGACTTCGATCATGAGGCCTCGTGCCCTGAGAGAGAAAAACCTGGAGCTATGCACTTCGCCCGCCGGGACAACGAGCAACGACCCCGCTTCGCAGTCGAATCTCTTACTGCCGAACAGGTGACTGCGAGTTCCACTGATCACGAAACTGAACGCGGACAATTCGTGCGCATGCGGCGGCAGCACAGAGGTTCCCGCATGCGCTGTTTCCGTAAAGCGGAAGCTTGGCGTCTCGACTATGCGAATTGCGGTGCCGAGCGTAATGGGTGCGAAGTCGCGCATCGCAGGTCATGTTGAACTCGACAGGCAACACCGTCAACCAAAGGGTCTGTTCCTGCGTGCGTCGAGAGATCGTTTCTGCAACATGGGTTGCCTCCAGGGAGCTGGGACGTCGGGGTGGGGGTGGCAAACAAAAGACAAATGAGGGTGGAGCATGGCAGGCCCGGTAGCACCAGTCGCCGGGATCGACGGCAGGCTGGCAACGGCGATCTTCGACTCCACGGAAGGCCGCCATGGAATCACGGGCGCAGGGCTCATCCCTGTCCTCGAATGAAGGCAACGATATCGTTGGAAAGACTCTCCAGCGACGGACGGTACAGGTACATCATGTGACCGCCTTCGTAAGCATTGATCGTCAGACGCCTGGGGTCGATGCGGGCATGCTCGAGGGTGTAGCGCACCGCGAAGTAGGTCGTGGCCAGGTCTTCGTAGCCGGATGCGGCAAAGATCCGTAGGGCCTCGTTATCTTTCGTGCCCTGGGATAGATTTCCGGTGACGTCGACGTAGCCTGAAAAGGCGCCGCGGCCGTTGGCTGGACGCTTCCACTTTTCGTTCGCCTCGGAATTTCCGGAAAGGTAATGCTTGACCACGTCGACGCCAAGGTCGTCTTTCAGGTAGCTCTGAAACGTGGAGAGGTAAATTGGACCTGTCTTCACATCGAACGGATCGCTGTCGGGGGATTCCGCCAGATTGTCCGTCTCCTCCTGCTTGTAACGACCGTCGAGGAGGCCGATGGATTTGCCTTCGTCTCGCAGCAGCTCGTTGGTAAAACGCGGGGCGTAGATGCGCAGATCGCTTCGCAGGATGTAGCCCTTGGACAGTCCCGTATATCGATGCAGCTTCTCCGCAATCTGATCCCGTTCGGCTTTCTCAAGCCGATCACCTTTGAACAGCGCCAGAAGATACTCGCCACCGGCGAAGTTCTGCACCTCTTTCAACAGGGTGGCCTTGTCCGGCCACGACTCGGGCAGTTTGTGATGGTAGTACGCCACTGAGGCGTAGGCCGGAAGCTGCGTTGCGTATCCGAGATCGTTACCGGTGACCACAAAAGGCAGGGTGCCCATGTTCAGAGCAGGGGAGATGAGGATGACTCCGTTCAGGCCGATCTGCAGAT
>JBDTRY010000074.1:0-15341 GCA_039931435.1 Acidobacteriota bacterium | reverse complement strand
CGAGCAGCAGCGCCGGTTGTGATTTCAAGATACTTTTGACACAGTCTCACGAGCGAAGCGAGCAGGGATCTTTGGCTCGTGGAAAGACGGCTGCCGTCTCACAGAGAGGAGATTCTCGCTTCGCTTCGGGATGAGATGCCGCCGGTAGTCACGTCATACCAAATGACACCGGCGCTTGCGCGGTTCCCCCGCTCACGATGCCAGGTGGGGTGTTGGAAATGTGACGATGCCCTGCAGGAATCTTTCGTGGCGACACCGGAAACGGCGCTCAGCCGCTGCGCCGGCCGTACTCTGTCGACGGGAATAGCGAAAGCGTCACGGGAGTGTCGTCTTCCTCGACCGCCTTCTGCTCCTTGACGACCGGCAGGCGGATGATCATGCTCGTTCCGATGCCTTCGATGCTGGCAACCTCCATCGTTCCGCCGTGCGCTTCGATGATCTCTCTGACGATGAATAGTCCAAGGCCGGTTCCGGATTCTCCGTGGAAAGAGCGACTGCTGACCTGTTCGTAGCGGCTGAACAGCTTTTGCAGTTCCTCTTCGCTGATTCCGACTCCGGTATCCGTAACCGTGATGGCCACGCTGTCCGGGGAGTTGTCGTCAGGAAAGGGCTGCGCATTGAGGGCGATCACTCCTCCTCGCGCGGTAAACTTCAGCGAGTTACTGAGGAGGTTGATCATGGCCTGAGTCAGTTTCTCCGTGCTGCCGTTGACGATGGGCAGATCGGGACCATAGGCTGAGATCAGGGTGACTTCATTGCGGGCAGCGATGGCCTGCAGACTGAGGGCGGTTCGCTTCAGGAGAGGGACGAGCCGGATCGGTTCGTTTTCGACGGTGAATTTTCCGGACTGTATCTTTGAGAAGTCGAGAATCTCGTTGATGAGATTCATCATTCGATCGGATTCAAGGGAGGCTTCCTTGAGCAGATCCTGATGCATGGGCCCGAAGTTGTCCTCGTCCTGCACGACGAAATCGAGCGTGGCCTGGATGCCGGACAGCGGCCCTCTCAGGTCGTGAACGATCATCGAGGTGAAATCCGATTTCGCCTGTTCCGCCTCGGCCTGCCGCGTCACGTCTTCGATGAGCAGTGCTACCGAGGCCGCATCCACGGGCTCGCTCATTACTTTTTCAATACGATAGATTCTGCCGTTCCACTCGACCTCGGCCGAGTGTTTCTCACCGTCTCCAAAAAACCAGTAAAGCCACCCTCGTTCGCCAGCGACCGACGTGGCGGCGCTTCTCATCCATCCCTCCGCCTCCGTACCGAATGTCTGATCGAAGGCCCGGTTGCGATACATGATCACACCCGTTGCCGTGACCACGGTGATGGGTATCTGCAGCCGGTCGAGGAGAGCGGAGTAGAGACTGGTCATTTAAGGAATTGAAATCGCTTTCAGGTGGTCGAGCTTGGCCAGCAGGAAAATTGTCGTGAACTGATCGAGGGGTGAAACCTTGAGCAGGTGACGGATGCTCAGCGTTCCGTCGATGAGGGAGGCGAGATATCCTTCCTGGGCATTGAGGCTGTAGCGGTCGTAGTGCTTTCGGAACTCCCGCGTTACGCTGGGAACGGCGGCCATCCCTCCGTAGCGCGACAGAAGCTCGCCCACAATGCGGGCGCGGGCGATCTCGAGATATCCGCGTACGGCAAGATCTCCGGGATGTGTCTTGGTTGTTTCGACGAGATTGAAATACGTGTCCCAGATTCCGCTGTGTTTGATGGAGGCGGCGACCATGCGACTCCATTCGGGCGAGCGCGTATGCGTCTCGGCAGCGGGCACGAATTTGTCCATTCGGCCATTTTAGCAGCCTGTCGATGGGCCGGGCCCTTGCTCAAGGGGTTCTTTGCTCTAAACTGGCACACGTGAGTGAGGCGACCTTTCCGCAGACGTCGATGGATGAACCGGCTCCTCGTTTGCGCCGCCGGCGGCCATTGCTCCGGCGCTTTCTCATTCTCATTGCCGCACTGGGCCTGGGCATTCCCAGCGGATTTCTCGTGGCCCGCCTGATCCGAATTCCTCTCGTTGACACACTGGATACGTACCGTCCCGACGTCATTACCCGCCTGTTCACCAGAGACGGCGACCTGCTCGCCGAGTACTCCATTCAACGCAGAATCCTTGTCCGCAAGAAGGACATGGCTCCGGCAGTAGTCGATGCCATCGTCGCCACCGAGGATGCCAGCTTCTTCCAGCACAGTGGCGTGGATCCCTTTGCCATCCTTCGTGCCCTCAGTGCCAACGTAATGGCCGGCCGTAAGGTGGAGGGAGCGTCCACGCTGACGCAGCAACTGGCCAAACAGCTTTTTCTCACCCCTGAAAAGAGCTGGCGGCGGAAGTTGAACGAAGCATTTCTAGCCTTCGAGATCGAAAAGGATCTGACCAAAGACCAGATCTTCGAGATGTACGCCAACCAGGTCTACCTGGGCGAAGGGGCTTACGGCGTCGAGGCAGCCTCGCGTGTCTACTTCGGAAAGCACGCCAAAGACCTGACGATTCCGGAGGCCGCGGTGCTGGCAGGTATCAACCGCCGCCCGGAGTATTACTCTCCGATCCGCCATCCCGACAACGCCCTTCGCCGCCGCAATCATGTTCTACGCAGGATGCTGGAAGTAAAAAGTATTACGCGCGATCAATACCAGCAGGCGGTGAACACCCCGCTGGTGCTTGGATCCTACAAAGAGGACGCCCCCGCTGTCGGAGCCTATTTTTCGGAAGAGGTCCGGCAGTACCTGGAGAAGCACTACGGCACCGAGGGGCTCTATCGAAGTGGTCTGGAGGTGACTACCACTCTCGATCTCAGGGTTCAGCGAGCGGCAGAAGATGCCCTGCGCCGGGGTCTCCAGCACTTCGATCATCGTCGAGGGTTTCGCAAACCGGTGCGCAACGTGATCACCGAAGGTTTGTCGCCGGAAGCCTGGTCGGATCCGTCCTGGAAGGACGAGTTGATGGAGGGGCGGCTCTACCCCGCGGTCGTCCTGGAGTCGCAATCCAAAAGCATCACAGTCCGCTTCCGTTCTCAAACTATCGAACTTCCTCCGTCCGCCTGGGCCTGGACGGGGAAGCCGTCGTTGCACGGGCTGCTCAAGCGTGGAGATCTGGTGCACCTCCGCCAGGACATTGATCCGAAGTCGAAAAAAGCGTTGTGGTATCTCGACCAGGTTCCTCAGGTCCAGGGTGCTGTCGTCGTCATCGACGCGCGCAGCGGCGAAGTGCGAGCCATGGTTGGTGGCTACGATTTTCACGAATCGAAGTTCAACCGCGCTGTGCAGTCGCTGCGGCAGGTGGGTTCGGCATTCAAGGCCTTCGTTTATGGAGCGGCCATGGAAAAAGGCATGACGATGGCCGACACAGTAATCGATGCTCCGTTTACGATGCAGTTCGGAACGACCGTGTACTCGCCCCGAAATTATGAAGGTGAGTACGAGGGAGTGATCACCATTCAGAGGGCGCTGGAGAAGTCGATCAACATCCCCGCGGTGAAGACGATCATGCGCGTGGGGATCAGCAACGTCGTCGATTTCGCGCGCCACCTCGGAGTGACAGCGCCGCTTCCGGCTTATCCATCTCTGGCCCTTGGCTCTGCCGGCGTCTCTCCCATGGAACTCACCGCCGCCTTCAACGTCTTTCCCAATCAGGGCGTGTATATCCGGCCGAGGCTGATCCGCAAGATCAAAGATGCTACGCAAAAGGTTCTCGAAGAGAACTATGCCGATCTCTCCGAAGGTACGTCGGCCCAGACGGCTTACACCATGGCCTGGGCGCTGCAGGGCACCATCGACCGTGGCACGGCTTACGATGCTCACACGCTTCCTGGAACTCTGGCGGGGAAGACCGGAACAACCAACGGCTTTACCGACGCCTG
Organism: Acidobacteriota bacterium; assembly: GCA_039931435.1. Lineage (GTDB taxonomy): Bacteria > Acidobacteriota > Thermoanaerobaculia > Gp7-AA8 > Gp7-AA8 > JBDTRY01. Next base: position 11,481 of record JBDTRY010000074.1, on the reverse strand, counting down.
GTTCGTCGGGTTTTCGCCTGAGTATTCGATCGGAGTCTGGGTCGGTTACGACGATCCCAGCCGCTCGCTGGGCGGCGGCTCCACCGGTGCTGTCGTGGCCTTGCCGATCTGGACCGACATCGTCAAGAAAATGTATGAGCTGAAGCTGATGTCCGAGAAGAAGGAGTTCGAACAGCCGGCTGGCGTTGTCCGGGTGCCGATGGATCTGTACTCGGGCCGGCGGGGACCGGATGGGTGCGGCAGGGTAGTGGAGGAGGCCTTCGTCGCCGGCACCGAACCTGATCGCATGTGTACCGGTGAGCTTGTCTCGATCAGCAAGATGCCGCCCCAGATGGAACGCGACGTGGCACCGGCCGGTGAATCCGTCGTTCCGGCGACCGGAGTCGAGCCGTCAAGCACCGCCGTCCCCTCGCCGGTCCCTCCGGCACCTCGCTCCTCCGCATCGCCGCTACCAAGCACAAGTCCCCCGCCGTCGCTTTAGTTGCGGCCGGAGAACCGGCGACGAAAGTCCGAGGCAGGTTTCTTTTGTCATTCACGCCGTTTTCCAGCTATTCTGATTCAAGAGTGCCAGAATCAGATCGAAGCCGGCTTCTGCGCAGCGGCGTGCGTCCGGGAGATTGCGTGAGACCACGAAGTTCGACTTACTTGTTCAGTGTATTGCTGCTGTGCGGTGCAGTCTCCGGAGCGAGGGCAGCCACATCGATTGCCATCGGCCAGCCTCCGCTGCCCATCGGGCCGGAGATGCTCGATACGTCGCTTTTCTTTCGCAGCGTAGGTTCTGCTCAGTGCGGACCGCGCCAGATTACTCCGGCGGTCGCGTCCAGCGGCAAGCAGTATCTCGTGGCCTGGAGCGAGGCTGATCCATCCCCGAAAATTTACGCAGAGCGGTTGGATGGCGACGGCCGCCCTCTCGATGGCCGCGGCATTCCTGTGGTGTCTACTCCCGGGAATCTTGGTGTCGAACCGCGCCTGGCGTCGAACGGCACGGACTATCTCATTCTTTGGCGAGAAGAGACCCCCGAGATCGCAACAAAGTACCTGCTGAAAGCGCGCGTGATCCGCCAGGATGGTACGTTCGGGTCGCAGGAGATCCTGCTCGATGGGAATGTTGAATCTGACTCTGTTCCAGCCGTCCAGTGGGACACTACTTCGTATCTGGTTACCTGGCCTTCGAACATCGGGGTTGCCAAGTCGCTGATCGCCGTTCAGCTGTCAGCGGACGGGCAGATCGTCAAGGGACCTTTTGCCCTGAGCGAAATCGACACGAACGCTTCCCGTCCGAACATCGCCTGGAGCGGAACAAACTTCATGGTCGTCTGGGAGGAGAGCCGCCATGCCGAAGTCTGTGATCGTCTGCCCTGTCCGTTCGAGACGAGAGATATTCGCGCCGCGCGCGTTTCGGCATCGGGTCAGATTCTCGACCAGTTGATTACGGTGGTGCACGAGGAGAACGTTCCGGTGGCAGATCCGGATGTAGCCTGGAACGGAAGTGAGTTTCTGGTGATCTATTCGCGCGACGAACAGAATTCCTCGCGAAGGGGAATCTGGGGTTCGCGCTATAGCGACAACGGTGTACCAATGGATACAGCATTCGATCCGGCCGGGTTTCAGATCGTGAAACAAGTGGGAGACAGTCTGCTCAAGGGGCGCCTGGCATCAGATGGCGTCGGGTTTCTCGTTGGCTGGGATGCACTGGTGACGGACCTCGACGTATTTGCCAGCAGAGTGACCAGCGAGGGTTTCCTGCTGGATACGGTACCGGCGCAGGGCCAGATCGTTGCCGCCAGTTCCCTCGCCGAAAGCTCTCCGGATCTGGATAGCAGGGGCGAGCGGAGAATCATCGTCGTCTACTCGCGCGATACGAATTTCGAGGGAGGTTGCGTGACCTCGCGCATCTTCTCCCGGTTTATCGGCGAGAACGATCCCACTCCGCCCCCGCCGCCTGTCCGCAGGCGACCCGTACGCCTCTGACGCGATTTCACAAGCCGATTTATTCTCTCGGTCTTCGTCAGACCCTTCCTCAGTGATCGCCTCTGTCTGGGAGCTGCAACTCGGGGGCTCCTGTGATCAGGCGCGCACCCCGTTGGTAGGTGAGATAGGACCATGCCCACTGAATAAGCACCAGAACGCGATTGCGAAAGCCGATGAGGAAGAAGATGTGGATCATCAGCCACGCTAGCCAGGCCACCGCGCCGGAGAGCCTAAGCCGGCCCAGGTCGGCCACCCCCGCGGCACGGCCAATTGTTGCCAGAGAGCCTTTGTTCCAATAGCGAAACGGTTTCGTGGGCTGGCCTCGGATCAAGCGGCGGATGTTGTCGGCCGTGTGAGCGCCTTCCTGGATTGCGGATGGTGCGACACCAGGTACGAACGTGCCATCGTCCTGCGTCACCGCGGCGAGGTCACCGATGACGAAAACGGCGTCGTCTCCAGGAACGGTCAGATCCTCCCGGACGAGTACGCGGCCCGCCGAATCCAGGGGAACATCCAGGGCTCTGGCCAGGGGAGAGGCCTGAACGCCTGCTGCCCAGAGAACCGTCCTGGCTTCGATTCGCTCGTCCCCGATGGAGACGCCTTCCCGGTCGATGGCCGTAACCCTTCTTCCCGTGCGCACCTCGACGCCCAGTCCCTGCAGTTGACGTTTTGCCTTTTGCGACAGGCTCGGAGGATAGACTGGCAGGACGCGGTCCTCGCCTTCGAGCAGAATGACCTTGGCGTCAGCGGGATCGATGTGCCTGAAGTCCCTTGAGAGCGTGTGACGGGAGATCTCGGCGAGGGCACCGGCCAATTCGACTCCTGTAGGCCCGCCTCCAACGACGACGAAGGTCAGCCAGGGGGCCTGGTCCGATGTTGCTTCCCGCTCTGCCGCCTCATAGGCCAGAAGAACGCGCCTGCGGATCTCCAGCGCGTCTTCGATACTTTTCAGACCGGGGGCATTTTCGGCCCATTCCGGGTGACCAAAGTAGGAGTGCGTAGCTCCTGTTCCAATCACCAGATAATCGTAGGTCAGCTCTCCGCCGGCGAGAATTACCTTCTTTGCCACCCGATCGATTCCTGTGGCACGGTCAAGCAGAACCTCTACGTTGCGTTGGGAACTGAGGACGGAGCGGATCGGAGTGGCGATGTCCGCGGGATTGAGGGCCGCCGTGGCCACCTGGTAGAGCAACGGCTGGAACAAATGGTGGTTACGCTGATCGACGAGTGTGATCTGCACTGCCGTCCGGCGCAGGCGTTTGGCGGCGGTGAGGCCACCAAACCCTCCACCGATGATTACGACCCTTCTCTGATCGCTCATATGCAGAGCTTTGTCATAGGTTCTACCCGGCCAGAAATCTAGCGTGGTATTCGTTCGCGCGAGCCTTCCCGCTTGGCCTGATCTTCGGTGCGGTCGGGCGCGGCGTCGGCATGTGCGCGGACGATATCACTGGAGGTGAGCAGACCGAGAAACGTCCGTTTTTCGTCCGGAGCGACGACTGCCAGAAGATGGATTCCGGACTGGTTGAGTTTTACCGCGGCGCGCGTGGTCGGCACATCAGGATTGACTGCTTCGCCTGCCCAGGCGAACGAGCTTACAGCTTCGCCACCGTTACCGTTGGCGCGTTCCAGGCGTAACCGCGAGGCCTGAATGAATCCGGCGAAACCCCCGTCGGCGCTGACCACCGGGTAAATGTTGTATTCACTCGTGGCCACTTTCTCCAGTGCCTGATCGACCGTCGACCCTGGAAGGATCGTCACCGCCTTCGTGGTCATCACAGCGGCGACAGGAAGACGGTCCAGGGGATTGATCCGCGAACGTCTGTGCGGCAATTGAATTCCGTCCTGTTGAATAAGAGCTTCGTAAATCGGGGTGGGCCGGTAACGGCGCGCCAGCGCATATGCGCTCATGTTGGCAATCATCAGCGGCAGGATCAGTCCGTAACTGTTGGTCATCTCGAAGATGATCAGCACGGAAGTAATCGGGGCGCGAACGATACCGGCGAACACCGCACCCATTCCCACCAGCGCAAACGCACCGACCTGCTCACTCGAGCTGGCCAGCAGAAGGTGATCGAGGTACCCGACGGCACCGCCCAGCATTCCACCGATGAAGAGGGCAGGGGCGAAGATGCCTCCAGCTCCACCGCTGGAATAGGAGACAACCGTGGCCACGAGTTTCATGATGCACAGCAGCAGCAAAGCCTTGACAGCCAGATTTCCGGAGAGCGCTGTAGAGAGCGTGCGGTAGCCGCCGCCTGTGACCCCGTCGACATTCAACCAGCGCAGTGCCACCACCGCCAGGGCTCCAGTAGTCAGTCCGCCGATGGCAGGATGCATCCATCCCGGAATCGCGTTCAGTCGCTTGAACCTGTCGCGCAGTATCAGCAGGGAATCGGTGAAGAGCATCGAAACGAACGCGGCCACGACCCCCAGAAGGGCATAGAGGATCAGCGATGTCGGGTGTTGAAGCGAATATTGGCGCCCGACGTGAAGGACGGGATTCTGCCCGAGGATGCTTCGTTCGATGACAGCAGCCAGTGCCGCGGCCACGATGACTCCCGAGAGAACTGCCTGGTCGAGGTCTCCGATGATCTCCTCGATGGCGAAGGTCACCGCGGCGATCGGGGCGTTGAAGGCTGCGGCGATCCCCGCGGCCGCTCCGACCGGTAACATACGCCGCAATCCCTGACGAGAGAGGGCGGCCGCCCCTCCGAACAGGCTGGCGATACCAGCGCAGATCTGTACCGTCGGGCCTTCTCTCCCCAGCGATGAGCCTGTGCCGATCTGGATGACGCCGATGAAGAATTTTCCGATGGAGACGTGGAAGGGTAGTTTGCCGGAATCCTGGGCGTAGGCCACCTTCACCTGTGGGATTCCGCTTCCCCGTGCTTCCGGGACGACGTACTGCAGCAGGGCTCCCGAAACCAGGCCGCCAATCGTTGGAACAGCGAGGACCCAGAGCATCCAATGCGTGCGGAGTTTTGCCTCGGCGGGATCGAGAAGCATCGATTCCACCATGCGGATGGATTCGTGGAAGGCCACGGCGGCCAACCCGCAGAAGACGCCGACGATAATCGTCAGAATGAGCAGCCGCTGGCGCTCCGATGGAACGAAACGAACGAACCGTTTCAGGATCGGAGTGCTGGCACGCCGCCAGAAATGCGAGAACCATTCGGAGGCTCTCAGGGCGATTTCACGAAGGGTGTTCAGTGAAGCTCCTCATGCAACGGATGGGATGCACTTGATGCGGGCATCAGGCGGTTCTTGTTCGCACGCTGGCCGTTATCATCGTTTTCCACGTTCGACACTTTCGAAAACGCGCATGAAATTTCCGCCGAGAATCAGTTCGATTTCCTCGGCCTGGAATCCACGCTCGAGCAGCCGGGCTGTGAGGAACGGAAGACAGGAAGCGTTCTCCAATCCCTCAGGAAGCATCGGCACTCCATCGAAGTCAGAACCGATTCCTACGCTCTGTACGCCAGCCACGGAGGCGGCGTGGACAATGTGATCGGCCACCTGATCGAGAGTTCCTGATGGAGCCCCCAGCGCGCCGAACCAGGTTACGAACGAGTCCCAGTCGATCCGGTCGTCAGGCAGCTCTTCGAATTCCGAAGCGGTTTTCCTGCCGGAACTCCGCTTTCCGGCCTGTAACATAGCACGCGCGGCGTCATCGTTGATGAATGCCGAGAAGAAATTGATCATGCACACCCCGCCGGCGGAGGCCAGGTCTTTGAGCATGTCGTCGGTTAGGTTGCGGGGGTGGGAGGCCAGCTTGCGACAAGAGGAGTGGGAAGCGATCACCGGGACGGACGAGGCCTCCAGGGCCTGATAGAAAGTAGTGTCCGCCACGTGAGAGATGTCCACAATCATTCCCATGCGGTTCATTGCTGACACGACTTCACGGCCAAACGAGGTCAAACCTCCGTGGCGCGCTTCCCCACCGGAGGAATCCGCCCAGTTGTTGGTATTTACGTGGGTCAGGGTGAGATAACGTGCGCCGCGGCCGTACAGATCCGAAAGGATTTCGAGCGAGTCCTCGATGGCGTGGCCGCCCTCGACACCGATCATCAGACCGACTTCGCCGCGGGCCTTGACCTGCCTGATTCCGGTCGAGTCCGTGACCAGTTCCAACGCACCGCTGTTTCTGGCCACCTCGGTTTCGATGATGTCGATGAGGCTGTGCGCGAATTTTGCCGCACCACGCCCTGCGTAGAACGGAGGGACATAGGCGGCAAAAAACGACGCCGTGATGCCGCTCTCCTGCAACGTCTGCAGGCTTACCTGTGCGGTGGGATCGGGTTCATCGATGTGCGACGAACGCCGCTTCAATCTGTAGGGAGTGTCGCAATGCCCGTCGACGATGATGGAACGCTGATGTACGGGCAACGCGCGAGACATCAGCTCCTCGGTCCTGCCGGTCGAATCCTCCATATCTCCTCTGAGAAGCTCCTCTTCTTCTGGTCTAGTCGCTCAGCGAACGCTCGACGGCCTTGATGTGATCGGCGAAGTCGTTGAAGTCATCAAAAATGAATTCTGCTTTGTGCAGGGCTTCGCGGCTGAATCCGCCGCAGAGCAGTGCCGCCGTGGCCAGCGAGGCGCGATGAGAAGCGGCAATGTCGTAAGGAGTATCGCCCACCGTGACCGTTTCCTCCAACGAGCTGCCTGCTTTTTGCCGCGCAGCGTCGAAAATTTCGGGTGACGGTTTGGAGTGTTTCACGTCGTCCTTCGAAGTGGATCCGTGCAGGATCGCTTCGATGCCGAGCAAGCCGATGGAGTACTGCACGTCGTCCTCGTCCGAGGAACTGGCCAGTACCAGTCGGATGCCTGCTTCGTGCAGTGCGAACAGTCGTTCTCTGACCCCGGCAAACGGTTTGACCTCAGGCCGGTAGTCATCGAGGTAAAGTTGTTTTTTCAGGTCCTTGAGCTCCTTCGAGATTCTCTGCATCTGGCGTGCGGTGAGGAACTCCGGGACGTAATGGTCAGAGCCCTTACCGATCTGCTTCTGCAACTCTGATTGTGCGACGTCGATTCCGAACCGCCGGAATGCTTCGGCCCACGAGAGCAGATGCGCTTCGTTCGAATCGATCAGAGTCCCGTCGATATCCAGGATCAGACAACGTAGGGCGCTTTCACTCTTGCTCATGCTCTCCCTGTAATCCAGTGTTTGACGTGGGCCGGAAGCTGCAAGTTCGGTTCCGAGCTGAATTTCCCATGGATATGAACTTTGAGACTGAAAGCCTCACCCATCACCACGCGGCCGTCCGGAGACCCGCTCACGAGAAGGTTCACCGGAACGGCGTCGTCTTCAGGGGGATCGACCTGTTCAAGCTGGTGACCAGTGTTCGTCAGCTCTCTGAAACGAGGTCAGCGGAGCCACGCCAACCTGCGGCCGCTTTCGTCCGCGCAGTCCGCCTATAATGCCGTTCGATGGGAAGCCGGACGGAACGCGACCTGCACGACGACCCCGACGGACAGGGCCGGCGCCGTTTCATGATTGCCGGCGAAGAGGTCATCCTCCGGGCTCTGGAGGCCTCCGATCTCGATCGCTGCTACCGGTGGATGAACGATCCCACCATCGTCTGGACACTGAAGTCACGCTATCCGATGCCGTTTCAGTCGGAGGCGGAATGGTTGGAGAGCGCGGTTACGGGGGCGAGCAACGAGCGGCATTTCGCCATCGAACGGCGCTCGGACCGCGAACACATAGGCAATGCTTCCATCCACGACATCGATTGGATTTCCCGGACCGCGGCCTTCGGACTCTTCGTCGGGGATCCTGGATCCTGGAACCGCGGCTTCGGCTCGGACGCAATCCGGACGCTGGTTCGTTTCGCCTTCGAGGAGATGAATCTTCGAAAATTGCGGATTAACGTATTCGAATACAACGAACGGGCCAAGCATGTCCTGCTCGCCAACGGATTTGTTCAGGAAGGGACGCTACAGAAGGAGTTTTTCCGGGAGGGGCAGTATCAGGATATTGTCATCCTCTCCGTGTTCCGGAACACGCCCTGAAGCCCGGGCGGGAGTGAAGCGGGCGGAGACTGAGGAGACCACCGATGGCTGAAAAGAAGATTCGGGTGCTGATCGCCAAACCCGGTCTGGATGGACACGATCGTGGCGCGAAGGTAATCGCCCGAGCCCTGCGTGACGCAGGAATGGAAGTGATCTATACAGGCCTGCGACAGACTCCCCAGCAGATCGTGGCCGCGGCCATTCAGGAGGACGTCGACGCCATCGGCCTTTCCATTCTCTCGGGCGCGCACAATGTACTTTTCCCTGAAATCATGCGTTTGTTGAAGGAAGAGGGCGCCGAAGAAATCGTCGTGGTCGCCGGCGGAATCATTCCGGAGCAGGACATTCAGAAACTCAAGGACATGGGAGTTCGCGAGATCTTTCTTCCCGGAACGCGCACCTCCGACGCGGTCGAGGCCATCCGCCAGGCTGTTTCCGCCTGATGCCGTCTTTCTCCATCCGAAGGGCTGGTCAGACGGTCGAGTTGGTCTTCGACGACGGCGGAATGAACCTGCTTTCCAGCGCCGCTCTCCTGGAACTTCATTCCTCGATCGCTGCGATTGACCCCAACGTCCGTGTTCTCGCGTTGAAGAGCGGGCGGCCTGAAGTCTTCGCTGCCGGTGCGGATATGGAGGAGATGAAGGACTTCAGCAGATCTCAGGCCGTGAATTTCTCTCGGACAGGTCAGGAAGCCTTCGATGCCATATCCCGTCTGCCCATGATCACGGTCGCTATCATCAACGGACCCTGCTTTGGCGGTGCGCTCGATCTGGCCATGGCCTTCGACCTTCGCTGGTGCAGCGCGCAGTCCGTTTTTTCTCACCCGGGCGCACGGCTGGGAATCATTACCGGATTCGGAGGAACGTCGCGCTGGCGGAGAGTCCTCAGCAGAAAAGCGGCCACCACTCTGTTTCTTGAAAACTCCGTTCTCGATGCCAGTGATGCTCGTGCCATGGGACTGGTGGACGAGGTCTTGTCTCCTGTGGATTCTTCAGCCGCTCTGATTGATGATCTATTGTCCGTTTCGCCGTCGCGGGTTGCTTTCATCAAGGAACTTGCCCGACACTCAGAAGGGCTCTCGCCGGTTGCACTCAATCATCTGGCCGTGCGGCTTTCCCAGCTTCACGGAGAGGGCTGAGGAACGATGGAAGCGATCGAGACACACATCGACTCCGCATCGGAAGACTTTCGCACCAACCGCGCACAGATGGAATCTCTGGTAGCAGAGCTTTGCGAACGGCTGCGCGTCACCCGCCTCGGCGGCGGCGAGAAGTACCTGGCGCGGCACCGCGATCAGGGAAAGCTTCCTGCCAGGGAGCGCATCGAGATTCTGCTCGACGCGGACACGCCATTTCTGGAGCTCTCTCCGCTGGCCGCAAATGGCATGTACGACGACGCTGCCCCCGGCGCAGGAATCATCACCGGAATTGGACAGGTGCATGGTACCGAGACGCTGATTATTGCCAATGACGCCACGGTGAAAGGGGGAACGTACTTCCCGATCACGGTAAAGAAGCACATCCGTGCGCAGGAAGTTGCCATGGACAATCGCCTTCCCTGCATCTACCTCGTAGATTCAGGCGGAGCGTTCCTGCCATTGCAGGCAGAGGTCTTTCCGGACCGCGATCACTTCGGCAGAATCTTCAGGAATCAGGCCGTGATGTCCGCCATGCGCATCCCGCAGATATCGGCCGTGATGGGTTCGTGCACAGCAGGCGGTGCATACGTTCCGGCCATGTCCGACGAGGCGGTCATCGTCAAGGGAACGGGAACGATCTTCCTTGGTGGACCGCCGCTGGTGAAGGCGGCCACAGGCGAAGAGGTTACGGCAGAGGAACTGGGTGGAGCTGATGTCCACACGCGGATCTCAGGAGTTGCGGACTATTTCGCTGACGACGATCATCACGCCCTGGCCATCGTTCGCGGAATCATGGAGAACGTTCCCCGAGCGGTCAAAGACGACGCCGGCCGCATCGCAGCCGAGGATCCGCTGTACGACCAACGGGAAATCTACGGAGTGATTCCGGCCGCTACCCGCAAGTCCTACGACGTCCGCGAGGTCATCGCCAGGATCGTCGACGGCTCACGTTTCCAGGAATTCAAAGAGCGATATGCCACGACGCTCGTAACCGGGTTTGCCACCATCTTCGGTTATCGGGTGGGCATCCTCGCCAACAACGGAGTGCTTTTCAGCGAGTCGGCGCTGAAGGCAACGCATTTCATTGAACTATGTAACGAACGATCCATTCCTCTGCTTTTCCTGCAGAACATCACCGGATTCATGGTTGGCCGTGAGTACGAGCGGGGAGGAATCGCCAAGGACGGGGCGAAAATGGTTCACGCCGTGGCCAACTCCGTGGTCCCGAAGTTCACGGTCATCATTGGGGGCTCGTTCGGCGCCGGGAACTACGGAATGTGCGGACGTGCTTACGATCCGCGATTCCTCTGGATGTGGCCGAATGCGAGGATCAGCGTCATGGGCGGGGAGCAAGCCGCCGGTGTGCTGACGACCGTGAAGAGCGAACAACTGGCCCGGTCCGGAAAGAGTCTTTCGCCCGAAGACGAACGCGCCATTGCCGATCCCGTCCTTGAGAAATATGAGGAGGAGGGCAGCCCGTACTACAGCACGGCGCGGCTCTGGGATGACGGCGTGATCGACCCGGCCGATACCCGGAAGTACCTCGGGCTCGCTCTGTCCGTCGCCGCGAATGTTCCCACGCCCCCGCCGAAATTCGGCGTGTTTCGTATGTGACGATGCCTCTGCCGGAATGGTTCATCTGGGACCTCGGTAACGTCGTCCTCAAACTGGCCTGGGAGCGCGTGGTTACGTCCCTCGTGGCCTCCAGCTCGGCAGATGCCGGCGCCATGAAGAGACTGATGGAAGGGCCGGACGGTTACAGGGCGATGGAGAGGGGAGACGTAGCCTTCGCCGAGCTGTTTTCCTTGCTGCGTGAGCGGGCAGGTTATCGAGGGGGCATCGCTGACCTCCGTGAAGTCTGGTCGGACTTCTTCGACGGCACCGTCGAAGGGATCGTGCCGTTGATCGAGAGGACCCGCGCCATCTACCGCGTGGCATTTCTGTCCAACTCCAATGAAGTGCATGAGGAAGTCATCCCCCGGCAGTTTCCTGAAGTATTCCGACCGGACGATCCGCTCATCCTCTCGCATCGCCAGAAGGCGGCCAAACCGGACCCGCTCCTTTTTGTACAAGCTCTGGAGATTCTCGGGACCACGGCCAGGCAGTGCATTTTCGTTGATGACCTCCGGGAAAACGTGGAAAGTGCCCTCAGGCTGGGATTTCAAGCCTTTCAATTCATCGATACGCCTTCCCTGGTACGGACGCTTGAAGCCAGGAGCCTTCTGCCGCCGGTCGATGGGCCGCGGTAGCCGGTTCGGTGGACGTTAGCGCTTGTGGACGGCCGATCGGAAGAATTCCGTGGAATCGTCAATTTACTGACGTTTCGCTGACGATTCCCTGACGAGGGCTGCGTAGTC
>JBDTRY010000073.1:0-15423 GCA_039931435.1 Acidobacteriota bacterium | reverse complement strand
GTGACGTCGACCTTCCACCGCTTCAGTTCCGCGTAGCGCACGTACATGCGCATGACTTCCGAGGCGAAGAGCGAGGCCTCATCGCCGCCGGTGCCGGCGCGAATCTCCACGAAGACGTTGCGGTCATCGTTGGGATCCTTCGGCTGCAGGAGGAGGCGCAACTGGTCGAGGAGTTCCGGCTCCTGCTCCTGGAGTTCGGCCAGATCCAGCTCGGCCAGCTCGCGCAGCTCATCGTCGCCTTTGAGCGAGGTCAGCATCTCCCGGGTTTCGGCGAGCCGCTTGCGGACGATCTTCAGCTCACGATATTTCTCCACGACTTCCTGAATATCGGAGACGGCTTTCATCGTGGCCCTGTAGTTAGCAAGGTCGGAGACAATACCCGGGTCGGAGATCTTCTCCTGAAGCTCCTCGAACCTGTTTTCGATCTGCTGAAGTTTTTCGTCCATTGCTCTTCCCGACAGGCACTGCTGGGGTCAAAACAAAGGGGAAGACGTCTGACGACGCCTTCCCCGTTTCGTTGCAGCAAGAGCAGCTAAGCGACGGCTGGCTGCGCCTCGTCGATGACGTCGTACATGAGGGCTTCGCGAAGGGCCGTGACGGCCACTTCCAATTGCCGGTCGTCCGGTTCTTTGGTGGTGATCTTCTGCAGCCACAAGCCCGGCTGGATGAGGGCCCGGCAGATGGGATTGGTGAGGTGGCGCGCCGAGAAGCGGATGACTTCATAAGCCAGCCCAGCGATGAGCGGCACGAGCACCAGCCGCGCTCCGAACTTCACCACAAAGGGTGCCGTGGAGGGAACGAAAGAAAAGACCACGATGGAGATGGCCATGACGAAGAGCAGAAAACTCGTTCCGCAGCGGGGATGCAGCGTCGATTTGGCGCGGGCGTTTTCGACAGTGAGATCCTCGTTCGCTTCGAACGTGTAGACCGTCTTGTGCTCGGCCCCGTGGTATTGAAACACCCGGCGGATATCTTCCATGAAGGAGATCGAGAACACGTACACGAAGAAGAAGCCGGCGCGGATGACGCCGTCGATGACGTTGTAGGTGAGGTTGCTCATCTGGGGCATGACGTAGTGCCGGAGCAGATTCGTCAGGCCGAGCGGGGCGAGGATGAACAGGCCCACGCCGAGAACCATGGCCACGCCCATCGACGCTGCCACAGCCCAACTGGACATCTCCTCATCGCCTTCTTCCCCGGCCGTGGAGACGCTGGCGGAGTAGTTTAGAGCGCGGATGCCGAGAACGAGCGACTGGATGAGAACGACCGAACCCCGGAGGACCGGGGTTTTCAGGAGCGGATACTTCTTCGCCAGCGAGGTCAGCTTCTCCTTGCGGATGGCTACCTCGCCGTTCGGCTGGCGGACGGCCACGGAGTATCCGGTCAGCGAGCGCATCATCACGCCTTCGATGACGGCCTGGCCGCCGATGAGCATGTCCACGTTCCTGTCCGCGGCAGCAGCGGGCAGTGACGAGGTCAGGCCGTTGGTCACTGCGCCGAGAACGCCGGCGAAAACTCTCGCCGAGCTGTTCCATTGCCGAAGAAGGAACGAACTCATCAGGCTTTCACCGGCGCCTTCGCAGGAGCCATCTTCGCGTAGCGCTGCTGGAAGCGGTCGATGCGTCCGGCGGAGTCGACGAGCTTCTGCTTGCCCGTGAAGAACGGGTGGCAGCTCGAGCAGATCTCCACGCGGAGGTCCTTTTTCGTGGAGCGGGTCTTCCAGCCCGCACCGCAGGCACAGTGAACGTCGACTTCGTGGTATTTCGGATGAATTTCAGCTTTCATGGGCGTAGGTCCTTTGTCTGGTCTCGCTGAGAAAACCGGCAGTATATCGGAAAAATTCTGAGGTTCCGCGGGTCCCCGTCCATCGAGGACGCAGCGTCTCCAGCGAGGGGCTTTACACATCAGAATACACATTTGCAGATCTTGTGTTTATATTAGTGTATGCGGACGAACATCGATCTCGACGACGACCTCATGCGCGAGGCTGCACGCTACTCGAAAGCATCCAGCAAACGCGCCCTCGTGGAAGAAGCTTTGCGAAAGTTCGTCTCCGTGAAGGCAGCGGAGGAGCGTCTTCAGAACTACGCCGAGCGGCTGGCCGGCATTCGCAGCAGAACCGCTTCATTGAAACTGCGCGAGGCTCCTTCGCAGATCCTGCGTGAGGATCGCGACCGCACGTGAAGTCTTACGTCGCCGACACCAGCGTGGCCGTGGCCTGGTATCTACCGGAAGTCTTCTCGGATACCGCGCGCGTCTGGCAGTCCCGTCTGCTCGACGGCCGCGTCCGATTCGTCGTCCCCGGTCTTCATTACTGGGAGTTCGCCAACGTTCTGCGAACTTATGTCCGCCGCGGCGAGCTGGATGAGTCCCTGAGCCGGGAGATCTGGCGACTCCACCTCGATGCACCGCTGGATGTCGTCGAGCCGGGAGTCGACCGGGTGCTCCCGCTGGCACTCGAATATCAGATGACAGCGTACGATGCCGTCTACGTAGCGCTGGCCCTCGAGTTGGATCTGCCGCTTCTTACCGCGGAACGATCTTCGACGCCCTGGGTAAAGAAACTGGGTAATCGCGTCCTGACAGTTGCCGGCTGAGGTTGAGCGGCGAGCATTCAAGCATGCGCCGCATCCGGGAGTTCCACCGGCTTCCGGTTACTGTCCGCCGGCCAGGGAAACAATGAGATAGGTCACCGAGCCGATGAAGGCCGCGGCGGGAATGGTCAGCAGCCACGCCCAGACGATCTGACCGGCGATGCCCCACCGCACCGCCGAGAGCCGCCTGGTGGCGCCGACGCCGACGATCGCTCCGGTAATGGCGTGCGTCGTACTTACCGGCACTCCCAGCGTGGTGGCGGTGAGCAGAGCGATGGCCGCGCCCGTTTCCGCGGCGAACCCATGTACGGGCTGCAGTTTGGTGATCTTCGATCCCATGGTGTGGATGATGCGCCAGCCGCCGGCGAGCGTCCCCAGGGCGATGGCGCTGTAAGCAGCCATGATCACCCACAGCGGAATTTCGAAGACCTTGATATAGCCACCGGCCAGGAGCACGCCGGCGATGATGCCCATCGTCTTCTGAGCGTCGTTCGCGCCGTGGTTGAGACTGAAAAAAGCAGCGGAGAGCAACTGCAGCCTGCGAAACCAGCGGTCGACTTTCCGGGGCGTGGCCCGGCGGAAAATCCAGTAGATGGAGGTCATCAGGACGAGCCCTGCCACCAGTCCGATCACTGGCGAGAGGATGATGAAGATCAAGGTTTTGCTCCAGCCCGAGGGGATGATGGCCGCCCATCCGGCGCGGGCCACGGCGGCGCCGGCGTAGCCACCGATGAGCGCGTGCGAAGAGCTGGTCGGTAGTCCAAAGTACCAGGTGATCAGATCCCAGACGATGGCTCCGGTCAGGCCGGCGAAGATGACGCCAAAGGTGACGACATTGATGTCGATCATCCCCTTGCCGATCGTTTTGGCCACCGCCGTCCCGAAGATGAAGGCCGCCGCGAAATTGAAAAACGCCGCCCAGATCACCGCCTGTCCGGGCGAGAGCACCCGCGTGGAGACCACCGTAGCGATGGAGTTCGCTGCGTCGTGAAAGCCATTGATGTAATCGAACGTCAGCGCGACGCCGATGAGGACAATGACGATGACGTGGTGATCCATCCGCGATCAGCCGTGCTTGACGACGATATTCTCCATCATGTTGGCCACGTCCTCACCCTGGTCCGTGGCATCCTCGAGGAGGTCGAGAATCTCCTTCCACTGAATCAGCTCCAGAGGATCGGGCTTTTCGTCGAACAGTTGCTGGACCGCCTTCTGATGAAGCTGGTCGGCCTCGTTTTCCCGGTGGTTGATCTCCACGCAAAGCTCCAGAACACCCTTGCGGCTCTCCAGTTTTTCCACGGCCCGATAGATGTCGTCCGTCTGCAATGTGATGATTCTGGCCAGCTCGCGGACCCCGGAACGGACGGTTTTGATCCGATACATCGAAAAGAGGGCGGCCGCGGAATCGATGGCGTCCATGACGTCGTCCAGGGACCGGGCCATGGCGTGGATATCCTCGCGGTCGATGGGCGTGACGAAGGTCCGGTTCAGACGCTGAATGATCTCGTGCGTGAGAAAGTCGCACTGGTGTTCCGTATCCTTGATCTCAGCGACCTTTTCCAGCGGAGGGGGTTCTGTAGCAACCAGTTCCTCCAGTTGCCGGGCGCCGGTCTTGATGTGCGCGGCCATGGCCAGGAACTCACTGTAGAACTTCTCTTCTCTCGGGATCAGACTGAATCGAGCCACGCTGGACCTCCAGTGAAGGGAGCGCGATTGTAGCAAATCGCCACTGGCAACCGGCGCATCCCGGAAACAGAGGCGCCCCCCCGTCGATTCGTCCGGCATAGAGCCTCGGCATCGAGCTCCGGAAAGTTACCTGGGAAGCCTCACTTCGAACGTCGAGCCCCGGCCAGGCTCGCTTCGCACCTCGATCGTTCCGCCGTGCAGCATCACCAGATGCTTGACGATCGCCAGACCGAGACCCGTACCGGGGACGGCAGAGCGGCTGCGGTCGAGACGGTAGAAGCGATGGAAGATCCGATCGATCTCCTCCGCCGGGATTCCATCTCCCCTGTCCACGACCCGAATGATTCCCTGGCCGGAAGTTTCGCAGACTTCCGTCCGGATTTCCCTTCCTTTTCCACCATGTTTGATGGCGTTGTCGAGGAGGTTCGATACGATCTGCTGAACTTTTGCCGCATCGGCGTTGATGGGAAACGACGCGCCCTGAAACAGCAATCGGACGTCGTCGTGCGCGTATCGCTCCGAATACTCTTCGGTGACGTCCTGCACCACCCGCGACAGATCGATGTCCTCGCGCTGGAGGACGAGCTCGCCGGATTCGATTCGCTTCAGTTCGGCCATTTCCGTGACGAGCATCTCCAGGCGGTTCACCTGCCGGAGGACGATGCCGCGCAGATGCTCTTCCTGCTCGGCGGACAGTCCTCCCTGCTCGAATGTGTCGATGGCCGAGCGGATGCCGGCCAGAGGCGTGCGCACCTCATGCGAAAAATCCGCGATGAAGTCGCGGCGGATCCGTTCCAGTTCCTCCAGCCTGGTGACGTCGATGAAGATGGCCACGGCGGCGACATCGGCAGCGCCGCTGAGCGGAAAGACGCGCGTCTCGATGTACCGGAAAACACCGCCGCAATCGACGATGAGCCGGTCCGTGCTCCGCTGGCCCTCCAGGGCGCGATCGAACGCTCCCACCAGAGCACTGTTCCGGATCATCTCCAGAAACGGCCGGCCGATCATGTTCTCGGGTACGCCGAACAACTCTCCCACCGACAGATTGGCCAGCACGATCCTGCGCCTGTGGTCGATGGCCAGCAGCCCCTCTCCGATTCCGTCCAGGATCTCCTTCAAAACCTCACGCTGTTCATCGTAGCGGTGCTTCTGCTCGACGACAGTCCGAAGGATCATCTCCACCGACCGCGCCAGAGACCCGCCAGCGTCGGCTACAGGAACGCCGCGGACATCGAACTTCCAGTCCCCCGCGGCGACGCGCCGCAAACCCTCGGCCAGACCTTCCAGTTGTGCGTTCCGCCGCTGCACCCAGACGTAGGTAATGCTCACCGGAACAGTGAACACGAGAAGAACAGCCAGGAGAGCAGGCAGAGAGGCCCGGGCGATGCTGGAGGGCTCGGGAGCCAGAAAGATCCCCAGCGCCACCGTGAAGACCAGGGTGAGCAGCAGGATGACGGAGAGTGCACGGAGGAATGAGGCCATCGCACCCGGCTCGCCCTGTTCAGGCGACGGCACCCTCAAATCGGTAGCCGTAGCCGATCACGGTGCTGATCCGCTCCTTCCCGATCTTCTTGCGCAGATTGCGGATGTGCGCGTCCACGGTGCGGGTCTCCACATCGTCGGCCATGTGCCAGACTTCGCTGAGGATGCGGTCCCTTCCCACGACGGCCGGCTGGTTGCGAATGAGCATCCACAGCAGCTCGAACTCCTTGCGGGCCAGCTTGACCTCGGCTCCGTGCACGTGAACGCGGCACGTTCGCGCGTCCACGCGCAGCACGCCATCGTCGTAGGAATCGTCGCCGCCGCGGTCGGCCGTTCGCCGCAGAATCGCCGCAACCCGCGCCACCAGCTCCCGGACGCTGAATGGCTTGGTGAGGTAGTCGTCGGCACCGAGCTCGAGACCGGTGATGCGATCGCGCTCTCCCGTGCGGGCGGTGAGCATGAGGATGGGGATGTCGCGGGTGGAAGGATCGCGCCGTAGCTCGCGGCAGATGGTGAACCCGTCCAGGTCGGGAAGGTTCAGGTCGAGGATGACGAAGCTCCAATGGCCCTGCTGCACGGAGACCAGCCCCTCGTGACCGTTTGCATAGTGGCCGACCTCGTACCCTTCCCGCTCCAGGTTCAGGCGGATGGTGTAGGCCAGATCGGCATCATCCTCGATTACGGCAATGCGCTTCATGATGTCGCCTTCGTGCCCTCGGCCACTTTCAGAGGCTGGCGCAGAGGAGCGTTGCCGCCTCTGCCGGGTTGCAGCTCAATTCCGAAGCTTTTCGGCATCGGGATGTTTGATGACCTTTCCTTCAACGAGGTAAACGACCATTTCGCAGATGTTCGTGGCCCCGTCGCCGATCCGTTCGAAGTACTTGCCGATGAAAGTGAGGCGGATGGCGCGGGAGATGTTTCGCGAATCCTCGAGCATGTAGGTGAGCAACTCCCGGAACGATTGTTCGGTGAGCAGATCCACTTCGTCGTCCCTGGCAATGACCTGACGCGCAAGCTCGGCGTCGCGCTTGACGAAGGCATCCAGTGAATGGCGGACCATCTCCTGGGAAATCCTGGCCAGCCGGGGCAGATCGATCATGGGCTTGAGCTGAGGCTCGCGATTGAGCTCGATGACCCGCTCGCACACGTCGGTGGCCAGATCGGCGATGCGCTCCATCTCCGGGGTGATCTTCATGGCCGTGGTCACGAAACGGAGGTCGGTAGCCGCCGGCTGCATCTTGGCGATGAGCTCGACGGTGTGCTGATCGATCTCCAGCTCCATGCGGTCGATGTCGATGTCGCTGGCAATGACTCTTTCGGCGGCAGCAGTGTCCCGCTCCAGCAGGGCACGAATGGCCTGATCGATGTTCTCTTCGACCATCGCTCCCATGCGCAGGATGAGGTCTTTGAGGGTCTCAATGTCGTGATCAAAGTGTCGAAGCATGGCTTCCGTTATGCGAAGTCCGTGAAGGTGCCAGGCATTCGCCTGCTACTCTCGCCGGTCCTCCACCCTCCTCATCCGAACCGGCCGGTGATGTAGTCCTCGGTCAGCTTCTGTTTTGGTGTCATGAAAATCGTGTTCGTATCGCCAATCTCAACGAGCTTACCAAGCATGAAGAAGGCCGTTCGATCCGATACGCGCGCCGCCTGCTGCATATTGTGTGTGACGATGACGATGGTGTAGTTGTCTTTCAGTTCGTAGATCAGCTCCTCGATCTTCTGCGTGGCGATCGGGTCGAGAGCCGAAGCCGGTTCGTCCATGAGAAGAATGTCCGGATCGACGGCCAGGGCCCTGGCGATGCACAGGCGCTGTTGTTGGCCACCAGAGAGTGTCATGCCGCTGGCGTTGAGACGATCCTTCACTTCATCCCAGAGGGCCGCTCGTCTCAGCGACGTCTCGATGACCTCGTTCAGCCGCTGACGATCGCGCAGGCCCCCGATGCGAAGGCCGTAGGCGATGTTGTCGTAAATCGACTTCGGAAAAGGATTCGATTTCTGAAAGACCATCCCCACCCTGCGCCTGAGCGTGACCGGATCGACGTCCGGACCATGGATGTCCTTGCCGTCGATAGCGATCAGCCCTTCCGTGCGTGTCCCCGGAATGATGTCGTTCATCCGGTTCACGGAACGAAGAAAGGTGGATTTTCCGCATCCGGAGGGCCCAATGAGGGCCGTGACCCTTTTTTCAGGTACGTTCAGCGTGATGCCCTGCAATGCCTGCACGCTGCCATAAAAAAAATCGAAGTCACGCACTTCGATCTTGGCTGTTTCCAGCCTCGAAGGGGCGTACTCGGGAGACCCGGGCCGTTTCTCGGCTTTTCCGGGTGCTTCTGTCGTCGTCATTTCCTCTCCGGAAGGCCGGGACGCAGCCGGTCGCCGGCCTCGTCCATTCTCGCGCCGGCCTGAGACTATCGGAGCCATGTCGCCCACCCATCAAGATGATGTAATTTCGGTGTAAAACCGTCTGGATGGGGAGGAGCGCCGCTGGCCGTCGCAGCCGGATTCCCGTGATTTCACATGGGCTTGAGGCAGAATTTACGCCGGCTTCTCTGCGTGGCCGCGGTATCCTGTGATGCTCAATCCGGAGCCTCAGGCCGCAATGGTAGCAGATTCATCGAAAGCATCCGTCCCCTCGCCGGAACACCTGGAACTCCAGCAATCGACGGCCACTCCGCCATCGCACATCAAGCTTCCCCCTTCCATCAAACTGGACAAGCCCATCCGGCTGTTCAATCGTGAGTTCAGCTGGATAGAGTTCAACCGGCGCGTCCTCTGCGAGGCAGAGGATGACTCCAATCCACTTCTGGAGCGGCTGAAGTTTCTCAGCATCTGCGCCAGCAATCTCGACGAGTTCCTCATGGTGCGCCTGGCCGGCGTCAACGACCTCATCACCGTATCCATCACGGAGAGGACAGCCGACGGTCTCACCCCGGCGCAGGAGTTGCGCGGAATCCGCGAACGCGTCAGCTCCCAGCAGAAGGACATCCACAGGTGTCTCGAGGGGCTGCTCCCCCTGCTCGCCGAGAAAGGCATCACTATCCAGGCGTTCGAGGAGCTCTCGAAAAAAGAGCAGGCGATCCTGGCAACCCACTTTCGAACGAACCTCGAACCGATCCTCACGCCTCTGGCCGTGGATCCCGGTCATCCTTTCCCCTTCCTCAGCAATCTCACCCTGAACCTCGCCGTCAAAGTGGAACCGCTCAAGGGCGATGCGCACTTCGTGCTCATGAAGATTCCCCCCCAGGTTCCCCGCTTCATTCCCATTCCCGGGGAGCCCGGACGCTACATCGCCGTAGAGTCACTGATCGGTGCGCACGTGCAGAACTTCGTCGGCGGCCTGAAGGTAGTGAACGTCATTCCCTTCCGGGCCATCCGCAACGCGGACATTTCCATCCGCGAAGACGAGGTCGAGGATCTCCTGAAATCGATCGAGACGGAACTCCGAAGGCGCGATCGTAAGAACATTGTCCGCCTGGAGGTTGCCGCCCCCGGGGATGATTCCCTGCTTTCACTTCTAACCGAGGAGACCGGAATCGATTCGGACGATGTCTCCATCAACGCCGGGCCTCTGCGTCTGCGTGACCTGATGCAGATCTACGAAGAGATCCACCGGCCGTCGCTGAAAAACTCGCCGTTCAATCCCAGGATCCCCACACAGATGGCCACCAGTGACGATATTTTCTCGATCATCAGCCGTGGGGAAGTTCTTCTTCATCGACCATACGATTCATTTACTGCCGTCGTTGAATTCGTTCAGGCCGCCGCTGAAGATCCGGCTGTCGTCGCCATCAAACAGACGCTTTACCGGGTCGATCCCCGCTCACCGATTCTGGAGGCACTCTCTACCGCCGCGCAGAACGGAAAGCAGGTCACGGCCGTCGTCGAGTTGCAGGCGCGATTCGACGAGATGCAGAACATCACCTGGGCCCGGCAACTCGAAGCGGCCGGCGTGCAGGTCGTCTATGGGGTGGTGGGAGTAAAAACCCATTGCAAGATCTGCCTCATCGTCCGCCGCGAAGGAGACGAGCTGCGCCGATACACCCATTTATCAACGGGCAACTACAACGCCGTCACCGGCCGTTATTACACCGACATCGATCTGTTCACCCGGGACGAAGCCATCGGAATCGACGCCGCACAGATGATGAACCTCCTCACCGGCTTCAGCACGGCCACCGTCCAGGACATTTTCGACGGCACGGTTCCGCCGTTGCCCTGGAAGCGGCTGATCGTGGCACCGATGGACTACCACCGCTGGACTCTCTCCATGATCGAGCGTGAGAAGGAAAACGCCCTGGCCGGAAAGCCCTCGGGGATGATCATCAAGCTGAACTCGCTGGTCGATCCCGCGGCCATCGAAGCCCTCTACCGGGCCAGCCAGGCCGGAGTACGCATCGACCTGATCGTGCGCGGCATCTGTTGCCTCGTTCCTGGCGTGGAAGGACTGAGCGAGAACATTCGCGTCATCAGTATCGTGGACCGGTTCCTCGAGCACGCCAGGATCTTCCTGTTCAGGAACGGGGGCGAGACAGAGGTCTACATCTCCAGCGGAGACTGGATGCCGCGAAACTTCGTCCGTCGTTTCGAAGTGACGTTCCCGCTCATGGACAAGGGCGCACGCGAACGGGTTGAGAACGAAATACTGGGAACGATGCTCAAGGACCGGGTGAAAGCCTGGAAGCTGAACTCGGATGGCACCTACAAGCGAAGGACGCCAGAGCCCGGCGGAATCCGCAGTCAGGAACGTTTCATCGCCATTGCCCGCTCGGAATCGGTACGCCTTGCTCCCTACGAAGAGATCATCCGCAAACCGGGAACCGCTCGCCGCAAGGCGAGAAAAGGAAAGAAAAAGGAGAAAAAGTGAGCGACGACGATTCGAAAAAATCAAACGGCGAAACCGCTTCTGACCGACTCAGTGAATTTGCCGGTTTCGTCCGTAATGCCGGAGTTCAGGCAATGAACCGGCTGGCGGAGACGGCAAAACACAGAACATCCGATGACCCAGCGTCGAAGACCGGCACGGCCGTTCGAAAAATTACCGCCGTCTGGACCCGTCTCTCGGCCGGCGAAAAGGACGCTTTCATGGAACGGGTCGTCATGACCGGACAGGCATTGGCCATGGCCGTCCCTGCGGCTGCAGCCGCGGCTGTGGCCAGATCGCGTGACAACAAAAAGCCCGGGAAGAAGCCCAAAAAAACGAAACCCGTCGTCCCGGAGTCCCAATCCAGCAGTCTGAACGAGGATCCCGCAGGATCGGATCACGAAGGAAAGCGAAAAAAGAAAAAGAAATCGCAAAAGAAAGCGAAGGACGAGAACAAGGCCGCAAAAAAGGAAAAGAAGGCTGCCGTGAAAAAATCGAAACGTGCGGCCGAAGACTCTCAGGCCTGAGAATGCGGCCCGTTCCTTCCGTAGATTGTCACTTGCGAAGGTGACGCAGAAGTCGCGGTGGGGCCATCCATTCCTGCGCCACTTCCGTCCCGGTCAGACGGAGGCCGTAACAGCCTCCCTTCTTCAGAGCCAGCCCCTCTCCCGCATCCATGCCTGTCCAGGCCAGCATGGTCCGAGTGAGATGGGTCTCGTGACCGACGAGGATGATCCTCCGATCGCTGGATGAGGTGACCAGCTCGATCACTTCCAACGGATCTGATCCCGGCCTGAGGGCGTCGGTCGTGGCCAAGGCAATTTTCTTTCCATAGGCCCGGCGGACGAAGAGGGCCGTCTGCACGGCCCGCACGAGCGGGCTCGAGTAAATGAGCCGTACACGCGGAAGGATGAACGTCAGGCCGCGGGCGACCTCCTTCATTCTGGAGATGCCCTCTTCGGTCAGGCCTCTGTCGTCGTCTGCCTGATCTGCAGTGGCCTCCGCGGCAATGCCGTGCCGGAGGAGAATCACGAAGCGGCTCTCTGTCGGATCCTCCTGCCCCTCACCGGGATCCGAGGGACGCTCGTCGTCTTCGCTATTCGCTGGTTGACGGGGCATCGGTCCTCCTTGACCTCGGCTCTGATGACTTCTCCGGAACGAACGACGGACGAACCGAGAAGATTTTGGAAAAGTACTTCGATCGTTTGTGAGCGCTCTCCAGTTCAACGTCCGATCCCGCCGGTGCTGCGATCTCGAATCGCATGAACTTTCCGCGTTTTCGCACGGAAACGTCGCGGACGGACTGCTTGTGAGCGCGATCCAGCCCCTCGGCGATGCGCAGAATGGACGAGAGTTTTTTCACCACGCTGCGCTGGGTTTCGTCGAGCTCCGAAAAGTTCGCGTGCTTCTCGTGCGGAGTGGATTTACGGTAGTAACGGGCCACATTGGCCAGGACGGCAACCTGCTCGTTGGTGAAGCCCTTCAATCCCGCGTGGCGGATGAGGTAGTAACTGTGTTTGTGATGACGCTTCCAGGAGATGTGAAGACCGATCTCGTGCAGAACTGCAGCATGTTCGAGGATCTCCCGCTCTTCGTCACCGAGCCCATGTAGCGGCGTAGTCTGGTCGAAGATACGGGTGGCCAGCATGGCTACGTGGTCTGCGTGAGCCTTCCCGTATCTGCTACGTCTGGCCAGCTC
The DNA here is from genome assembly GCA_039931435.1 of Acidobacteriota bacterium. Lineage (GTDB taxonomy): Bacteria > Acidobacteriota > Thermoanaerobaculia > Gp7-AA8 > Gp7-AA8 > JBDTRY01. The sequence goes on along the minus strand of JBDTRY010000073.1, from coordinate 3,101 downwards.
GCGCACCGCGCCCTCGCGCACGCTTCCGTCCCGAGCCCGGCGTGAGCTGCGGTCCAGGACTCTGGCCACGATTCCCTCACGAAGCGCGGCGGAGCATGCTCGAAGCTGTTCGACTTTCAGCAGCCGCAGTGTCTGATGCAGAACCAGGGCGCCGGCAAGGATGGTGGCGGCGCGCTTCTGGTCCAGGCCGAAAGCCTCCGCGCGCTCGGCCACACTCATGGTGCGAAGGGTCTCGATGGTTTCCTCCAGCGCCGTGACCTCGACCCGATGCAGACCCGCGGCGATGGCCTGGCCACCGTCCCGCCCGGCGGCGATATCGGCCAGAGCCATGATCGTTCCGGAAGTTCCGATGCAACTGTCGAAACCGAGGTCCCGGATTTCGGAAACAGATTTTCGAAGAGTCCTGCGAATGTGTTTCTGGCAGGCCTGCACTTCGGCGCGTGTCGGTGGGTCCTTGCGGAGCCAGGCCTGGGTCAGGCGAAGACAGCCGAGCGGCTCACTGGCAGCAAAGTAAATTTGCGTGCGGGTTCCCAGAATGAGCTCCACGCTGCCGCCGCCTATGTCGATCCCCAACGCGCTTCCCTCAAAATCGACAGCATCCCGTACGGCTCGGAAAATCAGATCGGCCTCTTCTTCGCCGGAGATGACCCGGATGCGCAGGCCGGCCTGACGGTTGGCCCGGCGAATGAATTCGGCGCGATTGGGAGCCTCGCGGACAGCGCTCGTGGCCACGGCCACGATTCTTCCGGCGCCATGATTCCTGGCAAGCTCGGTCATTCGCGACAGCGCTTCCACGGCCCGGTCCATGGCCGCAGTCTGCAGCGGCTGGCCGCCGAGACTACCCAGACCCAGCTGCACCATCTCCTTCTGACGGTCGATGATCCGGCAGCTTCTCCCTTCACATTCCACGATGACCATGTGAATGGAGTTCGTACCGATGTCGATCGCAGCGATGCGACGGATTGTCTTTTCTCTGGCCATCACCCTCTTATGAGCGTTCCCGATGAATTTTTCAAATGCCCCGGTTCATTCGCTCCAGTCGCCGGACAGCGATTCTCGCAGCGATCGAGAACACCAGAATCATCATGACCAGGAGAAAGGCACCTGCCCAGGCCTGACGGTGCCAGTCCTCGTATGGAGAGATGGCGTAGGTGAAGACCTGCACGGTGAGCGAGCCGATGGGCTGCGTGAGGCTCGTCGACCAGAAACGATTATTGAATGCCGTGAAGAGAAGCGGGGCGGTTTCTCCCGCGACGCGGGCGATGGCCACCAGGACGCCGGTGAGAATTCCCGGCAGCGCCGCCGGGAAAACCACTGTAAACACGGCACGGCTGCGCGTCGCTCCAAGAGCGAGGGCCCCTTCCTTCAGGGAAGAAGGTACCAGCCGCAGCAGCTCCTCCGTCGTGCGGGTGACGATGGGCAGCATCATCACTCCCAGAGCGAGGCCTCCGGCCAGGGCGCTGAATCGCTTGAACGGCATCACCAGCACCGCGTAGGCGAAGATGCCGATGACGATCGATGGCACGCCGTTCAGAACGTCGGCAGCAAATCGAACCGCGGCGCCCATTCGTGAGCGGGGATACTCGGAGAGATGAATCCCCGTCAGAATTCCAACGGGGACCGCAAACGCCGCCGCGATGGCAATGAGAATGATCGTACCGACGATGGCGTTGGCCATGCCCCCGCCGGTCTCGCCCACGGGCTTCGGCATCTGCGTGAAAAAGTCCCAGTTCAGCGCCACCAGCCCCTGCTTCAGAACATAAAAGAGAATGAAGGCCAGGGGAGTCAGTGCCAGAACGACGGCCAGGCCACAGAGAATCACGGCCAGCGCCGATACGAATTTCCGGCGACGGTAACGGAAGGGGATCGTCATGCCACGCTCGATTCCGGCATCGCTGCGGTGGCCGCTTCCGGGGCCTTACTTCGATCGCGATTCATGTTCCAGATCAGAAGGCGGGAAAGCATGTTCACAAAGATGGTGATGATGAACAGGAGAAGGCCGATCTCCACCAGGGCGTGCAGATAGAGTTCGTCTGCTGCTTCCGTAAACTCGTTGGCAATGACGGCGGCCATCGTGTACTGAGCCTGATAGAGAGACGTCGTGATCTGCGGGGTGTTGCCGATGACCATGGTCACGGCCATCGTTTCTCCAAGTGCACGTCCCAGACCGAGCATCACTGCTCCGATGATCCCGGTCCGTCCATAAGAGAGTGCGATGCGAATCGCTTCCCAGCGGGTGGCGCCCAGAGCCACGGCAGCTTCCCGCTGTGTGAGTGGTACTCCCTTCAGAATTTCGCGGGCCACGGAAGAAGTGAAGGGAATGACCATGACCGAAAGAATCAGCGCCGCGGAGAGCATTCCCACTCCGAGAGGTGGGCCGCTGAACAAGGGAACGGCTCCCATCCAGTCAGGAGTAAGCAGCTCCAGTTTGCGTACGACCGGAACGAGAACGAAGATGCCCCACAATCCATAGACGACCGAAGGGATCGCTGCGAGGAGCTCGGAAAGATACGTCAGAGGCTGGCGGAGAATGCCCGGCGAGAGCTCGGAGATGAATATGGCGATACCCAGAGCGATGGGCGTGGAGATGATCAGGGCCAGCAACGACGAATAGAGAGTGCCCCAGATGAACGGCAGCGCTCCGAAGTCTCCCGAGACCGGATCCCAGGTCCTCCCTGTCCAGAAGCCGAAGCCGAACTTTCTGATCGAGAGAGAGGACTCAGTTACCAGGACCAGGCCGATTCCCAGAACGGTCAGGAGCACGATCAGGGCAAAGGCACCGGTGCCGATCCTGAACCAGCGGTCATCATTCTGACGGTGCTTTCGTCCGGTCTGCCTATCAGCCATATCGATAGCGTTCATGACAACAGAGCAGAGCGGAGCGAAGGATGATCCCTCGCTCCGCTGCTCTTCGGATACGTTTTCCCGGCGGTCAGAGCTGAATCCGCTGGAGGTACTGCATTTCCTTGTCGACCACTTCCTTAGGCAACGGTGCGTAGCCCAGTTCCTTCGTGAACTGCTGTCCATCGGTGATGGCCCACTTCACGAAATCGACCATCATTTTTCCGCGGGCCTTGTCGTCAGGATTCTGGTACATGATC
>JBDTRY010000072.1:0-15451 GCA_039931435.1 Acidobacteriota bacterium | reverse complement strand
GGACCCCAGTGGACGGGGGGCACGATCCCTGGGGCGCTTACCACCCGCCCCTCTCGGATTCCTCGCTCACGCTCGGAATGACCCGTTTGCGAAGCATCGCTTGGTAAATCTCAAGAGCCGACGTCACACGGCTCCACAGTGAGTTTCTTACAAGCGACTGGAGCGGCGCAGGCGCGTCTGTCACATGGAATGACACCCATTACCATGGCGTGTCATCCTGAAGCGTCGAGCGAAGGATCTCTTCTACCCTCCCGGTTGCCACCGCGAGGAACACGATTCTCGTTGACGAGATCCTTCGGTCGCGACGCTCCCTCAAGGATGACAAGTTCTCCACGCCCCGTAAAAGCACTCCTCCCCCCGCGTCGCAGGACGTTTCATTAGAAGGCAAACTGTCATCCCAGCGGGGAAGGGCTTCCAGGCCTGCCGCGGGTTTCGTCAGAGGCCGCGGTGGCCAGCTCGAATGACCCACATCCGCCGGGCAGTCGGGGCGATGAGAAACAGCGCACAGGCCGGCATCCACACCCAACGCAGCTCGCTGGCCACCACTTCGATCATCCGCCGGTCGAAAACGCGGATTCCAATCGGCGAGACCTCGATCGGCCGCCAGGGGAAGAAGTAGCGGTGATTGGTGAAGGGAGAAAGGAACGCGATCCCCAGACCGCCGTTGGTCATGGCGTCGAGGACACCGTGAGAAAAGGTGGCCAGGAACAGGAAGGCAAATACGGTCCTGAAGGTCTGACGCCGCTGCCCGGTGAGCAGGAACGCCGCCGCCCCCGCCACGAACAGGGAAAAGGCAATGGAGTGCGTCAATCCGCGATGCCCCAGCAGATCTCCGTATTGAATTCCGAATCCGAAGCCGAGCACGTCGATGTCGGGAAGCGACGAGCACAGAACCCCGGTGACGACCACTCCCGGAGTGATGGCCTCGGGCGGGAAGGCTCGGAAGATCGCCAGAGGAACGGCCGGGTGCGTGAAGATGGTGGGCATGGCTTGCAGTGGAATGATGACAGTACAGCTCAACGAACTCAGGTGTCATCCCCAAGCCGAAGGCGAGGGATCTCTCCTGGGAAACTCGCGGTGTTGTTGAACCAGCGGGAGATCGCTCGTCGCTACGCTCCGTCGGGATGACAAGCTCCCGGCAGATCGACGCGATGACACCTTCGTTACGCTCGCAGCAATGTCACGCTCCCACGGTCAGATCCCCGCATTCTCCACGATCATGGCGATACCCTGCCCTCCGCCGATGCATGCCGAGGCAATCCCGTATCGGGTTTTCGACCTTCGCAGCTCGTAGAGAACCGTCAGAAGCAGCCGGGTACCTGTGGCAGCCAGAGGATGCCCCAAGGCGATGGCCCCTCCGTTGACATTCAGTTTGTCCATGTCCAGGGAGAGCTCTTTGGCCACAGCCAGGATCTGGCCTGCGAAGGCTTCGTTGATCTCGATGCGATCGATGTCGTCGAGTTTCAGACCGGCCTTGTCCAATGCGATCTTGATGGCGGGAACCGGACCGATTCCCATGATCTCCGGATCGACTCCCGTCACACCCCAGGACACGATTCGTCCCAGCGGAGTTTTCTGGTGTTCCCGCGCCCGTTCGGGCGTGCTGACCACGAGCATGGCCGCGCCGTCCACGATGCCGCTGGCGTTGCCGGCGGTGACAAATCCTTCCTTGGAGAAGGCGGGCTTGAGGCCGGACAGGCCTTCCATGGTCGTGTCCGGACGCAAATGGTCATCGGCATCGATGCGCTGCTTCTTGCGGCCCACCTCCACGGCGACGATCTCTTCGCTGAACACGCCCTGCTCCTGAGCTCTCCCCGCCCGCTGCTGGCTGCAGATGGCAAACTGATCCTGCTCCTCACGGGTAATGTTGTATTTGCGGGCAAGGTTGTCGGATGTCTGGGCCATGTACAGCCCGCAGTAGCTGTCCAGCAACGCGACCATCAGCGAGTCTTCGAGGGCACCCTGGCCCAGACGGAAGCCCTTTCGCGCCCCGCGCACCACATGCGGGGCCTGGGACATGTTTTCCATCCCGCCGGCCAGAACCGTTTCGGCTTCCTCGAGCATGATCTGCTCGGCGCCGTTGATCACCGACTGGATCCCGGAGCCGCAGAGGCGATTGACGGTGAGCGCCGGAACGGCGTTGGGGATTCCCGCTTTCAGTCCCACGTGGCGAGCGCCGTAGATGGCATCTCCCGAGGTCTGCAGGGCATTGCCCACGATGACGTGGTCGATCTCATCGGGAGCGAAACCACTCCTCTGTAACGCTTCTCTGGCAGCGGCGGCCCCAAGGTCCAGGGCGCTGATCTCCGTGAAGTGTCCGTTGTACTCGGCCATCGGGGTCCGTGCCCCGTCTACGATTACGATTTCTTTCATTGTCTCTCCAGGTCTTCGATGCCGGCGGCCGCGGATGAGGTGACTGCCGTTTCCATGGAAACGCCGATGAGCGGAATTCGATTTCGCCGGCGGATTACCACGGCCATCAGAATCAGAGCGGCCACTATGTCCAGAACCAGCGTGAAGATGCTCGCTTCGATCCCGAAAGGACCTCCGGTGAGGATGGCTGGGCCGGGATCGATCGTTCGTAAAACGGTGGTATTGAACTTCAGACCGCTCACTTCGTGTCCGAGAACCGGCCCGCTGAGAACGTTCCAGCAGAAGTGCAGGGCGATCGGAAACCAGAGGCTATTCCACACCAGATACGCCAGGGCCAGGAGGACACCGGCCACGAACACATCGGCCATGCCGATGAACTCCACCCCGGGATTGCCGAGATGAACGGCCATGAAGATGAGCGAACTGATAAGCACGGCACCAGTTTTGTTCCAGGTCAGAAGTTTCTGAAAAGGATAGCCTCGAAAGACCAGTTCCTCGTGCGCCGCGGCAGGGAGGAAAAGGACCAGTACATGCCACCAGTCGAAGCCCGGCCCCTTCACGTGGCGGAAGTTCGTCGTCAGAACGATGAGCAGATCGGCCAGGCCGATTACAGCCGTGGCCACACCCAGTCCGGCCAGCGACTGCCAGCCGATGCTTCGTGCCGTCCCGGCCAGCCCCAGCTTCCATCGCCCGCGATCGCAGATGCGGATGCAGGCAAAACTTGCCACCAGTGCCGCAAGAAGCGAGACGTTCGAATAGGCAGTCGTGGCCCGGAGATCGTTGCCCGCACCGACGAGAGGATAGACGGCCAGACCGAAGGCCAGCGTGGACCCCACATAGAAAACGCCGAAGAGGAGAATTGGACCGATGATGCTTGTGAGGATGACCCGCCAGCGGGGACGCGGTGTTGAAACTATCTCGGCGGGCACCGGATCTGCCGCGGTGGATTCCGGCAGGGCTGCCTCTCCTGGCGACTCGGACTGCTCAGTCATGGAAGGGATTCAAACACAAAAAAGGACAGGCGGTGAACCTGTCCTTCATGGAAATCAATGAATGGAGTGCAGAGAGGACTATTTGTTCAACTCCTCCACGATGATGCCGATGTTGTGGGCGCCGGAGGCTCGGGCCATGTCCAGAAACTGAATGGTCGATTCATAGTTCACCGTACGATCTCCCGAGAAGAAGACCATCTTGCTGGAGTTGCCCTTGAGGATTTCGCGCATCCTCTGAGGGAACTGATCCGGCGTCACTTCTTCCTTGTTGATCATGATCCGGTTGTTCGGCAGAAGCCGGAGAATGATCTGATCGTTCATCAGGTCCATCGGAGTTCCGGGAGGAGCCTTGGGCGGAACCCGAACGAGGTAGCCCATCTGCACGATGGGCGTGATGACCATGAAAATGATCAGGAGAACGAGTACAACGTCGACGAGCGGCGTGACGTTGATATCGGACTTTACTGCGCCGCTTCCACCTACTTGCATGGATTATGTCGCTCCTTGTTGCTGTGCCTGTTTGATCGGTTGAGCGATGAGGCCGACGTTTTCGAAACCCGCGTCCCGGGCCGCCTTGAGCACATCCATGACGTCGCCGTAAGGGACGAGGCGATCTCCCTTGACTGCGATCTCGCGGGCGGGATCCTTTTGAAAGACATCCTTCATAGAGCTTTCCAGCTGCTCTTTACGCACGACCATTGGACCCAGATACACGGACCCATCAGCTTTGACGGAAATCTGCAGCTGCTTCTCGGTGTCGGGAGTCTTCTCCGGGTCCTGAGAGACGGGCAGATTCACCGGCACGCCCTTCTGCAGCAGGGGGGTGACGACCATGAAGATGATCAGAAGCACCAGGCAGACGTCGACGAGCGGCGTGACGTTGATGTCGGAAGTCAGCGCCTGCTTACTGAACTTGCCGAGTGAATTACCCGATCGATGTTTTGCGCTCATTGCCGAGCTCCGCTTCCTTGAGGAAGTAAATGGTCATCTCCGAACCGGAATTGGACATTTCGACCGTGAAGCGATCGACCCGGTTCTGAAAGTAGTTGTAGGCCCAGACCGCAGGGATGGCCACGATAAGACCACCGGCCGTGGTGATCAGTGCTTCGGCGATACCAGCGGAGACCGAGGCGATACCGCCGCCGGAGGTAGCCATGCCCTGAAAGGCGCGGATGATTCCCATGACTGTACCGAACAGGCCGACGAAGGGTGCGGTGGCTCCGATGGTGGCCAGCACGCCGAGATTTTCCTTCAGCTCGGCGACGGTGATCATGGCCGTGCGATCCATGCCCTGGCGGGCGGCTTCGACGGACAGTTCAGGATCGGACGTGCGCTTGTCACGGCGCGTGGCCTCGAACTCCAGAAGACCGGCGGCAATGACCTTGGCCAGGTGGCTCTGCTTGTACTTCTTGGTGACATCGATCGCTTCCTGGTAGGCGCTGCGCGTGAGCACGTTCGACATGGCCCCGATCAGCTTCAGGGACTGGTTCTTGGCCTGCTGGAACACGATGTAGCGCTCCACCATGACCCAGAACGAATAGATGGACATCAGGGCCATGACGATGGCGACGGTCTTGCCGACCACCCCCATCGAGTTCCACAAATGCATTGGTGTCATATCCATGGGTGCTTTTCCTCCTCGGTTATCTCCGGCAGGGCGAGCCGGAAAACCGCTCCTTTTTAATTCAACTTGAAGTTGACTGTGAGATTGAAAAGAACATCGACGGGCGAGCCGTTCAGTGTTCCCGGTTTGAATTTCCATCTGCGAACGGCGTCCGCCGCAGCCTGATCCAGCCCGAAGGGCAACCCTTTGAGCACCTTCACGTTGGTGACATTCCCAGACTTGTCGATCGTCGCTTCGATAATGACGATTCCCGCCACCCGCGCCTTGCGGGCAACTTCCGGATACTGAGGCTCGACCCGGTTGATGACCACGGGCGCCTTGACGTCACCTCCGACACGCAAGGGACCCTCCGGCTTGGGAGCTTCGGTCATCACACCGCCCACGACTCCGCCCACCACTCCCCCAACCACGCCGCCTTCCACCCCACCTTCCACACCACCCTCGACCCCGGCATCTACCGAGGCCGACGGCTTGACGTCGGGAACCTTCTCGGGCACGTTCGTCGGAGCCATGTCCTGAACGTTCTTGGGGATCTCCACCGGCTTCACCTGCGTTACGGCAGCCTTAGGTGGAGGCGGAGGGGGCGGCGGGGGCGGGGGCGGCGTTGCGGCCACCTGATACAGCGACGTCTGCGCCGGCGCATTGGCCGGAAACTCAATGTTCCAGACCGCCGCGAACACTGCACCCCCGATGATGATCACGTGAACGGCGATCGAAACCGGAAGGGTCAGGTATTTCTGAATTCCGACCTTGTGCTTTTTTGATTCTACGACCGTGGTTTCGAACATCGTGCGATCCGCCCCAGCTAAGACTTCTTCTTCGCTTTGTTGATCTCGATGGCTCGATTACGAAACTCGTCCGCCTTCGCATACAGCTGTTGCTGTGCTTCAGGGTTATCGGCAAACAGTTTCGCTTGCTCGCGGAAGAGAAGGTTCATGTAAACGTTCGCCTCGAAATAGTTGGGTTTGAGGGCAACGGCTCGAAGAAGCGCCTGCTTTCCCTCTTCGATAAACGCCAGCGTCTCGTTTCTGTCGACGGGTGGATTCTTCGACACCTTTTCGTAAAGAACAACACCATAGATATAAAAAGCTTCCGGATTCGAGGAATCGAGAAGGGTGATCTTCTTGTACCAGTTCAGCGACTGGGCGAAGTCTCCGGCCTTGGCATAGAGCGTGGCAATGGACTTCACGGCATCCAGGTCGTTGGGGTGTGTCTGCAGGTAATCGCGGAAGAAGTCGATAGCCTGCTGATTACGGTTTGAGTTGAGGAACAGATTGATCAACGCTTCCCGGGCCGTGGTGTCCTCGGGCTTCCTGCGAAGATAGCGTTTCAGTTCCTCGACGGCGTGATCGGCGTATTTTTCGTTCTGGGGAGTCTTTGTGTCGGGATTGTATAGGCCGAGGTAGCAGTAACCGATCATCCTGTCGAGCTCGGGAAAGGAGGTTCCGTCCACCTTCCGGGCCTTCTCGTAGTGGGCGATGGCCTGCTGGTACTTTTCACCGGTGTAGAGCTCGTTAGCTTCACGAATCTCTACCCGCGCGTCGATTTTGCTGCACGCCACGGTACTGATGCAAAGCACCAGCGCGGGCAAAAGGCACGACTTCATTCTCATGCGGGTCGAACTCCCAAGATGTGATCGCAGATTGGCCGGCACGCGTGATTGAAGTTACTGAACACGGCCGAGCCGCGTGACAGGTTTGCGAGTATAGAGATGCGATTTTGCAGCGTCAACGCCCAACCATCGATTTTGAAGCTTTTTATGCAACGAAGTTTACCGGTTGGAAACGTCGGTTTCCTCTCCGTCAAATGGCCGTCGCCGGTCAGTATTGTGGCTTGAATTCAGCCGTCAGCTCATTGATCGTTTCCCAGAGCTGGGGAAACAGGGGTTCCCTGGTGCCGAATTCGAGCTGATTCACCGGCACTCCCTTCAGGGAACTGACGCGGGCTCCTATGATTCGGACAGCCAGACGCAGATGCGTGTAACGCCACTTCATGAAGGCCGCATCGTAGTCCATCAGCGCCTGAACAAGCCGAAAAAGCTCGTAGCAGCCCCGGGGATCGCGTTCTATGGCGATCAGGGTGGTGTCCCGCTTCGTCAGCATCTCCTCGAAAGGAGGCCAGAGACGCTTTCCGGCAGTAAGTAGCCGCGAAAAGCCGGGGGACTCTCCCCCGCTGCCACGACCGAGCGAGCTCACGCGGATGACGTGGTAGTCCGCCGGAGCCATCGTCTCCAGAATGACGATCTGCTCCCGCAACAGATCCAGGATCAGGGTGCAACGATGAAGCAGGTCGGCGGCTGGCTCCGCGTGGCCTTCGACGATCTGAGCCACGGCGCGATCGATCTCGTAGTCGACTTCCTTGAGCCAGAGCTCGGCCGATTGATGAACGATCTGGAAGAGTCGCTCTTCCGGGTGGATGAGTTGATCTGCTTCCTTCTGCAGAGCGAGAAGCTCGGGCACCCGCAGATAGCGTTCATAATCCGAGGCGCCCTGGCCTTCAAGAATGGGACCGGTATGCGACATGAAACCCCTCAGTAGAGCAATCGAATCGTGGCGGTCGGGCAGCGCGGAAGTATTCCGCGGACACTATCAGCGAATCCCTTCGGACGTCTATACCGTGGCGCAACGGGTCAGGAATCGCCGCGTCGCAAAGCCTCCGAGGCTGGATCAGACCAGCTCGAGAATATGTCCCAGTTTTTTCTTTTTTGCTTCGAGGTATTTTCGAGTATCCGACGAAGGAGCGATCTCCAGAGGGACGCGCTCCACGATTTCCAGCCCGAATCCTTCGATGGCCACGTACTTGGCCGGATTGTTGGTCATGAGTCGCATCTTGCGCACCCCCAGATCGCGGAGAATCTGCGACCCGGTTCCGTATTCGCGGATGTCGGCGGCAAAGCCCAGCGAGGCGTTGGCCTCGATGGTGTCCGCTCCGGCATCCTGCAACTCGTAGGCTTTCAGTTTGTTCAGCAGACCGATTCCTCGTCCTTCCTGGAGAAGGTAGAGAACCACGCCGGACTTCTCTTCTGCAATCAACTCGAAGGCCCGGTGAAGCTGATCGCCGCAGTCGCAGCGGTCGGACTGAAAGACATCGCCAGTGAGGCAGGACGAGTGCACGCGCACGAGGATGGGCTTCTCCTCGTCGACCTCCCCCATGACCAGTGCTACATGTTCCTCGCCGGTGACGTCACTCTTGTAGGCGTACACCTTGAACTCCCCGTACGGTGTCGGAAGCCGAGGTGAGGCCACGCGGTGTACCAGGCGTTCGTGCTGCATGCGGTATCGGATGATGTCCGCAACGGAGATGATTTTCAGCCCATGCTCGACAGCAAATTTCCGAAGGTCCGGGAGCCGGGCCATCGTGCCATCGGCGTTCATGATTTCGCAGATCACCGCCGCCGGCGTCATATTGGCGATGGCGGCCAGGTCGACCGAACCTTCTGTCTGGCCGGCGCGCTTAAGCACACCGCCCTTGCGAGCCCGAAGAGGAAAGATGTGCCCCGGCCGAAGAAGGTCGGCCGGGCGAGTGTTCGGATCGATGGCCACGCGCACAGTCTCGGAGCGATCGCGCGCCGAGATTCCCGTGGTGACCCGTCCCCGCGCTTCGATGGACACGGTGAACGCCGTCCCGTAGTTCGAGGTGTTGTGCTCGACCATCAGCGGAAGCTGCAGATCGGCGCATCGTTCCTCGGTGAGCGCCAGACAGATCAGACCACGGCCGTGGGTGGCCATGAAGTTCACCGCTTCGGGTGAGATCTTCTCGGCGGCGATGCACAGATCCCCTTCGTTTTCGCGGTCCTCGTCATCGACGATGATCACGAACTGGCCGCGGCGATAGAGTTCGGCCGCTTCTTCCACGGTGGCAAATGGCATCAGTCTACTTTCCTGCCTCTGCGGTAATTTTGAACGCCTGTTCCCGCGTGTAGGTCTGACTCTTGAGCGAATCCTTCACTGTGAGCTTCATCGAGTAGTCTCCCGGCTCGAAGCCGCCGAGAGGAATGGAGCTCCCCACGGCATAGTGTCCGGGAACGCCTTTGAGCAGCTCGGCATTGGCAGGCGACATCGGCGCGCTCATCTTGACCTTCTTGCCCTTCGCCGTCGTGCCCTGCACGTCAACCTTTACCTGCACCTTCGGATTACCGCTCTCGTCCACGCCCGGGTTTCGAAGCTCGAAAAAGTACCAGAGCTCGTCGGAACTATGGAATGTCAGATCGCCCTTGGGCACTACCTTGATCCCGCCAAAAGCGTAGGGGTCGTCCGGCTTCTGAGCCTCAGCGAGGGCAAAAAGGTTGTTCGACAGAATCAACCGCGACATCGACGGGTCGGTGCCAGTCAGAGGATCCAGATTCAATTCCGCCCGGGACATCGTCAGCGGCTTGCCGTCGGATGCCAGTCCGAAAACGCCGACATACTTGCCCGGCTGGAGGGGCAGGGACTTGTCGTAATACCAGTCGTACTTGGATTGCTGGAGCGTCGCCGGCTCCTCGAAGACAGCGACCGGATTGCCATCTTTGTCCTGAATCTGCCCAAAAAAGGTGAGGTTCTCTGATGGCAGCGCTGCCGAAGCGGGTACATAGAGCTCCACGGGAACGAAGTACTCTCCGCTGGAAGTGATGAACTCGCCGTACGTGACATAGCTCGGCTTGTACGGGCTCGTCTTCGCCGCATTGAATTCCGAGACCGCAGTCTTCAGCGACTCCGTCTTGAATTGCGTAGAAAGCGCGGGCGCAGCCGGCGGAGGAGCGACCGTCACTGCAGGAGCGGCCTGCGATGGCGCCTGCATGGTGGGCGCCGCTGGCGCCATGGCAACCTGCGGCACTGCGGTCAGCTCGGGATGGAGGATGGCCGCGGAGGCCGACTTCTTGAACAGGTCGGTGAAGTTCGTTCGCGAATTGGTGAGTTTGAAATCTCCATTCGCAAACTGATCGACGAAGTTGATTCGCAACTCCTGATTCCCTGCATACGCCGGGATGTGGTCGGTTTCGTAGATCCAGGTCTCAGCAGGTGGATTGTCCTCGTTCAGGTTTCCTTCCACATCCTTCAGTGAGCCGGACTGAACGGTGCTGATCGTTTCCGTGTTGGTTTTCGCCACCCTGGAAGGAGGTCCGATGAGGATGAATACCTTACCCCGCTCCGTCATGGAACCCGGTAACTTCTGATGTCCGAAGTGCTCGTCGGCGTACTTCACCAGAGCTTCGAATCGATCCCGGAAGGCGTTTCCCGGTTTCGTCGGATCGGGGTTCCTCTTCGCCCAGAAAAGGTCGATGAATCTATTCGCCTCTTCCTCGCTTTTGATCGACTTCCACTGATCCATTTCGTGCTTTGTCATCAGGTACTGGGCCGGGCCCTTCGCCCACGCCGCCTGCTCGGGCGTAATGCTTGCGGCAGCGGCAATTCCGGAAATCAACAGCGCGCAGACCACCGCCAGCATCGAATTGCGAATCTTCATGTAAATGGTTCTCCCTTCGACGTATTCGCCGAATGTAAGCCGCATTTTTCCGGAGCTATTCCCCTCACTCCTCGTCCGCATCCTCGAACGATTCCATGGCATCGTAGAGACGGTCCATCTCCGCCTCGATCTCCTCCTGTTTGAGGACGCCCTTCTGCACCAGCAGGTTCGCCAGCGTGTGAACGAGCATCCCGTTCTCCACGATCATCTGTTCGATCTGTTCATCACTCTCATCCTGCGCGTCATCAACATCGTCCATGTCATCGCGTTCACTCATCTCGTTCTCCTTTTCCCCTCGAGCGCTGGCATCCGTCAGCGACCCCAATCACCAAGCATCTCCCATACCGAACTCCGTACTGTCCCGGCGGATTTTGCAGGCGACCCTGGCCCCAGGCCTTCACTCGCCAGGACTGCTGCCACCGATGCAGCCTCGGGTGCAGGCACCGCCCGCAGGTCCTCTTCATGGTCGACCACGAAGGCCGTGCTCACGCGTCCCGCGGCAAACTCTGTATGCGTAATGATCCGCCGCAGATAAGATAGGTTCGTCCGCGTGCCGAGGATGGCGAAATCCTCCATGGCTCCGCGTAATCGGGCGATGGCCTCATCCCGGTCCCTTCCGATTGCGATCAGCTTGGCAAGCAACGGGTCGAAGTGAACCGAGATTCCTGTGCCCTGTCCAACTCCGGAATCCACCCGGACTCCCGGACCTGCCGGCTCCCGGTAATATTCAATCCTTCCGGTTTGCGGCAGAAATCCCTCATCCGGATCCTCGGCGTAAATCCGGCACTCGATGGCGTGGCCGCGCTGGATGAGGGAGTCCTGTCCCCACGGCACAGGCTTCCCGTCCGCCACTTCGATCTGCGCCCGAACCAGGTCCAACCCAAGGACCTCTTCAGTAACGGGGTGCTCTACCTGCAGCCGGGTATTCATCTCCAGGAAATAGAACGCCCCATCGGGCGCCACGATGAACTCCACGGTTCCGGCGTTCTGATAGCCGACCCCATCAGCCGCCGCCAGTGCCGCCTTCGTCATCTGCTGACGCAGGTCGTCGCCGTAGAGCGGGGCCGGACTCTCTTCCACGATCTTCTGATGCCGCCGTTGAATCGAGCAGTCGCGCTCGAACAGGTGAAGGACCGTCCCATGGGAATCGCCAAGGATCTGAATTTCAACGTGGCGGGGATGTTCGATGTATCGCTCGAGGAGGAGGGTCCTGTCACCGAAAGCCTTCGTCGCCTCACGCCGGGCGGATGCCAGCGCGTTGGCCACCTCATCCCTGCTTCGAACGATCTTCATTCCCTTTCCGCCGCCGCCCGCAGACGCTTTCACCAGAAGAGGGAACCCGATCCGGTCCGCTTCCGCGACGAGCGTGGAGTCCTGCTGGTCGTCCCCGTCGTATCCGGGAACCACGGGAACGCCGAGCGTTTTCATCAGATGACGCGATCCGGATTTCGAGCCCATCTTCTCGATCGTATCGGCGGAGGGCCCGATGAAGACAAGTCCGGCCTCAGCACAAGCCTGCGCCAGGGACGCACGCTCCGACAGGAACCCGTAACCGGGATGGATGGCGTCGGCGCCTCTTTCTCGAGCGGCGTCGATAATCTGTCCAACATTGAGATAGGACTGAGCGGCCTCCGCGGAACCCAGCGAAATCAGTTCGTCAAAGAGGCGCCGAGCCTGCGGGGAAACGTCGCCTTCGGCGTGCGCCAGCACCGTCTCGATCCCCATCGTCCGGCAGGTTCGGGCAATCCGCGCGGCGATCTCGCCGCGGTTCGGCACGAGAATGCGCCGGATCATCGTTCCGGCGTCCATGGCGGGGACTGCTTGCCGAGGAAGGCCTTCATCCCCTGCTGACCTTCATCCGATATTCGCCGTTCAGCGATGGCCTCGATCGTGTAGGGAATTGCTTCGCCGACCTCGTTCGTGCTGACGAAGGCGATCAGTTTCTTGCATGCGCGCACGGCTTCCGGGCCGGACGTGGCGACGTCTGCCAGCGTTTCTGTGATCGCAGCCTCCAGGTCCGCCTCATCGTCGACAAGGCGGTGCACCAGTCCGATCCGCAACGCTCGCGCAGCGTCGAAGCGCTCGCCTGTCAGAAACAGAGCCCTGGCGGCCGACACTCCGATCTTGGCGATTACGTAGGGTGAGATTACGGCCGGGAGAATGCCCAGCTTCACTTCAGCCAGTCCGAAGCGGCTGGACGACTGTGCGATGGCAATGTCACAGACCGCGACCAGTCCGACACCGCCGCCGATCGCCGCTCCCTGCACCCGGCCGATCAACGGCACCGGACAGGAATCGAGAAGGTCGAACATTTTTGCCATCAGCGAGGAATCGCGAATGTTCTCCGCTCTCGTGTAGGAGACCATCGCCGACATCCAGTTCAGATCCGCTCCGGCACAGAAGTTTTTCCCTTTCCCTCCCAGAACTACCGCCCGATACCGGGACAGCCGGCTGGCCGAGGAAAAGAGATCGACGAACTCCGCGATCATCTCGTCGTTGAAGGCGTTGTGCACGTCCGGACGGTTCATCCAGACGAAGAGATCCTGCCCCCGTTCTTCGAGCAGAAGATGCGCGTAGTTCATCATGCTCCTGAGCAGTCTTGTGAGAGAAACTTCGGAACGAAATTATCCAGCGATTCTATGAGCGATCAGACCCGGAGCACAACAACGCGGCGAGCCGGACCTACTGTGAGGCTCCCCGGCGTCTGGTGGAAGGCACGAACGAATACGAGACCTGCAGATCGTAGCTGCCGGGCGACCCGATGGCCCCGATGGGCTCAACTTCCACGAAGAGCGGGGTCGTGCTGATCGGGCTGCCGGTTGCTCCGAGGTTGACCTGCACAGTTCCCGTGGCGCCGATCTGCACATCGGTCGACGTCGTTGTCACTCCGTTCCCGCTGATGGTCACTCTCACCGGTGTACCGGTAGCGGTCACGGTGGCCGCAACGGGCCCTCCGCGATTCACCAGGATTCTGTAGAAATCCCTGTCGACGCTGCTGCAGATTCTTCCCGTGATCGGCGTCGAAGGAATCAGCCCGCCCCAGGCAGCCTCCGTCGAGTCATTCGGTTCGTACGAATCGAGGCATGGCGGAGCTTCAGCGCCGAATGCGCCGTTAGTTACGATGGCGAACTTCTGGGGCGAATTGGAGCGGATCGCCGTTGCCGTGACCTGCACGCGGTAGTTTCCGGCCGGGACCGAGCTCAGTTCCACCTGTTTGATGACATCCACGTTGTTCGTTCCGCGCGTGGCATTCTTCGTCGGCTCATCCCGGTTGAGCACCCACGGGAGGATTGCGTCTCCCGACGGAGCGATCACTTTCAGGCTGAGCACATTCACCACGGCAGACTCCGGAAAAGGAACCGCCTCGGGATCGTTCCAGGCCAGAGTAACGCGGGTTGTACCACTGGATGGAACGGTCAGCGGCAGCTCGAACATCGCTCCCTGAGCGAGGCTGGACGTGCGTATCCGCGCTCCCGTTCCGCCGTCGGCAATGATCGTGTCTGCCGAATTCTTGGCATCGACCAGTCCGTAGCCATAGGTGTAATCCGGGCCGGGATTGCCGAGATCTTTTGCGCCGTTCACCAGGAGCGCGCGCATGACATCGGACCTCGGATCCGTGGCACCGGGAAACGTCTTTCGCCACTGCTCGACGAGAAGGGCGGTGATGCCCGTGACCACCGGTGCCGCCATGGAAGTTCCGTTCAACGTCGAATATCCCGAACCGGTTCCCGTCGAAAGCGTCAGTAGTCCCTTGGCCACAAGGTCTGGCTTGATGCGGCCGTCCTGCGCCGGACCTCGTGAGCTGAAGCTGGCGATGATGCCATTGGCCCCTACCGCCCCCACGGCGATCACGTTCTTCGCGGCGCCGGTCGGTCCTACAGTCTGAAACGGTCCGTCGGCCGGGTGACGCACGATTTCACAGCGTGTGGCGTCGCAGGTGGTCAGCGGGCAATCCTTGCCGCTCCCATCGGTCGAGTAGCACCAGTTCTTGGTGTCATCCTCATGGAGGTGAACGAATGGCGCCAGATCCGGGCCGGTGTCGGTGTCGTCGTTTCCTGCGGAGAAGACGATGTTCGTCAGATTCTCCCGGGCCAGCTTGTCGAATGCTGCGCTGTCCAGTTCATAGCCGCCGAAGAGCTCCGACCCGGCATGCCAGACCCATTTGCTGTTTTCGTCCCTTCCCCAACCCAGCTCGTAGCCCCACGAATTGTTGTCGGCGCGGATCGAGAGCGCTGGAAAATTATCTCTCTTTGCGTCGAGGTAATTCTGCCCGGTTGACGAACCACAAGGGAGGTCGAACTGCTCGATTTTCACCGCCGGCGCCATCCCTTTGGCGGCGGGAGTCAAGCCGGCTGCGCCGATCGTTCCACTGACATGTGTGGGATGGAGCTGGATCGCCGCGCCGGGATTGTGAGTGGTTAGTCTGCCTTGAAATTCGGGGTGGTCGGCCTGAGCCCGGCCGCAATCCCATACCGAAACCGTGACTCCCTGGCCGGAGAGGCCGTAGGGAGCTGAGTAGAGAGGCGTCACTTCCGAGAGCTGGGCGGAGAGGGCGTTGTCCGGAATGATGTGCGGACGGGGCCCGTGAACCTGAAAAACCGCATCGGACGAGAGCGCATTGTCGATGGCCTGCCATGGCATCACGGCATCGATGGTCCTGAGTACTCCGAAGCTGGTCTGTAGAGGATT
This sequence comes from Acidobacteriota bacterium, assembly GCA_039931435.1. GTDB lineage: Bacteria > Acidobacteriota > Thermoanaerobaculia > Gp7-AA8 > Gp7-AA8 > JBDTRY01. Next base: position 328 of record JBDTRY010000072.1, on the reverse strand, counting down.
GGACAGGTATCCGCCCGCTCGCTCGAGCTCTGCACGAGCCTGCACAAAGTCGACGTCGTCGTAGAAGAGGATCGTGAGCTTCGGTGCTGAAGGGTTGCGCCCGATCTCGGGAATGGCGCTGGGCATGATCTTCCGTTCCGGAGCGAGCTCCTCCGCTGAAAGCTGAAGCTGCTCGAAGAGCGTCGGATCGACGAGGGTGCCACTCGGCGTGCGGACCACGAACCGGTTTCCTCCGATCGCCTGGACGATGTGGAAGCCGTTTGCGGCCAGTCTGGCACGGTCGGCGTCGCGCAGTGGCTGCGAGGCCTCGAGTATGAGATGCCGCGCG
>JBDTRY010000071.1:0-15522 GCA_039931435.1 Acidobacteriota bacterium | reverse complement strand
TCGGTGCAGCGCGCAAGGCCGAGGACTGGGGATCACTGACCATCATCGCCACGGCCCTGGTGGACACCGGATCGCGCATGGACGAGGTCATCTTCCAGGAGTTCAAGGGGACGGGAAATACGGAAGTCCTGCTCGATCGGGGACTGTTCGAGCGGCGCATTTTCCCGGCCATGAACATCGGGCAGACAGGGACGCGAAAAGAAGAAAAATTGCTCTCCGCCCCGCATCTGGCCAAAATCCATACTCTGCGCCGTGCCCTGGCCGGCACCGACCCGACGCAGGCCATGCGCATGCTCCTGGAGAGACTCCAGAAATTTCCGACCAACGAGGCCTTCCTGAAGAGCTTCTGATGCACTCCAAATTCACCTCCTCTTTCCCAGTTCTCCGTTGAGAAAAGTCGCCACATGCGATAGGTTTCCTAAAAGTTTCGCCGGGTTGACCCATATCATGTTCAATTCACACCACCCCCACCTAACTCCAGGAGGAATCATGTCCGTTTTCTTACGCCGCGGGGCTGTTCTCGGGGCCATCATCTGTACACTCCTGTTCAGCGGATCCGCCTTCGCGCAATCCGGCAGTGCGACTACAGGCTCCATCAGCGGCGTTGTCGCCGACAGCTCGGGCGCGATCCTGCCCGGAGTGACGATCACCGCCGTCAACATCGACACCGGTCTGACCCGGAACGCGGTCACGGAAAGCGATGGAGCGTACGTGCTCAATCTCCTCCAGCCGGGCCGCTACCGAGTTACCGCGGAACTGGCCGGTCTCGGTACTTCCACCGTTCCCTCCGTGACCGTACTCCTGGGCAACGCCACGAGAGCGGACGTCAAACTTACGCCTCAGGTGAGCGAGACACTGACCGTCACCGCGGAGGCGCCTATTGTCGATACCACGCGCTCCGGAACGGCCCAGTCCGTGACCGAGGAGCAGATCAACAATCTCCCCCTTCTCGGTCGCGACTTCCGCTCACTGGCGCAACTCACTCCGGGAATTGCCAACACCTTCGGCGGCCGCATCACCTCGAACGGCTCGCGCGGAATCGGCACCGACTACAACATCGATGGGGCCAGCTCGAACAACGACTTTTTTGGTGAACAGACCGGCGGTACGCGCGCCCCCTTCACGTTCTCGCAGGCAGCGATCAAGGAGTTCCAGGTCATTCGTGCCCAGTACAGCGCCGAATACGGTCGGGGAGTGGGAGCGACCCTGAACGCCATCACCAAGAGCGGCACGAACGATCTCGACGGTGAGGCTTTCTACTTTCTGAGAAAGCGGTCATGGGCCGCAACGCGTCCGGTCAAGCTTTCCAACGGGCAGACCGTGCAGGAGAGCTTCCGCGCCCGCAATTCCTCGCAGCCCGGATTCGCTGTGGGCGGTCCGATCATTCACGACACGCTCTTCTATTTCCTCAACGGCGACTTTCAGCGGCAGAAACTTCCCATCATCGCCACGGATATCAGAACGCGCAGCGCATTCACAACGCTCTCCCCGGACACTCAGGCCGCCTTTCTGGCCAAACTGCAGACTCTCACGGGGCGGCCTTACGCCGAGGGAACATCCTACGATCAGACCTTCGACCAGAACACCTATCTGGCCAAGATTGACTGGAACGCCGGCAACAACAACCACTTTTCTCTTCGTGACAACTACTCCAGCTTCGAAAACGGCAATAACCAGAGCAGCAGTAGCGACCTTTCCAATCAGGGCACTGAAACCGATAAGTTCAACCAGCTCGTCGGCCAGGCAGAAACGATCATCACCTCGAACCTTTTCAACCAGGCCCTCATCCAGTACAGCAAGGATGAGCGCCCTGTCGATCCCGTTACTACCAACAGCCCCGAGATCGTGGTCAACGTAGGTGGAAACGTTTTCTTCGGACACAACGACTTCCTTCCGAACAACACTACCGAGAAAAAGACCCAGCTCAAGGATTCGGTGCAGTGGTCTTTGGGCACACACACCCTCAAGGGTGGCGCGGAAGCGCTGCTTATGAAGATCGACAACCTCTTTCCCCGCAACCGCAGCGGGATTTTCCGCTACAGCAGCGTTGCCGACTATCTGGCGGACAAGGTCAACCAGTTCAATCAGGGTTTCGGCGAGGGCGGCGGTCTGACCTCCTGGAACCAGAATACGTACGGGTTTTTCGTCACGGACAACTTCCGCGTCGGCACGAAGCTGACCGTGGACGCCGGTGTGCGCTACGACTGGCAGACCGTTCCGAAACCGGCAACGAACGTCTTCCCGCAGCATCCTGAATTGATCGACAACTTCCACGAAGACACGAACAACATCGCTCCCCGGGTGGGCTTTGCCTACGACCTTTTCGGAACGGGCCGATCGGTCCTGCGCGGCGGCACGGGCAAGTTCTACGGCTACATGCCGGACATTCTTCTCTCGAATCCCCTGACGCAGATCTCCGGAAACTTCAACCAGATCACCCTCACCTGCGCCACGGCCACAGTGGTCAAGTGCCCGGCATTCCCCAACGTTCTGTCCCCGGATCAGTTCAACCAGCTCGCTTCGTTCTCCAGCGACATCGTCACCTTTGGCCCCGAATACCAAGCCCAGGAAGCGTGGCGCTCCAGCCTGCAGTTCGAGCAGCAGTTCGGACCAACGATGAGCGTAGGAATCGGCGGCATCTACTCGAAACTCAAGCACGTTCAGGGATCGCGCAACATCAACGCCGTTCCTCTCGGCATCTCTCTCGGGAACCTTCCCCTCTATTCAGTGGACACCAATACCCGGTCCCAGCGGCTCTATACCGATTTGGGCAGCGTTCGCGAGCTGTTCAGCGGCGAGGAAGCCTCGTACAGAGCCGTAACACTGGAAACGCACAAGCTGGCTCTGAATAACTCCAATCTCTCCTGGGATCTCAGCTACACCTATTCCCGTTCGATCGACCAGGATTCAAACGAGCGATCCACGTCCAGCTCCTTCCTCTTTGATCCGAACAACCCCTCTCTCAGTCAGGGCCGCAGCGACAGCGATGTTCCGCACCGCATCGTCGGCGATCTCACCTACCATCTTCCCCTCGGCTTCCTGGTCTCCGGTATCGGCAGTTGGCGTTCCGGCGTTCCCTACACCGCCGGAATCCAGTTCACGGGATCCGGAACGTCGGCAAACGGTCTGAACGGACTCAGTCAGCAGTCCGGCAACATCCCCGTATTCGTGGACAGCAGCGGAAATGTCATCGACTTGCTGGCAGCGAACAACTTCAGCCGCGCTCAGCTCGTTGACTTCCTCTCGGGTGCCAGGCTTCTCCAGCGCAACACTGAACGGCAGCCGTCGGTGTGGGACGTAGATCTGCGCCTGTCCAAGCTGTTCGGTCTGGGCCGGGGCATGAACCTTGAGCTCATCGGAGAAGTCTTCAATGTTCTGAACACGAAGAACCGCTTCGTAACCTCCGGGAACCAGGTCTACTACAGGGCCACCTACAACGCCACAACGGATAAGTACACTTTCACCCGTCCTACGGTCTCGGGTTCAACCGCGCCCTCCTTCGGAACGGTCAATGGGTACGAATCGAGTGTCGACCCGCGGCAGATTCAGCTTGCCGCGAAGTTCAGCTTCTAGGAAGTTCCGGCAATGACATCAAGGCCACCTCTCCGGAGGTGGCCTTTTTCGTTTTGGAGTGCTGATATGAAACTGGCCGTTGTTGTGCTCCTGGCGCTGGCGCTCTTCATCGCACCGCTCAGCGCCGTTTCACCCGACCTCATCGTGGTCATCTCCATCGATCAGTTTCCTCAGCGCTACCTTCCCCGCTTTCAACCGTGGTTCAGCAAGGGTGGCTTCAACCGCTTTCTTCAGAACGGTGCCCACTATGACAACGCCTTCTACCCGTACGCCAACACCTACACTTGTCCGGGCCACGCCACGATCGGAACGGGACGGCTCCCCTCCGAAACGGGGATCGTCAGCAACAACTGGTACGAACCATCGCGCCAGGATTCCATGTACTGCGTGGGCGACGACCGCGTTCAGGTAACCGCCGGAACGAGCGATCCGGTCTCGCCGATGAATCTGCAGGGAGATTCCCTCGGCGACCGGCTGCTGGAAAAATATCCGCGTTCGAAAGTGATCGGCATCGCCATCAAGGATCGCGCCGCCATCCTCATGGCCGGTCGCAAGGCCACCGCCGCCTACTGGCTGGACAAGGATCTGCCAGCATTCATCTCCTCGACCTGGTACGCGGGCCGGCACGACCTCGGGCCATTCAATCGCATCATTCCCGCCTTCGTCGCCGCACATCCCGCATGGACGCAGTCCGACGCCATTTCTCCGGCCGATCTCGATCGTGTCACGTACGATCCTCCCGCTCTGCGGGAACACAAGACGAACCACGCCGGTATGGGAGTGGCCTTCCCGCATCCCATCAAGGACACCGACGCTCTGACCTACACCCCATACGGCAACGATCTGCTCCTCGATCTGGCCCGCTACGTCATCGACACGGAGAAGTTGGGTACAGAGGACGGCTCACCGGATCTTCTTTTCGTGGGCCTCTCCACCCAGGACTACATCGGACACGCTTATGGGCCGGACTCGCTGGAAGTGGCCGACGCCGTCGTACGCCTGGACGGCTCCCTGCAGTCGTTTTTCGATCAACTGAGCCAGAGGTTCGGGGATCGCGTCACAGTCGCCCTGACCTCCGACCACGGGGTGCAATCGATTCCCGAAGTTTCCGAGGCCATGGGGAAGCCCGGCGGACGGATCAACTTCAGGAACCCAGGGAAATCCGCGAAGACAATCGGTGAGCTGGCCACAGAGCGACTAGCCACGGAGCGAAGAATCGCAACGGCCTTGAACATTGAGCTTCACGATGACGATCCCATCGGAAACGCCATCATGAAAACCTTCTTCGAGCCTTCCATCTACCTGAACTGGAAACGGATCAACGAGCTGGAACTCGATCGTGAACGCGTACGGAACGTAGTACGGGATGCCGTGGCGCAGATCGACGGGGTGTCAGCCGTGTACACAGACAGCCAGCTTCTCGCCCCCACCGCGCACCCCACGGAAATCGAGCGCAGCGTACGGAACTCTTTTCTCGTGGAGAGATCCGGCGACGTCATCGCTGAGCTCAAGCCCGGATATATGTGGAGCTGGGGAACGACGACCGGAACCACACACGGCGAACCGCTCGAGGATGACCAGCACGTACCCGTCCTCTTTTTCGGAAACGGAATTCGAGCGGGGGCCTACGACGCGCGCGTCTCTCCTGCCGACATCGCCACGACGCTGGGAAGCCTCGTGGGAGTGACAGCCGGAGAATACGGAGCAAAGCCGCTCAGTGCCGCGGAGCCGGAATAAAGACACCCTCGTAGGGCCGCATGGCATGCGGCCGGTGCCCTGGCCCTCTCGCCCTATCCAAAGGTACGATCGGCAACGCTTGTTCGGATGCCGGCCGCACGCCGTGCGGCCCTACAACGCAAACCCGTCAGCGACCCCCTCGTAGGGCTGCATGGCATGCGGCCGGTACCCCGGGCCCTCTCGCCCTAATCCAAAGGTACGATCGGCAACGCTTCTTCGGATGCCGGCCGCACGCCGTGCGGCCCTACCACGCAAACCCGTCAGCGACCCCCTCGTAGGGCCGCATGGTATGCGGCCGGTACCCCCGGGCCACCCGCCCTATCCAAAGGTACGATCGGCAATGCTTTCTACGGATGCCGGCCGCACGCCGTGCGGCCCTACCACGGCCCTACGACGGCGATACTACGGCCCTACGACTCCGATACAACGCTGCCCACGACATCGTAGGGATGCGCGTCGCTGACCTGCACGCGGGCAAACGAGGGAAATCCGGACAGAAGCTCAATGCCGTCATTGATCAACAGTCTTCCGTCGATCTCCGGGGCCTGCGACACCAGCCGACCTTCCAGCAGATGCTCGGTCTCCGCGCAGACGCCTGTGACGATGGCATCGAAGGTCTGGCCGATCTTCTCTTCGTTGCGTCGAAGCGAGATCTCCTGCTGCAACTCCATGAGCTTGGCCCGCCTGCGCTCGGCCGTCTTCCGCGTCGGCAGATCCGTCATCCGCGCGGACGGTGTGTGGTCCTCGGGCGAATAACAGAAGGCACCCATCTGATCGAACTGCGCCCAGGCCACGAAGTCGAACAGCTCTCCGAACTCCTTCGGCCCCTCACCGGGATGACCGGTAATGAAGGTCGTGCGCAGGGAAAGGTCCGGGACCAGATCGCGCATGCGGCTGATCATCTCTCTGTAGCCCGCGGGACTTCCAGGTCGCCGCATTCGCTGCAGAACTGACTGCGCAACGTGCTGCAGCGGAATGTCGCAATAGGAAACGAAGCGTTTCTCCTTCCCCATCATCTCGAACAGGGACCAGTCGATGCTTCCCGGATAGGCGTAGAGAAAACGGATCCACTCGAAGCCGGTCTCGTCCAGCAGGCGGCTCACCAGTGTGGTCAGACCGCGGGAGATCCCGATATCTTCGCCATAGCGCGTGGTGTCCTGAGCGACGAGACAAAGTTCTCGCACACCCTGGGCCTCGAGCGCTTTCGCTTCCCTGAGGAGGGAATCCACGCTGCGGCTTCGGAACTTCCCCCGCATCTGCGGGATCGCGCAAAAGGTGCAGGCATTGGAGCAGCCTTCCGAGACCTTGAGATATGCGTGCAAGGTTCCTTCGATCAGGAGCCGTGGAAGATCTTCATAAAGGCGGGTGGAAATCTTCCGGCGGCTCGGCGCGGCGTCGGCAGTGAGTGCCTGACCGGTCACCGCAGAGGTGATCTGATCGAGGGCATCCAGGCCCACGAACGAATCGATCTCAGGAATCGCTTCCTGCAGTTCGGTCCGGTACTTCTGAACCATGCACCCACTGACAACGAGGCGCTGCAGTCCGGAGCCCTTGCGTCCGGCAACCTCCAGGATCGTGTCGATCGACTCCTGCTTGGCGGCGTCGATGAACCCGCAGGTGTTGACGATGACCACATCCGCCTCGTCGAGGCTGTTGGTCAGCTCGACCTCGGACTGCTCCCGCAACTGCCCGAGCATGATCTCGGCGTCGACGAGGTTCTTCGGACAGCCAAGAGAGATCATGCCCACGCGTGTGGGCCGGTCTGAAAATGTGGTGGTCATGCTGTGGGGTGAACAGCAGCGCTATCGGCCGTATTCTTCCGGCGAACCTGTCATCCTGAAGCGTCGAGCGAAGGATCTCTTCCACCTTCCCGGTTGCCATCTGCGATGAAGGGCACGATTCTCGTTGACGAGATCCTTCAGTCGCTCCGCTCCCTCAGGATGACAAGCGCTCCACATCCAATATGAACAAAGGGCGTTTCATTAGAAGAGGGGAACGGCGCAGGCGCCGTGTCGCGTGAATGACGCGACTACCACAATCTGTCATCCTGAAGCGTCGAGCGAAGGATCTCTTCCACCTTCCTCGATGCTCGAAAGGACCGCCGAATATCGCAACTCCCCTGCAGCCACCATCTCCCGCGTGGCATCCAGCAGGCGGAGCACGTCGCTTACCGAGGTGATCGAAGCCAGTCCCTGGCGGAGATCCTTGCCGTGCGGGATCCCTTTCGAGAACCAGCCAATCACCGTTCGGGCCTTGTGCAATTTCCACTTGTCGATCTGCGGCGCACCGTCGATTTTCGCCAGATATTTCTCCATGGCCGTGATGCGGCGCTCGGTCTCGTCGAGAATCGGCTGGCCGGAGCCGTAGGCCATGATGTCCCGGAAGATGAACGGATTGTGCAGCGCAGCGCGGCCGATCATGACCCCGTCTACCCCGGTCTCTTCGAACATGCGGATGGCGTCGGCCGCCGTCTTCACGTCGCCATTCCCGAAGACCGGGATACCCAGTTCCTGCTTGGCCCGGCGGATATAACCCCAGTCGCTGGCGCCCGTGTAACTCTCTTTGCGCGTGCGTCCGTGAATGGCGATGGAGGCGACGCCGATCTCCTCGAACCGCTTCAGCAGCGGGATGACGTCGTCGCTCTCCCAGCCCTTGCGTACTTTCACCGTGACCGGGATGCGCACTCGTCGCTTGATCTTGTCCACCACACGCGCGGCCCGGTCGAAGTCTTTCAAAAGTGCGGAACCCGCTCCCGAGCTGACAACCTTCTTCACCGGGCAACCCATGTTGATGTCCACGATATCCACTCCCTGCTCTTCGACGATGGCTGCAGCGTCGTCCATCCGGTCGGGATCGCCGCCGTAAATCTGAATGGCCATCGGCCGCTCAGCTTCCGAATAGGTGAGCATGGTCGTGGAGCGGGAGTTGTTCCGGGTCAGCCCTTCCGCGGAGATGAATTCGGACACGACCAGCCCCACTCCGCCCAGCTCTTTGACGAGCGAGCGATAGTAGGTATCGGTCACCTCGGCCATCGGAGCGAGCGCCAGCGGCGGATCGATCCTGATACCCTCGATGCTGAACGGTCTGAATTCAAACAGTTTCATGGTTAACTAGAGGGCAACACGGACGGCGCCGCCAATCTTCCGCCCGTCAGCTCCCCGCTCTGTTTTCCATTTCATGAAACATTTTTCCGTTTCGCGCGTCGAAAATTCAGTGCGGTCGGAGATCGCCATGGCACCCGTAATGCACGCTGGAACCCAGCGGCAACCGTCCAGGAGGAATCAGTTCTAATGAATCACAGCATGAAACGCAATGTCTCGGTCTTTGCAATGATCATCGCCTCGATCGCTTTCGGCATGGTGCTGACCGCCGATCTGGGCTGGATGAAAACCTCGCACGCGCAGCAGCCGCCGTCCGAACAGACGCTGGCCCAGTCCGTGCCCATCCCTTCGTTTGCACCCATGGCGGAGCGGGTCATGCCGGCCGTGGTCTCCATCACCACTACCGAAGTTTATAAGGAGTCGGATCGACAGAAGGGCGGCAACGGAATCAACCCCTTCGACTTCTTCTTTCCCGACCCGCGGAACAACCAACGGCAACCTCAGGATCAGCAGGACGACGAGCACAAACAGCTCGCCGGCGGATCCGGATTCGTCATCTCTCCCGACGGCTACATCCTGACCAACAACCACGTCGTGGAGGGAGCTACGAAGGTGGAGGTCCACTTCAGCAGTGGACAGATCGCCACCGCCAGGATCATCGGCACCGACCCCGCCACCGATATCGCTCTGGTGAAGGTTGATGCTGGTGAGGCCCTTCCCACCGTGAAGATGGGCGACTCGGAGTCGATTCGCGTCGGCGACTGGGCCGTGGCCATCGGCAATCCCTTCCAGTTCGAGAACACTCTCACCGTGGGCGTCATCTCCGCCAAAGGGCGCTCCCTCGGTCTCAGCGAGGCCTCCAACTCGTTCGAGAACTTCATCCAGACGGACGCCGCCATCAACTTCGGCAATTCCGGCGGACCTCTTCTCAACGCCAGCGGCGAAGCGATCGGCATCAACACCGCCATTCGTGGAGGAGCTCAGAACCTCGGGTTTGCCACGCCGATCAACGTTGCCAAACGCGTCCTTCCCCAGCTCCGCGAGAAGGGCAAAGTCACCCGCAGCTACATCGGAGTGCGCATCAAGGACGTCGACTCGCAACTGCGCTCGGCGTTCAAGCTCTCGAACCTGAAGGGCGCCTTCGTGGAGTCCGTCGACACCAACACTCCCGCCAGCAAGGCCGGCATCCAGCCCGGCGATGTCATCGTGCAGGTGGACAACACCCCGGTGAACACCACGCGGGACCTCATCGACTACATCTCCTATCAGCCGCCGGGATCGAAAGTACGTCTGGACCTGGTCCGGAACGGCGATCGCAAGACCCTGATGATGACCACCGAAGAGCGTACGCTGACGACCGATCAGGGCGGAAGTCAGGGAAACAAAAATTCCCCGGAAGAGACACCCACCCACTCCAGGATCGGCATCTCCGTCGATCAGATGTCTCCTCGTTACGCGCAGAGCTACGGCATTCCCGACAACCAGACGGGCGTCGTCGTGACCTTCGTCAAGGAAGTCTCGCCGGCCGGTGACGCCAATCTGCAGGAAGGCGACGTGATCACGCAGGTGAACGGGAAGCCCGTGAACAACGTCACGGAGCTGAAGCGAATCATCGAGGCCACGCAAAGCGGCGAGTATCTGAGGTTCTACGTGACCCGTTACGGTCGCGGCGGCCGCTCGCAGTCATTCTTCGCCCTGGTGCAGGTGCCCTGAATACCTTCACCATCGCACCAACAAAAAAAGGGCCTCCCCTCGCCAGGGAGGTCCTTTTTCATTCAACGTTCAACATTCTTGTAAGAAGCTCACCGCAAAGGCATGGGAGGAAGACTGCGGCTTCTTACAGGCGATGCTTCGCAAACGCGTCATTCCGAGCGTGAGCGAGGAATCCCAGAGGGGCGGGTGGTCAGCTCCCTGGGGATCGTGCCCCCCATCCACTGGGGTCCCTCGCTCCCGCGAGACTGTGTCAAAACTATCTTGAAATCACAAACGTCGTGGCTGTCACTCGTAGGGCCGCACGGCGTGCGGCCGGTACCCTTTGCCATTCCAACCTGTTGAATTGTTGACTATATGCACCATTCTCGAAGAATGCCGGCCGCACGCCGTGCGGCCCTACGAGTTCGTGCTTCTTTGAGATTCACGTGGTTTTGACACAGTCTCCCCCTCGAGATGACGGCGCGCATAGAGTTTCTTCACCCTGGTTCAGTGCCCCGCTGTGCACTCGCTTGTAAGAAACTCACATAGGGATAGTGTTTCTCCGCTCTGGTTCAGCGCCCCCGCTGTTGGTCCGCGCAGGATTACAATCACTGCACCAGGAGCCCAGGGGCGTTTCACGAGTCGCTTCTGAAATCAGACGGCGTCAGCCCGAACGTCTTTCTGAAGGCCAGCGTGAAGTGGCTGTGGCTTGCAAAGCCCAGTTCGCTGGCGAGATTGGACAACCGCTCCCCCGAACGGAGGCGCTCCAGAGCGACCGTCGTCCGTAGCTGCTGGCGCCAGGCGTAGATCGACATTCCCGTCCAGCGCCGAAAAATCCGGCAGAGATGAAAGGGCGTCGTCCCCATCTCCCGGGCAATCTCCCCCGTTGTGATCCGCTCCTCCAGCCTCACAGCGAGAAGCTCCTTCGTTCCCTCGACGAGATCCCGCTGCCGCGAAGATCCACTCTCGAAGCGCACCGGACTGCTCTCCTCTCGCAGGACAGACTCCACGATCTGCAGCACTTCTTCCTCGATGTGCAGAGCGTCGGCCGTTCCCAGTTTTTTTACCAGCTGCCGCTGCGCCAGAACGATCTCCGGATCAGCAGGACGAAAGGGTTCGGAGAACGGGCGATCACAAGTCACTGCCTGCTGCATGGACTGCGCTGCCTCTTCGACCAGGGAGTCGTCGAGGGCAAACCAGTCGCAACGATCGCCTGCAGGGTCGATGGCCTGCCGCTCGTACTCCTGGCCGCGACAATAAAGGTTCACTTGATTCGGCGTCGATACGAATCGGGGGCCGCCTGCGTGGCGGATGGATACGGTCGTGCGCGGAAAAACGATGCTGTGCGCTCCGATCGGTCCGGAGTCCCGGAAGATCGCATCGGCGGGGGTGCAGGTGAACGTACCCGCAGCGACGAGCGAGGAGCGAAAGAGGACCCTGTCCCGACTGGTGACGTTCAGGGCAACGCTGGTGGACTCGGACACGTAGTGGACTTTTCTCCGGAGCAGGAACGCTCACATTCTACGCGATGGTCCCTCGCTTCGAAGCTCCACCTCCCCCTTCGCCGGTCAGGACATCGGAGACCCCGTCACCGGTTTGTAGAGTCCGTCGAAGATCACCGTCCACGTTTTCCCGCCGTCCGCGGATGTCTCCCAGACCTGTTGCACCTGATGATCCGGCAGCGAAGACCAGGTGATGCGATTCAAAGGTTTGACCGCTGCGTCCGACTGCATCACCATTTTCCCTTCCTGAAGCCCTCCTCTGAGAAAGAGTACCCCTCCCGTGTTGTCCACCCAGGTCTGGTACCAACTTCTGGTTGCGCTGTCGTAGAAATTGAGACTGGTCCCCGCGTAGCCTGCCGGCGTCGAGTACTCCTCGCGGATGGCGCAGCCCTCCTGAGCGAGAGTGATGGAGCTTCGCGCCGGCGGATTGTTCGGATTGGTTCTGGCCGTGACACTCCACTGTCCCAGCCAGAAGTCGAACTGATGATGTTCCGGGGGCTTGAGGCACGGATGCTGGCGGTCCTCGACGAGCGCGCGAATGGTTTGAAAGCGGCCATCGGCCCGGACCGCCGCGAAGTCGGGATCAGTGAGAATCCTTCCCACTGGCATAAAGCCGGCCTCGATGGCCTTGCGCGCCCATTCCAGCGACGCATCCAGCCGCCCGCTGCGCGAGTACGCAGCGGCCAGACCGTACATGGGCATGGGCCGCTGTTCGATGGCCAGAGCAGCCTGAAACTTCGCGATGGCCTCCGGAAGCTTTCCGGCCGAAAGCAGCGAGTGCCCCTCGGTGATCAAAGCTCTCAGCTCCGGGGAAGGTGGCCCCGTCTGTGCCGCGAGCAGAGAGCAGGTCAGGATCACCAGAGCAGCAAAGAGCAGCAGAATCTTCATGGGCGAAGTCCCTCCGAACTCACGGGGACGAGCCTAGCAACTTCGCATTGAGGTTGCTGTCACGCGATTGCCTGAGACAGTGGCAATGCTGTGTCGATTACTCCCGGTTCGCTACCCAGAAAAACTGCTGCTGCCCCTTGATCCGGAAGTTCTCGACGACCTGTTTCCCCCGGGGAGAAAGCAGCCACTGTTCGAAGCGCGCGGCGTTGCGGTCCTCGTCAGTGAGGTTCCCTCGCCCGACGAGGATCACTGAGTAGACGTTATCCAGCGCGGGATCCCCTCGAAAGAGAATGGACAGGTCCAGCGAGGGACCGAGCTCGGCGAAGGTGGCCAGATCGGTCAGGGTATAGCCCCGCATCTCGCTTGCGGAACGGAGCGCACCCGACATCGACTGGCGCAACCGCTGGTAATGCGCATTCGTTGACGGGTCCACTCCGGCCGCGGACCAGAGCTGAAGCTCGCGCGTATTCGTTCCGGACCGGTCGTCGCGTGATACGAACCTGCTCTTCGTGGCGGCGATCATTTGAAATGCCTCCGCCGAGGAGTGAGCCTTCCCAATGTGCGCCGGATCATCCGGCGGTCCGACGATGACGAAGTCGCTCTTCATGAACTGCCGGTAACTCCGCGTTTTCCCCGTCCTGACGAAGGCCTGCTCGGCAGCTGGATCGTGCGTCAACGTCAGTTGAACCGTACCGTCGGCTGCCATCTGCAGGGCCCGCCCCGATCCCACCGAGGTAGCGTTGGCCACCAGCCCCGTATCCCGTCCGAACCCTTCCGCCAGCGATGCCAGCAGTCCGGAATCCTGAATGCTGGTGGTGATGGCCATGACGAAGGACTTGTGCTGCGCCTCCTCTGCCCGGCAGCGCATCCCGGGAAGGACGAAGCAGACCAGGATGGCCAGAGGGAGGAGCTGGCGGCGGCCGACAGTGATCATGCCCGGATTGTATCCGCTATATCCATTCGAATATAGCGCTCTCCAACACTTGCCGCTTCCCCGAGCCTCGTTGACATTCGATTTTCGCGGAGACAGAGTGTGCACGTGTCCGCACCTCGTCTCCGCATCGCCGCGCTCGTTGCTCTTCTCATCGTCACCGGCTGTGTCACGCATCTCCCGGTCATTCCACGGAAAGCCGAGGCGCCTCCGTTCGAACGGCCGTCCTTTAAGCGCATCTTCATCGTCATTCTCGAGAACGAAGACGCCGGCAAGGCTCTCGACCAGCCCTTCCTCAAACAGCTGGCCGGCCAGGGAGTGTCATTCTCGAATTTCTACGCCGTTGCCCACCCCTCGCAACCGAACTACATGGCTCTCGTCTCGGGGACGACCGACGGAATTCACGGCGACCTGACCGTGACCGTCGACCGCCCGCACCTCGGCGACCTGCTCGAGGCCCACGGCCGCACATGGAAGTCCTACGCCGAAGACTATCCCGGCGGTTGCAATCTCTCCCCGCGGATCGATCACTACGTCCGGCGACACGAACCGTTCCTGAATTTCAGAAACGTCCAGAACAATCCCGCCCGATGCGCGAACGTGGTCGGCGCCAGCCACCTTCTGACCGATGTCGAGGCCGGAACACTCCCCGACTTCGCGCTCTACATTCCCAACAACCTTCACAACGGACACGATCTCGGTATTGCCTCGGCCGACCGCTTTCTGGCGGGTACTTTCGGGCCGCTTCTCAGTGACCCCCGCTTCACGACGGACACGCTCTTCATCGTCACCTTCGACGAATCGGAAGCGCACTCCGATCAGAACCGGATCTACACGGTCTTCTGGGGTGACAGCGTGCGTCGCGGAACAGTGGCCGATACCGTCTACACGCACTACGACCTCCTGCGCACGATCGAAGAGGCCTTCCACCTCGGCACCCTCGGAACTCACGACACGGATCCGGACACGAGACCCATCGGCGGCGTCTGGCACTGAACTGATTCCAGCACCACGGCAGACGTTCAAAACGCCCGGGCATCCTCGAAGAGCGGCTTGAAGGCGAAAGAAAGCATGGCCAGCTTGAAGTTCAGACCGATGACCTTGAACTGCGTGGCGACGGCGTCGTTGACCGGTACTTTCGAAAAGAGAATCGCTGCCACGAGATCTCCCGAAGCAATGAGGCCGCCGAATCCGATCACGGACGTGATGCCGTAGGGAACCACGAACTCGTCCTGAGCGACGATGTAGGGACTACCCGCCGCCTGAGGAACGAAAAAGACCCCCTGTGCGGTCTGATCCGTGTCCAGGAGCAGGCCTCGTTCAGGACGAACGACGTCGGCGATGGGAATTCCGAGCTGCTGGATGAGCCGGGCCACCATCGGAGCCCGCTCCACCGCTTCGACGCTACTCAGGGGGATGGCGCGGTGCCCCTTCGAGGCCAGGCGCGAGTTCCATCCCGGTTCCTGACCGGTCGTAGCCACGAGCGTTAGGCAGCGCAGTTCCGGAATCGAGTCAGCCTCGGGCTCGATGGAGCGGGCAAAGTCCTGCAGGTCGAGATCCAGTTGCTGAAAAGGATGGGTCTTGTATACGCGCACGAGCGCGCAGGCAGGATCACCGTTCTCGTCCAGCAGTTCGTCGCGGAAGAGCCGCGCCACGCGCTGGGCCGCGCCCTCGAATGTCTGCGGCCGGTCAATGTCGAACAACGAACGCATCTGCGAGCGGAGCGCCATCATTTCCACGTAGCCGAAGTGTTCGAGGAGAGCCATCGCGGACAATCATATGACGCCTCAGGGACGGATTCGCCACCGTGGCGAAGCGTCGCCGGGACGTGGCCGAAGCGGAATTTTCGCTGCCGGCTTCCTGTCTCCATTCAGGCTTGCGGAGGGGAGTCGTTGACCGTCAGTTTTCGAGCGTGATACGTTCCCGCCCACTCACATCCGGCGCATTCGTCTAGGGGTCCAGGACGCCGCCCTCTCACGGCGGTAACACGGGTTCAAATCCCGTATGCGCTACCAAGTACGTTGTGTTTCCAGTAACTGAGCTACGCTGGTGGCTCCGCATTCTCAATTTCACTCTCAAAACTGCCCGTTTCGGACCC
>JBDTRY010000070.1:0-15575 GCA_039931435.1 Acidobacteriota bacterium | reverse complement strand
AGGTGTTCGGGATGTCCTCGGACACCTGTACGGGATGTCTATAGGCTATACACGCCGGGAGAAGGGAGGCGCGCGTTGCCGAGCGAAGTCCGATTCTTAGCCGCCGAGATAGGCCTTTTTGATCCGGTCCGAGGCCATGAGGTTTTTGGTGGTGTCGGCGAGCACGATCTTTCCGGTCTCCATGACGTAACCGCGGTGCGCGATCTCCAGGGCCATGTGCGCGTTCTGTTCGACGAGCAGAATCGTCGTTCCTTCCTGGTTGATCTCCCGGATGACCTTGAAAATCGTCCGCACAAGTTGCGGGGCAAGGCCGAGCGAGGGCTCGTCCAGCAGAAGTACTTTCGGACGGGACATCAGAGCGCGCGAGATAGCCAGCATCTGCTGCTCGCCACCGGAGAGCGTACCGGCGTTCTGTTTGATTCTCTCTTTGAGGATGGGAAAGAGCGTGTAGACCCGCTCGTACTCGGCCTCGCTGATCTTGCCCTTGCGCAGGTACGCGCCCAGCTCGAGGTTGTCATGCACGGTGAGGTTGGCGAAGATTCCGCGGCCCTCCGGAACGTGGGACATTCCCATACCGGTGATGGCGTGCGGCTTCAGCCCCACGATCGATTTCCCCTCGTAGGTGATCTCACCGGAACGAGGCCGCAACAACCCCGAGATGGCACGCAGTGTCGTCGTCTTGCCCGCTCCGTTGGCTCCGATCAGTGTGACGATTTCGTTCTGCCCCACTTCCAGCGCGATTCCATGGAGTGCGGTAATGGTGTCGTACCCGACGACGAGGTCGCGAACGGCGAGGACTGGCGCGGCCATGGTCACTCCGCCTCCACAGCTTCACCGAGGTAGGCCTCGATGACCACGGGGTTGCTCTGGATATCCTCGGGTGAGCCCTGGGCGATGGTCTCCCCGTAGTTGAGCACGAGGATCCGCTCGCAGATACCCATGACCAGCTCCATGTTGTGCTCGATGAGGAGAATCGCCAGTCCAAACCTGTCCTTCACGTCTCGGATGGTCTGCATCAGGTCGATCGTTTCGCCGGTGTTCAGGCCCGCGGCAGGCTCGTCGAGGAGCAGCAGAGTCGGTTTTGCAGCGAGAGCGCGGGCGATCTCCAGCCGTCGCTGATCTCCGTAAGGAAGGTTCTTGGCCTCGTCATCAGCTCTGTCCTCGAGGCCGAAAATCGCCAGCAGATCGCGGGCCCGCTCGTTTCCTTCGCGCTCCGCTCGGGCGTAGGCGGCGGTGTGAAGCACCGAGCCGCCGAATCCATAGTGATAGTGGATGTGCGATCCTATGCGCACGTTCTGCAGTACGGAGAGGTCTTTGAACAGGCGAATGTTCTGAAATGTCCGGGCCACGCCCAGTTTGGTGATCTCGTAAGGCGCCATCCCTGCCGTCCCCACGCCGCCGATCCTGATCACCCCGGAGGTCGGCTGGTACACGCCCGTAAGCATGTTGAAGAGTGTGGTCTTGCCCGCTCCGTTCGGACCGATCAGTCCCACGAGCTCATGCTGACGGAGAGAGAGGTTGAAGTCGGAAACGGCCGTGAGCCCACCGAAGCTGATGGTTACGTTCGAAGCGCTGAGGAATGCGCTCTCGTCTGTTTTTTTCACGGCCATCATTGCACCGGGGGACCGCTCGTATCATCGAGCTTGCCCTCTCCCTCTTCGTCCGGCTTCTCCGGAATGACGTCCTTACGCCGGGGCATCACATCCCAGATTTCCTTCCTGCCCAGAATGCCCTGGCGTCGCGTGAGCATCAGCCCGATGAGCAGAAGCGCATAGATAACCATCCGAGGATCGGAGCTCAGATGCAGCCAGTCTTTGACGTTGCGCAGTTGCTCGAGCAGGAAGGTCAATCCGATCGCAGCGATGACTGCACCCGAGATTGAGCCCATGCCGCCAAGGACAACCATGACCACCACTTCGATCGAACGGATGAAGGTGAACATGGAAGGATTGAGGTAGGCCAGATAGTGCGCCAGGAGTCCGCCGGCGATTCCGGCGAAGAACGAGCCCAGCACGAACGCCTGAACTTTGTATCTCGTGGTGTTGATGCCCATGGCCTCCGCTGCGATCTCGTCCTCCCGCACGGAGAAGAATGCCCGGCCGATCTTCGACCTCACCAGGCGGAAGGAGACGAAGGCCGTCAGCCACGCAAAGAAGTAGACCCAGAAGAAACTGGACCAGTTCGGGATTCCGGCCAGACCGCGAGCCGCCCCCACCTTGTCGATGTTCAGGACGATGACCCGGATGATCTCTCCGAAACCCAGCGTCACTACCGCCAGATAGTCCCCTCGAAGCCGGAGGGAAGGAATGCCCACGATGTATCCCGCCACGGCCGCCGCCAGACCACCGATGAGCAGGGCCACGAGAAAGAGAGCATTCTGCAGAACAGGTGAAGAATCGCCGCCATGAGCAATCAGATAAGGGTTGAAGTAGAAGAATGTGAAAAAGGCGGAAGTGTAGGCACCGACAGCCATGAACCCCGCGTGCCCGAGGGAGAACTGCCCGGCGTGACCGTTGATGATGTTCAGAGAGACGGCCAGGATGACGTTGATCCCGGCCAGGACGATGATGCGGAAGTAGTAAGCCATGCCCGGAATGGGGATGCGCTCGATGGTCGAGGAGACGATGGCCAGGAGGATGATGACCACCGCCAGCCCGATGGCGTCGCGAATCCACCAACGCTGTCTACTGCCGCTGCCGGAAGGCTGCGCCGCAGGACCCACGATCAGACTTTCTCCGTGGTCGTCCGACCGAAGAGCCCCGAAGGCTTGAACAGAAGGATCAGAATGAGAATGAGGAAGGCGATTCCGTCACGATAGGTCGAGAACTGACTGCCGCCGACGAATGAATCGACGACACCGATGATCAGGCCGCCTACCGCCGCACCGGGAACGCTGCCGATTCCGCCGAGGACCGCGGCAACGAAGGCCTTCAGGCCAGGCATGAGGCCCATGAGCGGATCGATCTTGGCGTAGGTCAATCCCCAGAGCATTCCTCCCACGGCCGCCAGCGCCGAACCGAGGACGAAGGTCAGCGAGATCACGCGGTCCGTGGGAATCCCCATCAGCGAAGCCGTCTCGAAATTAAACGAAACGGCACGCATGGCCCGGCCGAACTTCGTTCCGTAGACGATGAACTGCAGAGCCACAAGAAAGATCAGGGCCACCACCAGCACGATGAGCTGGTACGACGTGGTAGTCACGCCTGCGAAGTTGAAGATTTTCTTTTCCAGAAGCCGCGGAAAGAACTTGGGATCGGGACCGAAGACAAACTGTCCGCCATACTCGAGAAAAAACGAGATGCCGATGGCCGTGATCAACGATGCGATGCGGGGAGCATCCCGCAGCGGGCGGTAGGCGATCCGCTCGCAGAGATACCCGAACGCCGCGCAGACCACCATGGAGACGACGAGGATGACGCTGAATGTGAACCAGGAAGCGTTCGCCACGCCGCCTTTGCCTTCCAGGAGCCGTCCAGCCCATCCACCCGCGTAAAAGCCAACGAAGCTCCCGAGCATGAACACGTCGCCGTGGGCGAAGTTGATCAGCTTCAGGATCCCATAGACCATGGTGTATCCCAGCGCGATCAGGGCGTAGATCGCGCCGAGGGCAATCCCGTTCAACAGGTTCTGGAAGAAGGTTTCCATGAGAGCTGGAAGCGGTCCGGCGATTCGTCCGTACTCGCCGGACCGGTTCAGACTATTGAGGGCTACCCATTGGAGTGGCGCTGCCCATCGGAGTGGCGCTGCCCATCGGGGTGGCGCCTGTGCCTGTCGCCGTGCCGGTCATTGGCGCCGGCGATGAACCAGCCGCAGGAGCGGCTGCGCTCTCCGATCCCGGAGGCGGCATATCGAGGAACTTGGTCTTCTGGCCGTCCTTGACGGCAATGATCACCAGATCCTTGATGGGATTCCGATCGGGGCCGAAGCTGACGGTGCCCGTCACGCCCTGAAAACCGGTGGTGGCAGCGAGCTGGTCGCGAATGGACGGACCGTCGATTTTCGCTGCCCTTTTCATGGCATCGATCATCATGTATGTCGAGTCGTAGGAAAGCGCGGCAATCGAATCCGGCGCGGCCCCGAAGCGTTCCTTGTACTTTTCAACGAATTTCTGTACGGCCGGCTTCGGGTCGTCCGGAGAGTAGTGGTTCGCATAGTAGGAACCGTTCAACGATTTGCCGCCGATGTCGGTCAGCTTCGGCGATTCCCACCCATCCCCTCCGACGAGCGGCTGATTCAATCCCAGATCACGCGCCTGAATGGCGATCTGGCCGACTTCCGTGTAGTAGCCGGGAATGAAGAGAACGTCGGGCTTCGCTCCCTTGATCGACGTGAGCTGGCCCTTGAAATCGCTGTCGCCTTCCGAGTAGCTCTGCTCGGCGACGATGGTCCCACCCAGTTTGGTGAAGGACTGCTTGAAGAAACTGGCCAGCCCCACGGAGTAATCATTCTTCACGTCCGTGAGGATTGCTGCCTTCTTCAGCTTGAGGGTGTTGGCCACGAATCTTGCCAGCGCGTCTCCCTGGTACGAGTCGATGAAGCATGCCCGGAAGATGTAATCGCCCACCTGCGTGACCTGCGGATTCGTCGACGAGGGGGAAAGCATCGGCACTTTATTGGACTGGCAGATCGGAGCGGCAGCGAGAGATCGCGACGAGGCCACTTCGCCCAGCACGGCTACGACGTTGTTCTGGGAGATCAGCTTCTGCACCACGCTGGCCGCTTCTTCCGGCTTGGACTGGTCGTCCTCGGTGTAGAGATGGATCTTCCTGCCGTTCACGCCGCCCGCGGCGTTGATCTCGTCGAGGGCCAGAACGATTCCGTTGTGTGTGGACTGGCCGAACGTGGCCGTCGTTCCGGTCAGCGAGCTGAATTCGCCGAGAGGAATCTCGTCCGATGCCCCGGCCGTCCCTCCGTTCGGCCCCTCGCTCGAAGGGCATGCAATCAGAAACAGCGAAGCACTGAGGACCGCAATCAGAAACAGAGTTTTCGTTTTCATCGGCACCTACCCATTCGTGAGATTGCTACAACGGGAAACAGGAGCCGTATTGTATAGCTGATTCCGCGGGTGCAAGTCACGGCCGGAACGCACAAATCTCACGGAAGGTGGAGGTAACGGTCGGATCGCGGTGTGAGCGGCGGCCCAATCGGGCTTTTTCGGCGGACACCGGCCGAAGCGGCCAGAGCCTGGAATTGTGGGCCCTCAGCGGCGGACCGAGCGAAAGCGCGGCTGAACATTCACCAGGCGAAACATGACCCGGCTGTGAGGAGCGAGAGCCGTCCCCGTCTCTTTTTCGTAGACAATGGCAAATTGTCCGTAGCCCAGCCTGGCCACTGCCGGCGAGATTCCTTCAGAAGCGATCAGGAACGGGCCTGTCTCAATGGATCGCCCCGATGGATCAAGGACCGCCGCTGAAATGTCATGACGGGTTCCGCTGGCATCGGTACTTGACCAGACCACGAGGAAGCGGTTGCCGCTGAAGCTGATGTCGATCGAATCCGTTGCCCACTCCTCCCGTTCGTCGAGAGCGATCGGCGCATGCGCAACCGAATCCGGCAGATCGACGGGAACGAACCAGGCGTCTCCGCCTTCGATCGTCGCCAGCACCGCCACACTTCCGTTCAGGGCAATCGAAGGCCGCGATTGCGGTGCGGAAGAACCGAGCGATCCGTCCGCGACGAGATCGTGCGGCCCGGAAGAATCGACTTCAGCAAGTCGCAGATTGGGCGCGACGTTGCAGATGCCACCAAAACAGGGACTCTGGTTCTGCACGGCGTAGGTGGCAAGAAAGCGGGCGTCCGTCCAGACAGCGCTGCCCGTGCTGCCCGCGGGAAAGGGAACGCTGATGGTGTCGGCGGAGTTCTCCTGGAGGAACGTTCCGGCATTCGAGAAAACCAGACAGTTGCTCGGTCCGCACGCTACGGAAGGATTCGCGGAGAATCCAGCGGAGAGATTCCTCAGGAGTGCACTTGGAGGGGGCGGAGGGATATCGGGACCTTCGCCTCTGATCACCATGTCGTGAATGGCTCCCCCGAGCGGGCTCAGTTCTTCCCAGACATAAACGTTGCGCAACCATCCGACCGAAATCGAAGGCCGGCTCCCAGGAAAAGCGTTGCTGCTGAGAATTCCGTTCCCTCCTTCAATCAGGTTCCCGCCGATCGACTTGAGCCGAATGATCGACATCGTTCCCACGTCTTCCCGCCAGATCACCGTCCCCAGCTCCGAGACGTCCGGGGCATGTTGCGAGACGCCGGCGACGTCGGGGCTGATGGCGGTCTCTGGCCCGATGGCCACAGCAGCGTGCGCAGCGGACGAAACGGTCAGTACGAGGGCAAACAGCGATGCGGAAAACCGGCGGGGATTGGACATTGTTGCTCCTGTTGATCATGAGGAATTCTGTCGATGAAATGCCAGCCCGATCGTACTGCGGCGCGGATGATCCTGGTAACAGCGGGAACGCCACCTTAAGGACGGAAAATCCCGCCGCAGTGATGGAAAACGTTGCGCCTGCGATCCGCGCCCCGCGACGAGCTTTCTCTGCGAACAGCGGGGCGCTGAACCAGAGCGGAGAAACTCGATCCCTGTGAGGCTCAAGGCTCGAGACTCAAGGCTCGGAAGACCGATTCAGGAGCGATCGCCCCGAACAGGTCATCCCGAACGAGCGCAGCGAGGAGGGATCTCCCGCTCGTTTAACGACGCCGCGAGTTCCACAGGAGATCCCTCGCCTTCGGCTTCGGGATGACACGTTCTTTGGGCGCCAAGGGCAATGTAGGGAAACGACGTGGGGATATGGTGTCTGCGCTGCTCCACCGGGCCTCACCCCCAGAAGACTCCCTGAAAAACCGGACGCAGTTCCGGTTTTCTTAACGATTCTCTCGGGTATGGCAACGCATCACAACTGCACCCAGACCGACTTCGTCTGCGTGTACTTGTCCAGCGCGTCCCGGCCCTGATCCCGCCCGAACCCGGACTCCTTGAAGCCGCCGAACGGCAAGGCCGGATCGTAAAGGTTGTACGCATTCACCCACACGGTTCCGGCCTTGATCGCTCGGGCCACCCGATGTGCTCTGGAGATATCGCGCGTCCAGACCGCGGCCGCCAGACCGTAGACCGTGTCGTTCGCTTTGGCCACCGCGTCCTCCACGCCGTCGAAGCGGATCGTGGCCAGCACCGGCCCGAAGATCTCTTCCCTGGCAATCTTCATGGAGGATTCGACGTCATCGAAGATCGTGGGCTGCACGAAATATCCCTTGCCCGTCCCGATATCGACTCGCTCTCCGCCGGCGATCACCTTCGCTCCTTCGCTGCGACCAGTCTCGATGTACCCGAGGACCGAATCCATCTGCTCTCTGGAAACGATCGCCCCCAGACGTGTTTTCGGGTGCATGGGATCTCCGGGAACCATTTTCGCCGCGCGCGCCGTGAGCTTTTCCATCAGCTCGTCATGGATACTCTCCTCCACGAGCAGCCGCGAGCCCGCCGCGCAGACTTCACCCTTCCCGTAGAAGATTGCGTTCAGTGCTCCGCGGGCCGCCGCTTCCAGATCCGCATCGGCGAAAACCACGTTCGGGGACTTTCCTCCGAGTTCCAGCGAGATCTTCTTCAGGGACTTCGCTGCCCGGGCCATCAACTGCCGGCCCACCTCCGCCGAGCCCGTGAAGGCGATGGCGTCGATGCCCTTGTGATCGACCATGGCGTTTCCGACCACACTTCCGCGACCGGGAAGGACGTTCAGCACACCGGCCGGCAGGCCCGCCTCGCGCGCGTACTCGGCAAACTTCAAAAGAGAAAGGGGAGTATTCGAGGCGGGCTTACTAATGATCGTGTTCCCGCAGGCCAGCGCCGGAGCGATTTTCCATACAGCGAGCATGAGCGGGAAGTTCCAGGGTGTGATCGCTCCCACCACACCGATCGGCTCGCGCAGCGTGTAGGTGAATGCCGACTCCTGAATGGGAATCGTTTCACCGGTGATCTTTCCGGACCACCCGGCAAAGTACTGGAGACATTCCGCAGCGGCGGGAACGTCGACATACTGCGACTCGAAGATCGGTTTGCCGTTGTCGAGAGTTTCGATGCGGCCGATCTCCGCGGCGTTGGCCATGAGCAGGTCGGCCAGCTTCGCCAGGACCCGTCCCCGATCGCGCGGCTTCATCTTCTGCCACTCCGAACCGGGCTCCATCTGAGCCCGCGCTGCATCGACGGCAGCATCCACATCCTCGGAGTCCGCCGAAGATACCTCGGCGATCGCTTCCTCGGTGGCAGGGTTGGTGGAGGAAAATGTTCCACCTTTCCGTGCCTCGACGAACTCGCCGTTGATGAAGAGCTTCGACTGAATGGTGGCGTCGGTTGCGGGTTCGACTGTCATGAGTTCTCCAGTTGTTGATCTCGAAACGGACGATGTACTCGTCAGGAAAACGGGCGATGCGAGGCCCTGGGGCCCTCCTCAATCATGTCATCCCGAGGGAGGGCACAGCGGCGGGCACTGGACCAGAGCCAAGAAACTTGGCCGCCGGCTGTCATCCTGAGCGTCGAGCGAAGGATCTCTTTCACCATCCCGGTTGCCACCCCATTCCTCGTTGAAGAGATCCTTCGGTCGCTGTGCTCCCTCAGGATGACAAGCGCCCCATGTGAGTTGCTTACAAACGAGCGCGAAGCGAGAAGGGATCTCCTGCTCATGCAGGGCCGTCGTTACGCCCGGGACAACCCTACGGGATAACACCTCTTTGCTAACGGTGCCACGTCAGGTGGCAACGCCGTTCACGGCGCTCCCCCTCAGGATGCCAGAACGCACGAACGGAGCATCCGTTCGAATCCATCGCCGTCTTACTTTCCGCTGAATTCCGGTTTTCTCTTCGAATTGTAGGCGCCCAGCCCTTCTTTGGCGTCCTCGCTCTGGAAGAGCTGCTGCTGCAACTCGCGCTCGATAGCCAGAGCGGACTCGAAGGGAACTTCCCATCCACTCTGCACGGCGCGTTTGATGCGGCCCACGGCCTTCGAGGCCTTGTTCGGCGGACAAAACGACTGAGCGTAGGCGATGACGCGATCCCACCACTTCTGCCCGTCCTCTTCAGCCGGCCAGACATAGTTCACGATTCCCAGCTCTTTGGCCATCTCGAATTCGAACAAGCCTCCTTCGACCATCAGTTCGATCGCCTTCGATTTTCCAACGATCCGTGAGAGTCGCTGCGTACCGCCCGTTCCGGGCAGAACACCGAGGGTGACCTCCGGAAGCCCGACTTTCCCGGAGCCCTGCTGGGCGATGCGGATGTCCGCGGCCATGGCGATTTCCAGTCCGCCTCCCACACAGTGTCCGTTGATGGCGGCGATGACCAGCTTGGGAGTCTGCTCGAACCGGTTCAGAGTCTCGTTAGCGTGAAGACAGAAGTAGTATTTGAAGCCTGGGGTCACCTCGGAAAGCATTTTGATGTTGGCGCCTGCGGAGAAGAATTTCTCCCCCGCCCCTCGCAGGACGATGACGTAAACCTCGTCGTCCATTCTCGCTTCGAGGATCGCGGAGTCGAGATCCTTGTTCATTTCATAGGTGTATGTATTCGCCGGGGGATCGTTCAGTTCCAGAATGGCAACTCCCTTTTCCACCCGGTAATCGACTAGTTTTCCGCTCATATGAAACTCCTGACTTTAGTGGCGCGCATTGTATCGCAGGCATGCGGATGAGCTTCCCCGCCGCCGTGCTGGAGATACTCTCTACTGCCCGTCGCCGAATGAAATTCCCATACGGCGCGCTGTCTCCACCAGATCGCTCCCTGGATCGACGAGCTTGGGCCGGGACACGGCATCGGCAATGGGAACCGAAACCATCGAGCCCTTCTGCAGAGCGACCATCTTTCCGAAGTCCCCCTGCGCCACGAGATCGATGGCATGTTTGCCGAACTGGGTGGCCAGGATGCGGTCGTACGAGATCGGCGTCCCGCCGCGCTGGATGTGCCCGAGAACCGTGACGCGGATCTCGAGCTCGATTTTCTCCTGAAGGTCACCGGCTACCTGGTAGGCGACGCCGCCCAGCCGCCGCGCGGCTTTGTTCAGATAGACCTCTTCGCCACCGCGGCGGCGCGCTCCCTCGGCGACAACGATGATGTCGAAATCCGAGCCGTGTCGTCTCCGGGCCTGGATGCTCTCCACGATGGCCTCCGGCTCATACTCGATTTCCGGAATGAGGATGATGTCCGCTCCCCCGGCCACTCCCGCGAACAGGGCGATCCATCCGCAATTCCGTCCCATCACCTCCAGGATCATGACCCGGTTGTGACTCTCGCCTGTGGAATGCAGCCGATCCACAGCCTCCGTGGCCGTGGCCACCGCGGTGAGAAAGCCGAAGGTGTAATCGGTGGCCATGAGATCGTTGTCGATTGTCTTGGGCACGGCCACGATGGGTACGCCCAGTTTTCCCATGGCCTCCGCGATGCGCAGGGTTCCGTCCCCGCCGATGACCAGCAGTGCGTCCAGACCGAGTTTCCTGAAATTTTCCGCTACCGTGTCTGACCGGTCCTCACGTCGCCCGCTTCCGTCTTCAGCCGGATACTGAAGAATGTTGCCGCGGTTGCTGGTGCGAAGCAGCGTTCCTCCCTTCGGAAGGATTCCGCGAATCGTATCCAACGTGAGAGGAAAGGAACGGTTGTGGATGAGGCCCTCGAATCCAAGCTCGATTCCGATTACCTCGAATGAATGATTCACGACCGCTGTCTTCACTGCAGCGCGGATGACCGCATTCAACCCCGGACAATCACCGCCGCCGGTCAGAACTCCCAATCGCTTCGTCACGCACGCTCCTCAACTCCACTCGCTTTTTCCTGCTCTTCAGTGACGCCACGGAATCATCTCTGAGACCAATGCGGATCTCGTACACGCCACGCAATGTGCACACCGATTGCCGAAATTGACGGGGTTGGCACCACCATTGAATTACTGAAGAGCATAGGCCTTCAACACGCATATTGACCGAAGGCTGACTGAGATGGAGGAAATATGAATATTCTCTGGTGGATCGTCTTCGGATTGATCGTAGGTGCAATCGCCAAGCTTCTCATGCCGGGACGCGATCCCGGTGGCTGGATCGTCACCATTCTTCTGGGTATCGCCGGATCGTTCATCGGTGGTTTCATCGCCCAGGCCCTGACTCACAACACGAACAACACCGCCGGCTGGATCGGATCCATCCTCGGTGCCATGCTTCTGCTGTTTCTCTATCGGATCTTTGTCGGTCGAAAAACGGTTTAGCACAATTCCATAAAACGCCCCGCACACGCGGGGCGTTTTATTTGGCCTTCTGCACCACGAAGAAAAGCTTCACCTTCCGGCTTCCGCCTTCTTCGAACGGATCAAAGTCGATCAACTCCACCGGGCGAAGTCCTGCGTCACGCAGGCAACGCCTTACTTCCCGCGAGTTGTAGCAGCGCTGACGCCGTTGCTCGGAAATTTCCACCCGTTGACCGTTGACACGCGCCCATCCCGACACGTGCGCCGTTGCCTGGCGCGTGGCAGACGAATAGACCGTGTCCATCACCAGACGATGGGTTCCGTCAGCCGACACGTAAGGATCTTCCAGGCTCCAGACTGTCCGGTAGACGTCGGGATGATTCACGTCGAAGAAAAACAGAGACTCCTCCGACATGACCTCACGAACCGCGACGAAAGCCGCGGTGAGATCTTCCGCGCTGAGCATGTGATTGAGACTGTCATAGAGACAGGTGATTGTGGAGAAGGTGCGGCGGAGGGGAAGTGCCCGCATGTCCCCGGCCGAAAGCCTCCCGCCACGACTGCGGGCCACCCGAAGCATGGGTACGGATGCGTCGATCCCTACCGAGGAGTAGCCCTTCGATCTGAAATACCGAACGGCCAGACCCGTACCGCAGGCCACGTCGAGATGCGTCTTCTCGGACGGAGGATAGCGGGCGATCAACTCGTCGAGCAGCGGAGAGAGCGCTGCGAAGAATCTGCGGCCCAGCGCTTCATCGAAGGCATAGGCGAAGGCGCCATAGCCTTCTCCCTCATTCCCCATCCCACTCATAAAAACCCCGGCCACTCTTCCTGCCCAGTCTGCCTTCCCTGACCAGCCTTCGCAACAACTCCGGAGGTTGAAAACGGGGTCCCAGCGTCGAGGCCAGATACTCGGCGATGGAAAGGCGCACGTCCAGTCCAACCAGGTCCGTGAGACGGAGCGGACCCATGGGATGGTTGTATCCGAGTTCCATGGCCCGGTCGATATCCTCGGCTGAGCCCACGCCCTCCTCGAGCATGCGAACGGCTTCCAGCCCGATGGCTACACCCAGTCGCGAGGTAGCGAATCCCGGTGAGTCGGAGACGACGATGGCCTCTTTGTGCATACGACCGATCACCGAGCGCACGTCGGTGAGGGTGGCCTCCGAGGTCCGCTCCCCCATGACAATCTCCACGAGCTTCATGGCCTGAGGAGGATTGAAAAAATGAAGGCCGATGAATCGATCCCGCCTCTCGACCGCCCCGGAGAGTCTGGTGATGGAGATCGAGGATGTGTTCGAGGCCAGGATCGTCTCTTCTCGGCAGAACAGGTCGGCCTGCGAAAGCAGATCCTGTTTGAGGGTCAGATCTTCCGGGATGGCCTCGACGATCAGGTCGGCATGCTGCACAGCCGGCTCGAGGTCGGGGATCATCTGCAGCCTGGCCATGGCCTGCTGGCGTGACTCCGGGGACAGCTTGCCGCGCTCAACCCCGCGATCGAAAATCCGGTGGATATCCTCCTCGGCATTCCGCAGAAGGTCCCGGGTCACATCGTTCAGCACCGTATCGTAACCGGCGACCGCAGAGAGATAGGCGATCCCGCGGCCCATGGTTCCGGCACCGATCACAGCAATCTGACGAATTTCCAAATGAACCTCCGTGAAAGACCACGTCCCGAATTCACCTCGAAGGGAACTCTCATCAGCGGCCGAGGCCGGATTCCGGGATGGATCAATGTCAGTGAATCGCGGCGGGGACTGAACGAATCACGAACGAGCTTCGAGTCCCCAGTTACTCTTCTGCTCGAAGAAAGCGTCGTGCCGGCGGCTTTCAGCGGCTGACTGGCAACACTGGAGACCCGCTCCACAACCTCAGACCTGCTGCAGGGTGAGGGAGAGAATTTCGCGGTGAGTGAAGAAATTCACACCCGGATCGTCGAGATGGAAAACATAACTGAACTTCTCACCATTGTCCGCGACGAAAGCGAAGAAGTAGTAGCGGTTTTCCAGGCCTTCAGGAAAGTCCTTCACGTTTTCAGCACCGCTCTCCGCCGGTTGTACCCGGACCACACGGTAGAGCTTTTGCGCAGTGATGGGCAGATCATCGGGTGGATAGTGAATGAACTGCATCGCATAAATTTTCGTGGGATCGATTTCCCGTTTCGGATACTTTTCCTGATCAGCCTCGGAGACTGCTCCGGTGAACCAGTTTTCATCTTCCTTGAAGAGAACCAGGTTTGCCGAACTCTCCGTGAGCGGGAGATAGGATCGATCGAGATGGATGTGTTCGTCCGGCTCCGTCGAGTTTCTGAGCTGGCTGAGGAGATCGATCATGTACTGGAGACCGTCGCGGCTTCCGGTGATGGCCACTTCCTCATCTTCGTCCGAGATCCAGATGTCCAGCCAGGCATGGTTGGAAAGCTTGACGCGGCTCTCGAGAGTCTCAAACGTGACCGGCGCAAATCCCAGGCGTTTGGCGGCGGCACGAAGAAACTCGTCGCAGTGCGGATCGTCGAGCATGGTTTCGCGAGCGTGATCGATCACCGCCTCGTATGCCCGTTTGCGGCCGAAGTCGTGAGAGAGATCGAATACGTTCAGGATTTGATCGAGCAGCTCGGAGTGTCGTTCGATGGGTCGTGACATGAGTTCTCAGAGTATCCGGATGAAAGCCGTCCGGACGAGCGCACCAACCTCGAAGAAATGTACCATATTTCCGCAGCTCATCCCTGAGGAGTGGCGGCCGAGCCCGGCGGGTACCGCTGGGAGAGGGTGTGCACTTCTGAGCGGAGAATGGCGTGAACGCCGGTGTCGTCGCCCTGAATGAGGCGAGGATCAGCGGCGTGCTTGGTCATATCCGCACACCCACATGGCTTGTGTCATCCTGAGCGTCGAGCGAAAGACCTCCTCTACCTTCCCGGTTGCTACACGAGGAAGGGAACGATTCTCGCTGATGAGATCCTTCGGTCGCTACGCTCCCTCCAGGATGACAAGTTCTCCACAGCCTGTAAAAACGCCGGGCGTGTCATCCCGAAACGAAAGCGAGGGATGACACGATCGTTAAGTGGCGCAGGCGTTTCTTCAGAAACGTTGAGCGATGCCCCTGCCCCTCACCATTGTTCGTTCAGGAGCGGCTTCGATCGCGCTGCGACCAGTCCGACGATTGAATGTCGGCCAGAAAGTTCGCCATGTCGTCCGCGTGCTCTTCTTCGACGGCCAGGATTCCCTCCAGCAGCCTGCGCGTAGTGACGTCCTTGTCGCCTATGTAGCGGATCATTTCCGTGTAGGAATCGATGGCCACACGCTCGGCGACCAGGTCCTCACGAATCATTTCGATGAGATTCGTTCCGGCGACGTACTCGGAATGACTTCGCGAAAGAAGTCCTTCCGGATCGAAGTTCGGCTCACCGCCGAGCTGCACGATACGCGCTGCGATCGAGTCTGCGTGCTGCTGTTCCTCCAGAGCATGCTGGAGAAACTCCGCGGCGATGGGATCGGAGTTCAGTCCCTGGGCCATGAAGTGATGACGGCGGTAGCGGAGGACGCAGACGATCTCGGTGGCCAGCGCTTCGTTCAACAGCTTGATGACCGTTTTGAGATCACCGCGGTATTCAGAAGTTACGGCGCCCTTTTCCATGTGTTCTCTGGCGCGTTTCCGGATTTCCTGAACATCGCTCAGGAACGGCTTGTCATTCGCACTCATTCAATCCTCCTTTTCTGAAGCTCTGCACGTTCCGTACGCACGCCGAACGCCTCCGGACCTCAGGGGCCTTCTCCGGGAGGTTCGTCTTCGTACGGGGGATCGTTCACCAGACTACCCACGACACCCCGCACTCCGGAGCTACCCTGAGGAAGGAGGAGCCGGAGAAGAATCGGGGCGATGAATGTGGTGATGATCACCATCAGAGCCACCGAGCCGTAGAGCCCGTCATTGAGCAAGCCTCTCTGTCGTCCGATCTGCGCGAAGATCAGGCCGACTTCACCTCGGGGAATCATTCCTACCCCGATGACCACTTTCCGCAGCGGCTGGCCGAACACACTCCATCCAGAAACGACCTTGCCCAGGATTGCCGCCACAGTGAGCAGCAATCCAATTCCGAAGTAGCCGCGGGTGGCCGGGTCGAAGGGATTGAGAGCCCGCAGATCGATGGCCGCTCCCACGGAGACGAAGAAGATGGGGATGAAGAACTGGGAGATATCGAAGACCTTCGATTCAATCTCCGCCGCCTTCTCCGTTTTCGCCAGTACGAGCCCGGCCGCAAACGATCCGATGATTACAGCTGAACCTGCCCATTCAGCCAGCCAGGCCAGCCCGAAAGCGAACATGAGCGCCGCGAACGCCAGCGCGCCACCAACGCGCAGGCGCG
>JBDTRY010000069.1:0-15803 GCA_039931435.1 Acidobacteriota bacterium | reverse complement strand
TGGCAACCGGGACGGTAGAAGAGATCCTTCGCTCGACGCTTCAGGATGACACGCCGTGAGAGCAGTGTCATTGCAAATGACACCAGTCTGCGCCATTCCCCGCTCCAGTGGAACGCCCGCCGTTTTACGGGATGTGGAGAACTTGTCATCCTTGAGGGAGCGTAGCGACCGAAGGATCTCGTCAAGGACGAATGGTGCCCTTCATCGCGATGGCAACCGGGAAGGTAGCAGAGATCCTTCGCTCGACGCTTCAGGATGACAGGCCTTGAGAGGCGAGTCGTTCGGGACATCCGCTATCCGTTCGGCTTCGCGTCAGGCTTCCCGGACTTGTTCGCCGGCGCTTCCTTTGCCTGCTCTTTCAGGTCGATACGCTCGCCGCTGGCCGCGTCGAACACAGCGTTCCGTACGAACGCTTCGGTTGACCAGGGCGCTGCATCTCCTCCGAGATATTTGTGAAACCAGTTCAGGTGGGCCGTGTAATACAACGCCATCTCGTACCAGCTCGGCCAGTGGCCGGAATCGGGAAGGACGACCAGCTCCGAGGGCACCTTCATGGTCTGCAAGGCGGTGAAGAACTGCAGCGACTGCGTGTAGGGCACGCGAAAATCTTTCTCACCGGTGATCACCAGCGCCGGGGTCTTGAAGTTCATCACTGAGTTCGACGGCGACCACTTCTCGTAAAGAGCGGAATTCCACGGCTGTCCTTTCAGATCCCACTGCGGGAACCACAACTCCTCGGTCGCCCCGAAAAACGAGCGCAGGTCGTACAGACCCATCATGGAGGCGATGGCCTTGAACCGATTCGTGTGGCCTTCCATCCAGTTCATCATGTAGCCGCCGTAGGACCACCCCATGGCTCCGATGCGGTCGCGGTCTACGTAGGACAGCTTCTCCAGGGCATCCACGACCTTCATCTGGTCCTCGAAGTTCTGTCCACCCCAGTCGCCGGAGATCTCCGCGGTGAATTCCTGTCCGTAGCCGGTCGAGCCGTGGCCGTTGGCGAAGGCAACGACATATCCGGCTCCCGGATATATCTGCCAATCTCCCCGGAAGGAATCGGCGAAATTGCCCTGGGGACCTCCGTGCACGTTCAGGATGAGCGGGTATTTTTTCGATGGATTGAAGTCGTGCGGCTTGACGATGAATACCTGCACTTTGGCGCCGCCGGCGCCATCCACCCACATCGATTCAGCCGGGCGGATATCCACTTCCGCGGCCAGTGCGGCGTTGAATTTCGTCAACTGCGTGGCACCGCCAGCCTGACCGCGTGAGAGAGAGGCGCGATAGATCTCCCACGGCTCTCCAACCGAGCGCCGAATGTAATAGACGCTGCTTTCGTCCGGTGCTATTGCGTAGGCGTCGATGCTCTTGTCTTCCACCACCTTTGTGACTGCTCCGCCGTTCAGTTCCAGTCGGTAGATGGGGGTAAGGCCATGGTAGGAGGCGGAGAACAGAATGGATTTGGAATCACGGCTCCATTTGAAATCGTCGATCCAGTCGTTGAATGTTCCGGAAACCAGACGGGAACTGCCGCTCTTGCGATCGTAGATTGCCAACTGAAACAGCGCGGACTCGTAAGCGGCCTCCTTCTGGGTGCGGTAGGCGATGTACCGCCCGTCGGGCGAGTAGCGGGGAGTGCCGTCAAAGCCTTCGGCGGCGGAGGTGATGTTGCGGGGACGGGCGCTGGCATTGTTCAGTGAAAGCAACCAGATGTCGTTATTCGTCGTCGTTGCTTCCGTTGCGTGCAACTTTGATTCGAAGGCCAGCTCCGATCCGTCCGGTGAGATGTCGTAGGCGCGCGGACCTCCCAGCGAGAAGGGTGGGGCATCATTGTCACCGGGGGTGAGATCGCGGGTCTCACCGCTGCCCGTGTTCACGAGAAATGTGTGCGTGGATTTGCCGTCACGCCATTCCGTCCAGTGCCGGAACATGAGCTGGTCGGCCACGTGCGCTTTGAGCTTGCCGTTGCTCCAGCGGTCGGCAATCTTCTTGTTGCAGGCCTCATCCGCTCCGCATTCCGGGTACACCGAGGAGTTGAAGACGATCCATTTACCATCCTGCGACCAGACCGGAGCATCCACGCCTGTCGATAGTTTCGTCACCTGCTTCGCTTCACCGCCGTGGACGGGGAGCAGGTAGAGATTGTCGGAGCCGTCCCGTCCGCTGATGAAGGCCAGCCACTGCCCATCAGGTGAAAACACAGGTGAGGCCTCGCTCTTGTCGCTGAAGGTGATCTGCCGCAGATTCGCGCCGTCGGCATCCATCATCCAGATATGTGAGGCATTCGTTCCGTGGGGCAGATCAGTCGTCTTCACGGTGAAGGCCAGAAGCTTGCCGTCCGGCGAGATCGCCAGATCCGCCAGCGACTTCAGGCGATAGAAATCCTCGATAGTGAATGCACGCTTGGCAGCAAACGCTCCTCCACAGAGGAGAACGGACAACGAAAAAAGGATGGCGGCCTTCAGTCTCATGGGGTCCTTTCAATTGCAGGCAATGAAGTTGGCGCTCGCGCGTAAGAGTGTCGATCTATTCTCAAATACATCCCGGCATTCCCGAGCCGTACATTCACAATCCGGTGAGACTGCGTGAAAGGGACGGACATCGGGATGCTGTATGTTGAATGACGAATGACGAATGACGAATGACGAATGACGAATGACGAATGTTGAATGCAGATGTTCAGCCGATTGAAATTCACGTCGGAAAACCCGAGCCGGCGTAAGCCGGCGACAGAGACGTAGCACCGGGCGTAAGACCGGTGAAAGCGATCGACGCCGATTGCGATTCATTTCGAGATCCCGAACCGGCACACGTTCCTCTCACGGTACCCATCGCGCAATGAACAGATTCGTTTCGTGCGAGGCCACGTCGGCGCGATTGGAGGCCCAGACGATCAAGGAACCGTCCGGGCTGAACATGGGAAAGCCATCAAACCCCGCTGCGGTGGAGATACGCTCTGTCCGGCCGCTGGTCTTGTCGATCATCCAGAGATCGAATTCGCGCGGATCGACCCCGACGTTCGAGCTGTAGATGATGCGCTGTCCGTCGGGGTGAAAATAGGGACAGAAATTCGCCGCGCCGTTCGATGTGAGCTGGCGCTGGTGAGATCCGTCGGCGTCCATCACGAACAATTCCATCTCCGTAGGATGTACGAGATTCCGGCTGAGGAGATCGCGATATTCGGTCAGGGCCGCGCCTTTCGGGCGGCTGGCGCGCCAGACGATCTGCGAACAGTCCGCACTGTAGAACGCCCCTCCGTCGTATCCGGGCGTATTCGTCAGCCTGCGAATGTCTCCCGCCTCGGTCATCTCATAAAGATCCAGATCACCATCACGATCCGATGTAAAGACCAGCTTTCCGCCTCGATGGCACCACGTGGCCTCGGCGTCGTAGCCTGGACTGTCGGTCAGTTTCTTCTTCGCCGAACCGTCGGGCCTGGCCTCGTAAATGTCGTACGTATCGTAGACCGCCCACACGTACCCGTGGGACCGGTCCGGTGGAGCCGGGCAGGCATCCCCGCCCGCTTCCGTCGAGGCGTAAACGATCCGATCGCTCTCCGGATAATCAAAGTATCCGCAGGTCGTTCGTCCCTTGCCGTCGGAAACCCTGGTGGTATCGCCGGTCGCCAGGTCGATTACATACTCCTGATCGCATCCCGCACCCTTGATCGTGGCCTGATAAATCAACCTTTTTCCGTCAGGACTGAAGTAGGCTTCGGCATTCTCACCACCGAACGTCAACTGGCGGATGTCGCTGAAATGCTTCTCCCCTTCGGAGGTACCGGGGAACGGCTTTCCCGCAGCCACTTTGAAGTCGCTGCCGGGTCTTCCGCGGTAAAACTCCGGAAGAACGAACGTGGCAGCTTTTTCGGTTTCTGCCACAGGCGTGGCAACTGTGATCGTTGCCACCGGACCGGCAGGGTGGGGAGGGGGCTGAGGACCCGTTCCATGCGCCGGAGCGGACTTTGGATCGGCCGGCTCGCTTCGTTGCGACCGGCTGCCGAGCGTGGCCCGCAAGGTGATGGTCGTTTCATTTCTGACCACGTCCACATCGATCGTCTCGCCCGGCTTGTGATCCTGCAGGGCGAAGCTCATATCGTAAAGATTCTCGATTCTTGTGCCGGCCATTTTGACGATGCGGTCGCCGCCCCGAATTCCGGCCCGGTCCGCTGGTCCACCGGGTCGCACATCGGATAGCAGTACGCCGCCGCTTTCCGCCTCCATGGCCCGATAGTCGGGAACCGTTCCCAGATAGGCGCCGTAGCCCCGGCTGTCACCTTCCATCGCCGGCACGGAGCTGGCCCGGGCGTAAACAGGAGTGACCTCTCCGCTGGCCACTGTGGCGGCCAGGCGCGCGGTGAGCTCCGCAACTCTGGCAGCGCCGGCATTGTTCAGCGTATCCGGGTCGTCTTCGGGAGTGTGATAGCGCTCATGCGTTCCGGTGAAGAGATGGATGACGGGGATGTGCTTCGCATAGAAGCTGGTCTGATCGGATGGACCGTATCCGTCGCCTCGGGTGTTCGCCTTGATCCCTACGTCATGTGCGAGCCGCTGCACGAGCGGCGCCCACTCCGGCGCGGAATCGGCTCCGAGCGCAGCGAGCTGATCGTCGCGGAGATCACCGACCATATCCAGATTGATCATGGCCACCATGTGCTCGATGGGCAGTGGGCTATGGGCCACCAGATACGACGAGCCTGCCAGACCGACCTCTTCTCCGGAGAAGAGCACGAAGAGCACGGTGCGATGATTCCCGGATGCGGCCAGGAGATCCTGAACACGCTTCGCGGCAAGCAGAACTGCTGCTGTACCCGAGGCGTTGTCGTCGGCCCCGTTGTGAATGGCATGAACGTTTGGTTTCATGGAATGCTCGCCGCCGTAACCGAGGTGGTCGTAGTGAGCGCCGACGACAACGACCTCGTTGGCGAGAGTGCCTTTGCCCGGAATGATTCCTGCCAGATTCGAGCTCTGGACGTAGCTTTCGTCCAGGGCGATGTTTCCTGCCAGCCGAACCGCGGGCGAGGATTTGCTTCGGGGTGTGAGGTCGCGATCCACGGCGTTTTGAAATGCCAGGAGATCAATGCCCAGCGGGTGAAGCCATCGCTCGGCGACGGATCGTTTGATCTGCAGGACCGGAATGCCGGCGGGACTTTCCGGCCCGTCGTTGCGAAGCACGGGGAGCTTGTCTTTGTCCTCGTCCTGCAGCGGGCCGGTGACGAAGATCACCGCGACGGCGCCACGCTCACGCGCCTGCAATACCTTGTATCGCAACGAGGACCAGCGACTGGGACGGCGCCCGTCGAACGGCGATGCCTCGTCCCTTTCCTGTGGCTCGTAGCGCAGCATCAGTACGACGCTGCCTTTCACGTCGAGGTTGGAGTAATCGTTGTAGCCGATGGATGGTGCGTCGATTCCGTAGCCGGCGAAGACAAGATTTCCCTTGAAGTGGCCGGAGCTGGAGAATCCCAGCGGTGTCCAGTCACCCGCTGCCACTCCGCTTAGGTCGTTGCCGCTCTTCATGACCACGCCCGTTTTGATGGGGAAGGACTGGCGATAGCTTCCGGCGAATGTCGGTGTCAGCTTAAGAGCCCTCAGTTCGCCTTCGATGAACTTCGCGGCGATCTCGATACCCTTCGAGCCGATCCCCCGTCCTTCGGTGGCATCGGAGGCGAGCACGTTGACGTCCGCGGCGAACTGCCTGGCCAGATCGCTGTACTGGTCAGCTGGTGGACCGGGGACGTTCCCGGCAAGAGCGAGAAGGAGAAGCGAGGGAAAGACGACGGTGTGCATGGTCATCAGCCTATCCCGGCGGAGACTGGCGTGACAAACGTAGGCCGGGGTTTCAACACGGTGTCCGCCTGTACTGCGAATCGGGCTTCCTCTTGAGGACCGCTCCCGGCTTTCACATTTCCATTTCGTCCACGTAGCACCACCGCCAGTCCTCGCCGGGCTCGAATGATTGAACGATGGGGTGAGCGGTGGAGCGGAAATGCTTCGTGGCGTGCCGGTTCGGCGACGAGTCGCAACATCCCACGTGTCCGCACTGCAGACAGAGACGCAGGTGGACCCATCGCGCTCCGATTTTCAGGCATTCCTCGCAACCTCTGGCGCTGGGCGTGACTTCGGTGATCCTATCGAGATGAGAACAGGACGAATTCATGGCAGGTCTCCTGTGGCCCGGCAGTTCGCGACTGAGACATCGCCAACTCTATCGCATGCGGCATTCACCGCGTCCAGTCGGTGACCACGATGACAGCGTTGCCGTAGGCGATGGCGCCGGCCGCGATTCCGTCGGGCGTCACAGTAACCCCTTGAGGCGTAATGCCTGTGAGGTTGCCAGCCAATCGTGCACCATTGCCGAGTGGCCTGTGCAGAGAGCGCCCGATCTCTGCTGCCAGTCCATCCAGACGTGCTTTGACGGGCCACTTTGCCGATCGGGCAAGTTGCGTGCGAAGGACATCGTGGTAGAGGGCATCGGAGACCCGGAACAGTGCCCGGCGCGCTTTCGGATCCAGTGTGTAATCGAGGTCCTTCAGCTCCAGCTCACCGGTGGCTGCGTTATAGAAAGGGGTTCCTCGCAATTCGACCTCGCCGGTGAAGGTGCGAAGAAGTGCTTGCTTGAACCGGACCGCCAGCCTCAACCGCACACTGCCCTCGGTGCCTTCGCTCAACTTCACGCTGTTGATCGTGATTTCCCGATCGCCTATCCGCTTCGTACCTACAAGCTCGCTCGCCAGCATGGCTGACGCTTCCTGGAAGGGAAGCACCACCTCGAATGGGATGGAGAGACCCGCGGACGCTGGTGACAGTACCGCCCCGGCGTTGGGCAACGGCATGGGAGACAGACGCGGTTGGTCGCCGGCGATGACCAGCGGACGTGCGCGCACACCGATCGTCATCGCGAAGAATCCACCCTGCCCGTCGGGAGGCGTGAGATGAACCTCCTGCGGCTGGAGGATGAGCCAAACCCGAGGTGAGAGTGCGACAGGTTTCTGCAGCTCGATCCAGATCGAGGCAGCAGTCTTCCGGAGCTCGGACATTCTCGGCACGTTCCGGTCCACAGACCTGGCCAGGGACGCGAGTTGCTGCTCGATCCATGGTGCGATCTTCCAGTCGGTGACGTCCACCTTGAATGCCGTGACATCGCATCGGTTCCTGAAAACCGGCGTGGTGGCGCTGGTCTTCGTGACAACTCGCCAGTCAGGCCGGACGGATACCTGCGATCGCAACGACAGTTGCACCTGGCGGCGGACTTCGTCGCCCAGCCCGCAACTGACGCATGGCCACATGGTGAACTCTCCGGTGACAAGACCTTTACGGGTGCGCCGACAGGCTTCGAAACCGTATTGGATGGGTGTGGTTACCGTCAGAATCGGACCGCGCATTTTCACCGCGAGTGTTCCCCGCTCCACGGAATATCGCGCGCCGTACGATCCCGAAGGATCCCGCTCGAACTCTTCGAGGTGATTTACGCCTTTTGGAACCTGGCTCTCGATCGCGCGGGCCAGCGGAGCAAGAGAAATCACGACCGGAATGTCGATGGTCGAAAGGGGCTGGGAAACCACCGTCGCCTGAGAAATTGAATCAGCCGTGGTCGACAGACAGAGCATGAGGAGGAGTGCAGTCGGATTCACGATGTTCCATTCAGCGTTCGCGCGACGCGGCTGCGCGGCCCACCGCTTGTTCCCGATAAACGCTCGTTCATGATCAATTCATTCATTGGCCACTATCGTCGCCCGAGAGACGCCAGAATGCTCACCATCCGTCAGCCCATTCTCACCGCCCTGGCTTGCGTAGCCTCATTTACGCAGGTTGCGTCTGCTGCTTCCCCATCCCCTGCGCCCGCGATCGTTCACGGCAACTCGCTGGCCGGAGTTGTCATCTCTGTGAATCAGACGGCAAAAACGTTCATTGTGCGACCGCACTCGGGTGCCTCCGTTACGCTTCACCTGACCGGCGCTACGAGAATCAGCGGCGGCACACTGGCGCCGTCCGCTCACGTCCAGATTCGCTGGATGGAAGTGAAGGGAAAATCTACCGCCACTTCCATCGCAATCGTCCCCGCAACTCCCCCCGCTCCACGTCCCTCTCCACCTCCGACTCGAAAGCAGTGACGTAACTGCTCCTTCCTATGTACGGCCGAGGCCTCCGGCTTCGGCTCCTGCCGTGGGGAGAGATTCCGGAAAAGCGATTCGAAACACCGAACCTCCTCCGGAACGCGGGCTGATGACAATCTGGCCGTGATGGGAGCGAACGACCTGATCGACGATGGCCAGGCCAAGACCTGAGCCCTCCGGGTTTCTTTCGCGGGCGAAGGGAAGCCTGACGAATCGTCCGAAGATCGCGGCGCTGTCGGACTGGGAGAGGCCCGGCCCCCGGTCCGAGATTTCGATCCAGCTCATGCCCTGGCTGTTGCCGGTTCGAATTTCGACATCGCCGCCCGGGCTCGAATAGAGGATGGCGTTTGAAAGGACGTTTGTTGCCATGCGCAGGACCATCGATTCGTCACCGCGGACCGGCGCTTCGCCGGAACCGGCCAGCGTCAGGGACACCGCCCGGCGGTCCGCCAGCGGTTGGGCACTCGACATCGCCTCCTGGGCAACGTCGGCCAGGTCCAGACCCGTTGCTCGCCCCTGAGCCGTCTCACCCCTTGCCAGCGTAAGCAGATCGTCGACCTCCCGGGCCATGGAGCGCGCGGCGCGATTGATGCTTTCGATCAGTTCCTGGCGGACCGGCTCCGGGGTTTCCGGCCGCATGGCTTCCTGGGCTTCAGCGACGATGACGGCGGTTGGTGTTTTCAATTCATGTGCTGCGTCGGCGATCAGACGTTGTTGCGATTCGAATGCCTGCTGCAGCCGATCGAACAAGGAGTTGATCACGGCGGCCAGGCGCTGGAACTCGATCCCGCCACCTACCACACCGGTGATGCGTCCGGATAGATCCGTGGCCTCCACTTTTTCGGCGACCCGTGTGACTTCTTCGACGGGGCGCAACGCCCGCTGAACGGCCAGCGCCAGGATGGCAGCAGTGCCCAGGAAACTGAGAATCACGAAACCCACGAGGCCCGCGTCGAGCCGTTCCAGGGCACGTTCCGTACTGCCGATTGATCGGAAGATGACCAGAGAGGTGCCGTCTGCCTTTCCGCCCAGGTGAAGGACGCGGAAGCGGGACAGACGGCCGCGGCCGCTGAATGGTTCCACTGCAGTGAACGGGAGTTCGTTGCGCCCCTGCAGATGGATGAGGGCGGCGGGCGAGTGCAGTACTGCCAGGTCGCCGCTCTTTGCGATCAGGCGCGCGCCGCTGAAGAGAATTGCGGAGTGATTCTCGAGGCGGAACTCCAGAAGGTTGGACTCCATCCCGGCGCGAAGGGCGCTGTGGTCCAGTTGCTCGATTCCCTGCAACTCCAGGTCGGATCCGATCGCGGTGGAAAGAGTTCTCAGCTCCTCGTCTATTTCCGCGAACGTCAGGCTGCGAATCGTGGTGCGCATCAGCAGCGCAAGAAGGGCCAGGAAAACCATGGAGGCGAGCGCCCCGGGTATGGCGATCCGTGTCTGGGCTTTCTGGAAGCGGAGCATGGCCGTCAGGCGCGCACGCGATAGCCCATTCCGCGGACGGTTTCGATTTTTGCGGAGGATCCCGCGACATCGATCTTCTTACGCAGGCGCCCGATGAGAACATCCACCGTGTTGCTCATCGGCTCTTCGCGCTCGCCCCAGGCGTGCTCGAGAAGATCCTCGCGCGAGATGATGGCGTCCGGCGCGCGCATCATCGTCTCCAGAATGCGAAACTCCCGCGCCGTGAGTGGTAGCGCTGATCCGTTGCAGAGAACGGAACGTTTCCAGGGATTGAGAACGAGATCGCCCACCACCAGTTCCGTGGTCGGACGCCTTTCGTTCCGGCGCATGAGAGCCTTCACCCGCGCTTCGAGCACATCCAGATCGAAGGGCTTGCCAATGTAGTCGTCGGCTCCCTCGGCCAGGCCCTCGACGGTGGAGTGGGAGTCGTCCATGGCCGTGACCATCAGGATGGAGTTGGCAAAGCCATTACGGCGCGCTCGAGTGCAGAGCGAGAGACCGTCGCCATCCGATACACGCCGGTCGAGCAGAAGCAGGTCGTAGGAATGCAGGTCGAGCAATTCCTCTGCCTCTGCGATCGTCGCTGCCTCATCGCAGGCCAGTCCGGTTCGCGTCAGGGCACGGCTCAGGCTTCCTCGAAGCCGTTCGTCATCCTCGAGAATCAGCGCGCGCATGGATGAGCCCTCGCCTGAGCTTTGCGAATATTCATGACCGTGTCATCTTGCATCACGGACAATTGCCAACGTGAGTGAGATTGTTCCAGAGCCGGCATTACTACGGGTCGCGGGATCCTCTCCGGAGGGGTTCCAGGGTGCGATCGGAAAACGTCTGTCCGTCCTCGGCCCGCTCCTCGCCACCATTCTATTCGGGATCTCTGCCTGGATCCTTTACCGGAAACTCGAGGCCTACAACTATCACCAGATTCTTCGCGCTCTCGAGAGTCTTCCCTCCGGAAACATCGTTAAGGCCATCCTTCTCACTTTCCTGAGTTACTTCGTACTCACCGGATACGACTTCCTGGCCATTCGCTATGTCGGCAGCAGGTTGTCCTACCAGCGGCTCGGGCTGGCCTCCTTCGTCAACTATGCCTTCAACAACAATATGGGACTGTCAGGGCTGGTTGGTAGTTCGCTTCGCTACCGGCTCTACTCCTCCTGGGGACTGTCCGCCCTTCAGGTGGCGCGGCTGATCGGATTCACCGTGGTCACGTTCTGGCTGGGCATGAGTCTCGTCAGTGGAGTAAGTTTCATTCTCGAACCGCTGCCGATCCCCAGAATGGCGGGCCTTCCGTTCCATACGGCCAGGATCTTTGGTCTCGTGCTGCTTGTCTATCCGATCCTCTACCTGAGCGTCGTGACGATGCGGCGCCGGCCGTTGCGTATCGGTTCCTGGGATTTCCCCATGCCCTCGCCGAAGATCGTGCTGGCCCAGGTTTGTCTGGCCCCTCTGGACTGGGTCATTGCCGCCGGAGTGCTGTACGCGGTGCTGCCTTTTTCGGTAAGCGTGAGCTTCCCCAGGTTCGTAACCGTGTTTCTACTCGCTCAGGTTGCGGGTCTGGTCAGTAATCTTCCGGGCGGCGTCGGCGTGTTCGAAGCTGTAATTCTGCTGCTCCTCTCGGGGACCGTGAGTACTCCGGTACTTCTTGCCTCGATTGTCGTGTACCGCGCCATTTACTATCTGCTTCCGCTGCTGCTGGCGTCGCTCCTCCTCGGCTTCTACGAACTGGCCCGACGTCGCGAGGGACTTCAGCGTGCAGGACGGTTCCTGGCCGTTTCCTTTCCGATCGTCGTCCCCCAGATTCTCTCGATCACCATTTTTGCGGGCGGTGCCATTCTCCTGTTTTCGGGAGCGACACCGGGAGTGCGGGGACGGCTGAACTGGCTGGATGATCTGGTACCGCTCTCGATCGTCGAGGTCTCGCATTTTCTCGGAAGCGTAGCCGGAGTAGGCCTGCTCATCCTCTCCCGCGGTCTGCAGCGCAGGCTCGATGCTGCTTACGTTCTTTCCATCATTCTTCTCGCCGGCGGAATCGTCTTGTCGCTTTTTAAGGGTCTGGACTACGAGGAAGCGATTGTCCTCGCCGTGATGCTGGCCGCGATCCTGCCTTGTCACCGCCATTTCTACCGCAAGGCATCGCTGGTGAACGAGCCGTTCACCCCAGGATGGACGCTGGCGATCGTTCTTGTAGTTTCGTCGTCGATTCTGCTCGGCTTCTTCTCCTACAAGCACGTGGGCTACTCGGCTGACCTCTGGTGGCACTTCAGCCTTTTCGGGAATGCGCCCCGTTTTGTGCGTGCCAGCGTCGGAGCACTGGCCGTGGCGCTGTGGTTCTCCGTGGCCAAACTCCTTCAACCGGCCATTCCCGAACCGGCCCTTCCCACCGAGGAGGACCTGCTGAAAGCCCGTTCCATCGTGGAACGGTCGCGGACAACGACGGCGAACCTCGCCCTTCTCGGAGACAAGCCGTTGCTCTTCAGTGCAAGCGGTAATGGATTCCTGATGTTCGACATCGAGGGCAGGACCTGGGTTTCGATGGGAGATCCGGTGGGTCCGCCGGCAGATCAGGCCGAGCTGGCGTGGAAGTTGAGGGAAATGAGCGACCGCCATGTCGGCTACACGGTCTTTTACGAGATCGGAGCGGGAAACCTTCCCCTCTATATCGAACTGGGGTTGTCGTTTCTGAAGGTGGGGGAGGAAGGCAGAATCCCCCTGGCATCCTTTACTCTCGATGGCGGAAGCAGGAAGACGCTGCGTAAGTCTCATCGGAAGCTGGAGGCCGAAGGACTTTCCTTCACCATCATTCCCCGCGAGGAACTCGAGCCCCTGCTCCCTGTCTTCCGGCGGATTTCTGACGAGTGGCTGGCCCAGAAGAACACGCGCGAGAAGCGCTTTTCCCTCGGATATTTCGACGAGGAGTATCTGCGCTGGTTTCCGGCTGCCGTAATCCGCAGGGACGGAGAAATCATCGCCTTCGCAAATGTCTGGCTCGGCGCGGAAAAGGTAGAGTTGTCCATCGATCTGATGCGGCACAGGAATGATGCGCCCCCCGGGGTCATGGACTTTCTGTTCCT
The DNA here is from genome assembly GCA_039931435.1 of Acidobacteriota bacterium. GTDB lineage: Bacteria > Acidobacteriota > Thermoanaerobaculia > Gp7-AA8 > Gp7-AA8 > JBDTRY01. The sequence continues at coordinate 3,158 of JBDTRY010000069.1, read as the reverse complement.
GGAATTGATCCAGTGGGGGCGGGACCAGGGTTATGCCTGGTTCAACCTCGGAATGGCTCCGCTGTCGGGACTGGAGCGAAGGTCTCTCGGTCCGGTCTGGAACCGCCTGGCGGCACTGGCCTTTCACCACGGCGAATATTTCTACAACTTCCAGGGCCTGCGAACCTATAAGGAAAAGTTCGACCCGGTCTGGCAGCCAGTTTATATCGCCGCCCCACGGGGGCTCGCTCTGCCACGGGTGCTGGCCAACGTGGCCTCGCTGATCTCCGGAAATCTGAAGGGGGTGGTCTCGAAGTGAGCTGGGCGCTGACTGCATTGATGGCGTTTCTGCTCTCCTCCTCCAGCCTGCAGGGCACGGTGCACGCACAGAGCGCCCCGCTGGATCTGCCACTCGTGGAGTTACCTGCGACTTCGTCGTCGACCGGAGATCTTGTGATTCTCTATTCGGGAGACGGCGGCTGGGCAACGATCGACCGCTCCATCGCAACATCTCTTGCCTCGAAGGGCATGGCGGTGGTGGGTGTGAACTCACTGCAATACTTCTGGAAAGCGCGGACGCCCGATGGTGCTTCGCACGACCTGGAGCGGCTGCTCCGTTACTATCTGCAATCCTGGGGCAGCGAGCGAATCATCCTCGTCGGCTACTCCCGCGGAGCGGACGTTCTGCCGTTCCTCATCACCCGCCTTCCTCCGGATCTCCTGGCGCGAGTCAGGCTGATTGCCCTGCTCGGTCCCGGTACCAGGGTCCAGTTCGAGTTTCATGTCAGCGACTGGTTGAGCGATTCCGGATCGGGAATGCCCATCGCCCCCGAGCTCGAGAAACTTCGCGGGCGGCGCATGGACTGCTTTTTCGGCATCGAGGAAAAAGACAGCCTCTGCAAAGTTGTCGATGACCGGCTGGTGAAGAAGATCGAGCTGAGGGGCAAGCATCATTTCGGCGGCGACTACACCTTTCTTGCAGATTCCATCCGTTCGGATGCGCGAGCGGCGCAATGAAGCGATCGCGTTTTGCTGCAGCACTGCTCATTGCCGCGGCGATGCTTCAATGCTCGGGCCGGGACACCATGTCCGTGCCGTCGATCGCGGCCGCCGGAGAAGTGGACCCGGGGAGCTGCCGGCAGCAACCGCTTTCCGGCCTTCCCCTGGTCGAACGGTCAGCGACCGGCAACTCGGACAACCTGGTGATCTTCCTCTCCGGCGACGGAGGGTGGCGGAGAATCGATCAGCGAATATCCGACGGGCTGAATGCGGCGGGCCTGCCGGTGGTGGGATTCCTCTCGAATGTATATTTCTCGAACCCCCGCAGCCCGGCAGAGACAGCCTGCGACATGGAGGCTCTCATCGATCATTCCCTGCGCGCGCTCGGAAAGAAGCGGGTTCTGCTTGTTGGATACTCGCGTGGAGCGGATGCCCTTCCCCTCATTGTGAACCGGCTCTCGCCCGCGACGCGCGCACGAGTCTCGCGAATCGGCCTTCTCAATCCGGCGGTGACTGCGCAACTCCATTCGCATCACTGGTGGCAGATGCATGAGATCCAGGTTCAGAATTACGAGCTCATTCCTGAAATGCTCCGTCTGACCGGGGTGGGCGTAACGTGCATCTACGGATCAGAGGAAGAGGAGAGCCTCTGTTCCCGGCTTCCGGCAGGCTCGGCGACGGTGATCCGTTTGCATGGCGGGCATCACTTCGGCGGGGCCTACTCCGAAATCGCCAGACTTCTTGTTGCGGCCCTGGCCGGTGACTCTCACAGCGATTTGTAAATGGCCTTGCCCGCGAACAGGGCCGCGTCGCCCAGCTCTTCTTCAATGCGCAGCAACTGGTTGTATTTGGCCATGCGGTCACTCCGTGAGGCGGAACCGGTCTTGATCTGTCCGGCGTTGCTGGCCACGGCCAGATCGGCGATGGTCGAGTCTTCCGTTTCCCCGGAACGGTGCGAGATCACGGCCCGGTAACCGGCACGCCGGGCCATCTCGATCGCTTCGAACGTTTCGGTGAGCGTGCCGATCTGATTGACCTTCACCAGAATGGCGTTGGCGATTCCCCGTGAGATTCCTCTGGCGAAAATCTCGGGGTTCGTGACGAAGATGTCGTCGCCGACGATCTGCGTGCCCTCCCCCATGGCCCTGGTCATCGCCTCCCAGCCGTCCCAGTCGCCTTCAGCCATTCCGTCTTCGATGGAGATGATGGGATATTTCTTTCTCAGTTGCTGGTAGTACTCGATCATTTCCGGGCTGCTCAGCGAGCTCCTGTCGCCGGCCAGCTCGTACTTTGAATTCTCGTAGAACTCGGACGCGGCGGCGTCGATGGCCAGGAAAATCTGTTCCCCAGCCTTGTATCCGGCTTTGTCGATGGCAGTGACGATGAGATCGAGAGCCTCGCCGTTGGACGTGAGGTTCGGGGCGAAACCACCTTCGTCACCGACGGACGTGGCCAGCTTCCGATCGTGGAGGATGTTGCGTAGTGTGTGAAAGATCTCCACGCCCGCCCGCAGCGCCTCCGAGAACGAATCGAAGCCAGCCGGAACGATCATGAATTCCTGGATGTCGAGATTGTTGTCGGCGTGGGCTCCGCCGTTGATCACGTTCATCATGGGTACGGGCAGGGTCCGTGCGCCGACGCCGCCCAGGTAGAGAAAGAGGGGAAGGCTGGAAGCCTCGGCTGCGGCGCGTGCTACAGCCAGGGAAACGCCGAGGATGGCGTTGGCACCGAGCTTGGCCTTGTTCGTTGTGCCGTCGAGCTCATTCATGACCAGGTCGATCATGGACTGCTCGCGTGCGTCCATGCCCTCGATTTCCTCGGCGATCTCTTCGTTGACATGGGCCACGGCCTTGAGCACTCCTTTGCCGGAGAGACGATTCTTGTCGCCGTCGCGCAATTCCAGCGCTTCCCGGGTGCCGGTGGAGGCGCCGGAGGGAACGGCGGCGCGTCCGAGGGCGCCGGAGTCGAGGAGGACATCGACTTCGATGGTGGGATTTCCGCGGGAATCGAAGATCTCCCGGGCGAACACTTCGGTGATCTTGTACATGGCCCGTAGTGTATGAGCGGCGAGTGAGGCGGAGCAAGGGAAAGGAACTGAATGTGGTGGGACAGTTCGTTGGTCGGCAGTGAAGAAACTATGAGCGCCGTCATCCCGAGCGAGAGCGAGGGACCCCAGTGGA
>JBDTRY010000068.1:0-15870 GCA_039931435.1 Acidobacteriota bacterium | reverse complement strand
TTCGCCACGGCAACCCGTCAGTCTCCACGCTTCGCTCAGCCCGGAGAAGAAGGGCAGGAACGGCAACTTCAGGTCGAACTGAAGTTGATCGCCGATGTCGGACTGGTTGGACTTCCCAATGCGGGAAAGTCCACGCTCATCTCCGTGATCAGTGCCGCCAAGCCGAAGATCGCGGACTATCCGTTTACAACGCTCGTCCCGAACCTGGGAGTGGTCAGTGTGCATGACGACGAAACCTTTGTCGTTGCCGACATTCCCGGTCTGATCGAAGGAGCACACGAAGGCCACGGCCTCGGCGACCGGTTCCTCCGTCATGTCGAACGATGCGCGGTGCTGGTCCATCTCGTCGATCTTTCGAAGGGCGCAAACCCTTCGACGGACGCCGAGGTGATCGAGCGCGAACTTGGTCTCTACTCGGAAATCCTCGCTACCAAGACACGGCTGATCTGCGGATCGAAACTCGACTCCGCATTCCCCGATGCCTCTGAGGATCTGCGGAAGTACGCCAGCGACCGCGGCTTCGAGTATCTCGAAATCTCAGCAGTGACAGGGCTGAACGTCACGGAGCTCGTCCGCCGTCTTGGTACTGTCGTCAAGGAAGAGCGTCTTACGTCTGCGGAGGCAGCGGTCGTTGAGTGATCATTTGCGGATCGGTCTTTGCGGCGGAACGTTCGATCCTTTCCACCTCGGACACACCCGGCCGGTGCTGGACAGCTGGGATGCCATGGGCTGGGATCGCGTCACGTACATCCCTGTCTTCCAGCAGCCCTTCAAGGTGGGACTGCATCAGAGCTCGGCATTTCACCGCTACGCCATGACCGTTCTCGGGACGGAATCGGATTCCAGGATGAATGTTTCGATCGTGGAGCTTGAACGAGAGGAAATCTCGTTCACCGTGGATACGCTGTCGCTGTTCCGGCGCGAGTTTCCCGATGCAGTAATCGACTGGATCATCGGAGATGACAACGTAGCGGCGCTTCCGGCGTGGAAGAACTGGGAGCGGCTTTTTGAGCTGGCGAATTTCGTCGTGCTCTCGCGTTCCGACGCGCGCCCTGAGGTACCGGAAGTGCTGTCCGGGCTGGTGGTGGCTCCGGAAGCGCGGTTAAGACGTGGCGCGCTCGTATTCGCGTCGAATGAGACAATGAAAGTGTCTTCAACCGAGGTTCGCAGCAGAATCGCCAGGGGTCTGGACTCCGGCGATCTTCTCGATCCGCGGGTTGCCCGGTACGTTCTTGCCCATGGCCTGTATCGTACGGAGGTGGATTGCTGATGGATGTAGTTCGGGAACGGGTGCAGCACGCGGTAGAGGCAGTGTTGGATAGAAAAGGGACCGAGGTGGACGTTCTTTACGTCGCCGCGCTGACATCCATAGCCGATTACTTCATCATCTGTTCGGGAACGACCGAGCGCCAGACACAAGCCATCGCCGATGCGGTGGAGGAGCGGCTGCGGACCTCCGATCAAGTCAAACCGATTTTCATCGAGGGGCAGAACCCGGGTCGCTGGATTCTGGTCGACTACGGCGACTTCATTGTGCATGTCTTTACCGAGGAATGCCGCAGGTTCTACGCCCTGGAGCGACTCTGGGGTGATGCTCCGAACCTGATCGGCGAGTTCAGCGGCGAACCTTCCGTGGCGCAGGGGAATGAGCGCCCGTAACCGGGGTGAGTACTGATGGCCTCCGCGGCGGGTCGCAAGCTCCGAAAACTCTTTCCCACTCGGAGCGCCGGGATGCGCGTTGTTCTCGATACTGTCGAGAAAGTGCTCACGCACGATGTCAACGTCATGATTCTCGGAGAGTCCGGCGTCGGGAAAAATTATCTGGCCGAATCGATCCATCTCTGTGGTAATCGCCAGACGGCGCCCTTTGTCAGTGTTGACTGCGCCAGCATCCCACCGGACATTTTCGAGAGCGAACTTTTCGGATACGAGAAGGGGGCTTTTACCGGGGCCACTGCCCGCAAGCAGGGTCGAATCGAGATGGCGCAACGGGGAACGCTTTATCTCGACGAAGTGGCCTCGGTCAGTCCGGAGCTTCAGGCCAAGCTGTTGCGCGTCGTCCAGGAAAAACAGTTCTCGAGACTCGGCGGAAACCAGGTCCTCAGGCTGGAGTCGCGGCTTCTTTCGTCGTCGAACGTTCTGCTCGATGAGGCCATGGAACTCGGACGGTTTCGTCGCGACCTCTACTACCGGTTGAACGTCGTCTCCGTTCTCCTGCCCCCACTTCGCGATCGACGTGAAGACATTCCGCTTCTGGCCCAGGAGTACCTTGGCGATGAATCGAGCCGCGTGAACCGCAACGTTCACGCCATCGATCCGGCGGCGATGAAGGCTCTCCGCGAGTACTCCTGGCCGGGGAATCTTCGTCAGCTGCGAAACGTCATCGAGCGCGCCGTGGTTCTGGCCGAAGGGGAAACGATTACGACGGATGCTCTGGCTCCGGAGGCGTGGCCGGGCCCGCGTGAGCTCATCGAGAGAGCTGGTGCGGAGGCGTGGACTCTCGATCAGTTGGAGAGGCGCTATGTCGAGGAGGTGCTTCGCCAGACGCGCAACAGATTTTCGAAAGCGGCTGCCATCCTGGGCATCAATCGGAAAACGCTTCTGGAGAAGAGAAAGAAATACGGCCTGGATTAGAGTCAGTGGGAAGGCAGAAGAGACCCTTCGCTCGACGCTTCAGGATGACACGCCCGGCGTATCTACGGGCGAGGAGAACTTGTCATCCTCGAGGAAGCGAAGCGACCGAAGGATCTCTTCAACGAGAATCGCGGCCTTCGGTGCGCTGCAACCGGGAAGGTAGAAGAGATCCTTCGCTCGACGCTTCAGGATGACAGGCCCTGCGTATCTACGGGGCGAGGAGAACTTGGCATCCTTGAGGGAGCGAAGCGACCGAAGGATCTCTTCGACGAGAATCGCGGACTTCCTCGCGTTGCAACCGGGAAGGTAGAAGAGATCCTTCGCTCGACGCTTCAGGATGACACGCCCTGCGTATCTACGGGGCGAGGAGAACTTGGCATCCTTGAGGGAGCGAAGCGACCGAAGGATCTCTTCGACGAGAATCGTGCCCTTCGGTGCGTGGCAACCGGGAAGGTAGAGGAGATCCTTCGCTCGACGCTTCAGGATGACACGCCGTGGAAGTCGTGTCATTCTCCAGACGGCGGCGCCTGCGCCGTTTCCTGCTCTTGATGACCGCCTTTCCGTACTAAACTCCCCCGTCTTCCGGTCCTCTCCGGGACCCCTTTCGCCATGAAATTTAGAATCTTTTGGATCGGTTCCAATGCTGACACCGAATTCCGGGGAGCGATCGAACGGTACCGATCGCGGATCGAGCACTTCTTTCCAATCGAAATCACGGAGCTCGCTCCGGAGAAGGGTAGACAGAAGGCGAACGAGACCTCTATCATCCACGCCGAATCGGCGAGGTTGCTGGAGGCGATCCCTGCGCAGGGCCAGGTCGTTGTACTGGATGAGCGGGGAAAAGCGATGGGTTCTTTGGAATTTGCGACGTGGCTGGGCGAGGTCGTCAGTCGTAACCCGCATGGGCTTTCGTTTCTGATGGGTGGCGACCTCGGGCTGAGCGACTCTGTTCGGAAACGCGCCGACCGTATCTTGTCGTTGTCGGCGATGACGTTGCCTCATCAGATCGCCAGAGTGGTGCTTCTCGAACAGATTTACCGGGCATGCACGATCATGCGAAACATTCGCTATCACAAATAAGGAGAGCGGGGTCGGATGGCAAGAGCGAAACTGAAACCGAACCAGTTTGAACAGAACCGCGAGTCACTCGTGGCCAAGCGTCAGGAGCTTCTCGATTCCTACCGTCGTGATGTGGCTGCTGGCTCCGAGCAGCAGGATGACGGCATTCAGGATCTCGCCGACAAAGCAGCCAGCTCCTACTCCAAGGAGCTGAACTTCTCGCTTTCGGATGTGGAGCGCGAAACCCTCATGCTCGTCGAGGACGCGCTTCGACGTCTGGAAAACAACACTTACGGGCAGTGCACGAACTGTGGTCAGAGCATCAATGAGAAACGACTGAAAGCGGTTCCCTGGACGCGCTACTGCCTCGATTGCCAGGAACTCGAGGAGCAGGGTCTGCTGTAAGGACCTGAGCACGAAGATTGTTGGAAAGGGCGGCCTGGGGTCGCCTTTTTTATTTCTGGGATATTGTTCGATGCTGATGCTGAATGGTGATTGGCAATGAAGCCGTCCGAGCTGCTGGCAGCCCTGGGCAGTGGAACAGTTCCGCGAGTGATTCTCGTCGGAGGTGATAACGAGTATCTGACCGAGCAGGCATTCACCTCGATTCGAAATCACATCGTCGTTATGGATCCCTCCACAGACGTCGAAGCCTTCTCCGATTCCACCGACCTCGGGTCTATTCTTGATGCCTATCGAACAATGTCGCTGTTTTCCGCAAGACGGCTGATCGTCGTCCCGGAGGTGAACGCCTTCGTCACGAAAAAGGAAATCGCTTCGCTGTACGACAAGGCTGTTTCGGATTGGACCTCCGCCAAAACAGACCGCAAGCGTTCGTCGTCGCTAGCGAAACTGATGCACCTTCTGGGGTTGATTGGCGCCGATCTCGACGAGAGTGATGAAAGCATCGCCGCGGTGCTGGGAACGAAGAAGTCCGAGCGTGTGCTCGGGCAGATGCTGGAACAGGCGCGCGCCTCAGGCAGAAAACCGACCCGGGGTGAGGGCGACGCGGCGCTTCTTGCCGAGACCATAGCCCATGGCGGCGCGCCAGGAACTACGCTGCTGCTGCGGTCAGGCGAAATCCCCGAGGACTCCGCCACCGTGGCATTGATCCAGCGGGTGGGCGCGGTGGTGCATTGCGATCTGGAGCGGGAGGACTTCACCCGCGCCCTGGACGAAGCGGTGCGCTCACTTTCCCGCGAACTGGAAGTGACCTTCGATGTCCAGGCGCTGACCACGCTTCGGCAGCGTCTGGGAATTGACCGCGTTCTGGCCGACAAGTTCTCGAAGGAAGTCCCCGATCTGCGCCTGGTCATTGCCGAGGCGGAGCGGCTGGCCACCTTTGCCGGACCGGGTGGACGCGTCTCGCAGACAATGGTCGTGGAACAGACGCAGCTCATCACAGGCGGCGTGCGCTACGAGTTCGCCTCTCTGTTTTCGGAAAAGAAGCCCGTGGAGGCGATCGCCAAGCTCCGTGACCTGGTGGCTCAGGCCCGTCGTGAGGACTCGAAAACCTCGGTCGAGTTTCACTACGGACGCTTTCTCTTTCCGCTGGCCGACGAGATCCGGCAACTGATCTGCGTACAGGCTTTCGCTCGATTACACAAGATCGACTTGAGAAAATCCGTTCCATACAACCGGTTTCGCGATGTTTTCGCCGAGCCTCTCGGCGAATATCTGAAGTCGAACTCGATCGTGCGCCAGAAGCCGCATCCGTTCGCTCTGCATAAGAAGTTCGAAGCGGCCCGAAACTATTCGCAGGAGACGCTTCTGAACGCACTGGACGATCTGGCGGAACTGGAATTTGCGCGCAAATCGGGTGGTGTGCCGGCCGACATCGGCCTCGAAGCGATCGTGCTCACCGCCGCCGGTTGATGTGGCCCTTTGCGCATTTCCTGATGAAACGAGTGTGCTGAAGTGGCCGAACATTCCGATTGCAATGTTCGGCACTCCTGTTGAGCAACCGGGAAGGTAGAAGAGATCCTTCGCTCGGCGCTCAGGATGACAGTCTTCAGGCGACGCTTCTAATGAAAGGCCCGCGCGAATCCACCGACATGTCATCCCGAACGAGCGAATCGAGGAGGGATCTCCCGCACGTGTGAGAAGCCCGTCGTTACCTATGCGGAGGTCCCTCGACATGACACGCATACTCACGGCTGGCTACTTCGGCCGGGCGCCGTCGGAGGATGACGATCCTTCGAGAATCGCGATCGGAAACGACCCGAGGATAGTGCCCAAAGCCAGCCCTGTGCTTTCCTTCACGCAGGTCTCGCCGGTGAAGATGTTTTTCCATTCTGAGGGAGCCGGGCCCGGGAGGAGCAGCGTCGTGCCTTCCCATATCGGCGATGGTGCTGTCAGCGACCGTGGACTGATCAAGCCTCGCATCCATCTCGGTACCACGGTCACAGACCACGCGGCGCCGTGCCGCCTGCAGAAAGCGACGAGGTGACGGCTGCGCGGACCCTCGCAGCTGAGTGGCAGGTACTCGCCGGAGTTGAAGAGGCCAGCGTGATTCTGCCGGAAGGCCAATGCGCGCAGAGTGAGAAACAACTTGATTCTTCCGTCCTGCCATTCCTGCGAGAGCTGCCGTGAAAGCTCGAGGCTGCCGCGGCCATCGCTACGCAGCGCTTCAGCAAACCTTTCGCGCAACTCGTAGTCGACGGGCCTGCGATTATCGGGATCGACCAGACTCAGGTCCCACAGTTCGCTTCCCTGATAAAAGTCCGGGATCCCCGGCGCGGTGATCTTCAGCGCCACCTGCCCCAGCGAATTGCTGGCTCCGAGGAGAGCGAGTTGGCTATGTAGTTCGCTGAAACTCTGCCGGAACTGCGGATGAGGATCGGTGATGATTCGCTTCGCGAATTCGATAACCGCCTGTTCATATTGCTCGTCCGGCCAGTGCCAGCTACTGTGCGTCTTCGCTTCCCGGAGCGCTTTTACGATGTACTGCTCCACGCGCTCCGGAAGGGTTGCCACGTTCTCCTCCCGGTCCGGCCACACACCGAGAAGACTCTGATAGAGCATGATCTCTTCATTTCTATCGGGAGCCATTGCCCCTCGAACTGTTCCCTTGAACGCTTGATTCAATTCCGACCACTGTTCCAGGGCCTGTTCCCACTCGGAGGCGAATTCACTAAGGGCATCGATTCGGGCTCGCACGTCTTCACTGCGTTTGGTGTCATGCGTGGACGTGGCGTTCAGGCCGTACGGCCAGCGCTCGGCAGCATCTGAGTTGAATCGGTGAAAGTCCCGATCCGCAAAGGCGACCTCGACGCCCGGCTCACCGCCGACTTCGTTCATCGAGATCAGGCGGTTGAAGACATAGAAGGAGGTGTCTTCGACACCTTTGGCCATGACCCGTCCGGTGAACTGCTGCCAGCGCATGACGAACTCCAGCCACTGAGGCTCCTGGGCAATCTGGTTCAAGGGAATTTCCATCAGCAGAACCCGGCGGAGAAAGTCGAGTGCACCGCTTTGCGCGGTGCTCTGCGTCGAGGCCCGCTCCAAAGCCTGTTCGACAAAACGGCGGTCCTGCTCGGAAATGCCGCGGTCTCGAACGTAGGTGCGATAGACCGGCATCCGGGACGTGACCTCAAACAAAGCCTCGGAGACTTCCCTGGGTCGGATATCGCGGGCGTGGCGATCCTGCAACGCCAGCCGGATCAGGTCGTCACCGAGGCGTCGGACGTCACCCCAGAAGAGATCGCCTAGAATTTTTGCTTTGTTGCCATAGGCAAGTTCTTCGAAGCTCTGTTCGATTCCGGTGAACCGGCGGTACGTCCCATCGAGCCGCTTCAGGCCCTCGGGGTCGATGAAGAGATTATTCAGAACGTTCAGGAAGTCGTAGCCGCTGGTTCCGTCGGTGGCGAAGTCGTCGGGCAAATTTTCGTCCTGGGCCAGGATCTTCTCCACGACCACGGAGAAGTCCAGGTCGTGCGCATCTCCGTTCCAGCCGGGTGCGACGCTGAGCTGGAGTTTACGAAGGTAATCCACGGGGTCGTAGAGACCGTCGATGTGGTCGATACGAAGTCCGGTGACGTGGCCCGCTTCGACCAGCTGAAAGATCCGCTCATGCTGACTGAGAAATACCTCGTCTTTCTCGACGCGCACTCCCACAAGATCGGTGATGTCGAAGAACCGCCGGTAGTTCACTTCATCCGCCGCTCTCCGCCAGTAGGCGAGGCGATAGACCTGCCGGACAAGAATGGACTCCAGCTCATTGAAGGAGTCAGGATCTCCCTTGGTACCGTTCAGTTTCTCCAGCCGGCTCTCGAGTGAAGTGCCAAAACTCGCGAACTCGGACAGAAGGCGCTCGATGATCGAAATCAGAGTCCTTCGAACGGACTCGTTCTGATCAGGATCAAGGTGCTGTCTCTCGGCCTGGGCGTCAGAGATCGCCGTCCGCAATTCAGCGGCCGCTGCTGGAGATATATCGACCGCAGGGTCGTCATCCCAGGCGCCGAGAATCAGCGGATACGATTGAACACGGACGGGAAGAGAGAGGTCATAGTAGTTGATCGTGAAACCGCGCTTTCCGAACCGGATGGCGATTTCCTGATTCTCCAGTGCCGTGCCGAACGGCGCCCCGAGGACAGGGAGGAGGAGACGATCGTGAAGCGTTCCCTTCGAGGTTGACGGATCCCAGTCCACGTCGAAGAACTCCGCATACCGAGAATCGCGGCCGTTAGCTAGAAGGTCACGCCACCAGGGATTCTCGGTGCTGGCCGCCATATGGTTTGGAACGATGTCCAGCAGGATGCCCATGCCATGTCGCTTCAGGGAGCGCGACAGATCGAGAAAGGCCTCTTCGCCTCCAAGTTCACGGCTGAAGCGGGAAGGTTCGGCTACGTCGTACCCATGCTGACTTCCACGGCGCGCTGCGAACGACGGCGAAGCATAAATGCTGCCGATTCCGAGAGCGGCCAGATACTCGACGATGTGCTCGCCGTCCCGGAATCCGAACTCCGGATTGAACTGAAGACGATAGGTAGCCGCCGGTACGCCGTGGCTCATCCGATCACACCGAAGCTGAGCTTCTCACCGAGACCTTTGAATCGCTCGGTCCAGCGCAGACCCTCTTCCGGATCAGAGAAAGGCGGAAGGCCCTCCTGTTCCATTCTTCCGTAAGCGTTCTGAACTTTCCACAAGGCCACTTCGAACGGAAGCGCGTTCACCAGCGTCACAGCCGCCTCGAGCCGTTCCAGTAGTGGAAGCTTCTCGGGCTGGAAGAGCCATGCCTTGGCGCGGCCCTCGACCATCTTCTGGTAGGCAAATGAGAGTGCAGTGCGGTCCAGGGGAACGTTTTCGCGCTGGGCCTCGCTGATCAGTCGCTGAATCTGACCGACGGGAAGCTCCTCCTGCTCTGCGGCCCTGCGAAGTCCGAGGTTCAGAGCTACTTCCGCGGTGAGAAGAGAAATCTTCGGAAGGGGAAGTCCCAGATCAGACTGATAGAGCATGAGTGCTCTGTGCTGCTCGTAGAGGTGGCGATAGGTGGCCTCGGCTTCGTCGATTGTCGAATCCCAGATCCATCCGAGAATTTTTCTCTGCTCGTCGCGGAAAAGCGAGTGCATCGAAAAGGTGAGCGAACCGAAATGGTGGTCGAGCAGACGGATCACCGTGGCGAAATCATGGTGTTGCAGTGCCTCGGAGAGCTCGGCGATCAGTTTGCTGTGCTCCTCCTCGCCCCGGAAGGCACGAACGCCGCCGGTGATGCTCAAGTCCCCGAGATAGAGCGCGCCGTATGTGAGGTCCATGGATTCACGGGTGATGGTGGACTGAACTTCCGCTCGTCCCAGCACGGCTCGGGCACGTCCGGCCTCCTGAATCTGCAGCGACTTGCGGACGATGTCGTAGCAGTAGATCCGAGTCCGCTCCGGGTGGTCCTCGAACAGGGAGGAGACTGCGAAGTGGCCGCCGACGCGGGGCAGGTCGACGATATCCGGCCAGGCCGTACGCAGATAGATGTCCCGTCCGTTACCCTGATCGAAGGTGTTGCTCTTCGCTTTCGACAGAAGTTCAAGGAACTCGTCTTCAAGGTCTTCGTCGAAGAGCTCATCCGCCAGCTGCAGAACGCGAGCCGAATACTGGATGACCTGAACCGTTTCGATTCCGGAGATGTCATCAAAAAACCAGCCGCAGCTCGTGAACATGAGCTGGGCATAACGTTGCAGCTCGAGAAGTTTGAGTGAGGTAACGGTCTCGTCAGAATCGAGGGCATGGCGCGCGTGGGCAGCAAAGAATCTCGCCAGCGATTCGTCGGAGCGGTCCTCGATGACGTCAATGTAGTGGTTCCGGGCAAGATCCGGATCGAGCACGAGCTTCGCCGCCTCGCGCTGGTACAAGGGTTCGATGGCTTCGCGCAACCAGGTCAGCGCTTCCCGCAGGGGTGATCGCCACTGCTGATTCCAGCCCCGCGTCCCCGAGCTGCAGCCGCAGTCACTGCGCCACCTCTCTACTCCATGGCTGCAGCTCCATGAAGTGTTCTCCACGATCTCCACTTCCCACTCGGGTGGATAGAGTTCCAGGAATTGTCCATAGTTAGTCAGTTCTACTGAAGGGTCGCGAGCGAGGTAATCGAGGGCGTAGGCCAGAGCCATGTCGCCATGATTGTGATGGTGACCGTAGGTTTCTCCATCGGTGGCGATATGCATGAGTTGCGGCCAGTGGCGCGAACTGGAAAACCCGCTGAGGAGCCGGTGTGCGAACTCATCGCCACGTTCCAGAAGCCTCTCAAAGGCGACGGCACGCGAAATTGGACCGTCGTAGAAAAAGAGGGCGATCGATTTTCCCGAGGGAAGCTGAGCGAGGTACGAACGGGTGGGGTCCACGCGCGAGTTGGTGACGTCCTGCCACGCCGTCTCTCCCACCTTGCGCACGCGGGCAGCCTGATGCGGAGCAAGCACCGTGAAGAGAATACCGTTCTCGGCCAGGACCTCCAGAGACTCGATATCCACGGCCGACTCAGACAGCCACATCCCCTCCGGATTTCTGCCGAATCTCCGTCGAAAATCAGCGAGTCCCCACAGGACCTGGGTCTCCTTGTCAGAGCGGCTGGCCAGCGGGAGAATGGTGTGGTTGTAAACCTGCGCCATGGCCGAGCCGTGGCCCGAAAACATCTCGATGCTCTCCCGATCGGCTCGGAGCACAGCCTGATAGGTTTCGGGCGCCTCCTGCTCCAGCCACGCCAGGAGCGTCGGTCCGAAGTTGAAACTGACTCTGGAGTAGTTGTTCACGATCTTTACGATGCGTCCGCTCTCTTCGAGGATTCTGGCGGAGGCATTCGGCGCGTAACACTCGGCGTTGATGCGCTGGTTCCAGTCGTGATACGGGTACGCGGAATCCTGGACCTCGATCGCTTCCAGCCAGGGATTTTCACGGGCGGGCTGGTAAAAATGGCAGTGGATGCAGATATAGCGCTTCATTCCCCTGTTTCGTACACGAGCAGCGAGTGCTTGTCGAGAGGAATGACCTCTCCATCGCCGGCCGCAGCGGGAAGTTCTGCTCCGGAGCCTCCCCAGCGGTTCTCTGAGGAGACAATGACCCGAGTCCATCGGCCTGGCGGAAGATGAATTTCGGTAGCGTCGCCGAAGTTCAGGGCGATGAAGGCGCGCGCCGTGCCATTTCTTCGGGTGAGGAGTAGTAGACGTCTGGACTCATCGGAGTGGGTCTCAACGTCCTCGCGGCGCGTCGAACGGAAGGCCGGCCGTTTGCGAATGGCGATCAGTTCCCTGTAGAAGTCGTGCAGAATCGCGCCGGTTCCGCTCGTTACCCTAGGCGGTTGCAGGACCGAGCGCTTCATGGTCATCTCATCGTGGGGATCGAGGGGCTGGCCAGCCCATTCGAACGCTGCGAACTCCCGTTTCCGCCCCTCGCGAACAGCCTCGATGAGGGATTCATCCGAATGGCTGGTGAAGTAAAGGAAGGGCGCCTCTTCCCCGTACTCCTCTCCCATGAAGAGAAGGGGAAGGTATGGAGAGAGCAGGACGGCGGCCGCAGCGAGCTGGCACTGAGCGAACGAAGCGAGGTCGGAGAGACGTTCGCCGAGCATGCGGTTTCCGGTCTGATCGTGGTTCTGAGAAAACACTACGAAACGTGAGGTATCGACGTCCGTAAGTGGCGCGCCGTGTCTGCGCCGGCGATGCGGCGAGTATCGATCGGCGTAAACGAAGGTCTGTGTGTAGGCATCGGCGAGGTCGCGAACGCTTCCGAAGTCCTGGTAGTAGCCTGAGCGTTCTCCGGTCAGCAGAACGTGTAGCGCGTGGTGAAAGTCATCACTCCATTGTGCGTCCAGTCCAAGACCTCCGGACTCCGTGTCGCGAACAGTGCGTGGGTCATTCAGGTCACTCTCGGCGATGAGCTGAATAGCGCGGTCGAGTTCTCTGCCGCGGGCATGGACGGCATCCGACAGCTCCTGAAGAAAGGGGTATGCCGAGGAATCGGTGATGGCGTGGACTGCGTCCAGACGAAGGGCGTCGATGTGAAGCTCCGTTGTCCAGTACAACGCACTTTCGATGAAGTATCTCCGGACCTCGTCACTTCCCGGTCCGTCGAAGTTGAGGGCGCTGCCCCAGGGGGTGCGATAACGGTCGGTGAAGTACGGAGCGAATCGGCTGACGTAGTTTCCCTCCGGCCCGAGATGGTTGTAAACGACGTCCAGAACGACAGCCATGCCGCGTTGGTGGCAGGCGTCGACGAGCTTCTGCAATCCGGCAGGGCCTCCGTATGAATGGTGTGCCGCGTATGGATAGACCCCGTCGTATCCCCAGTTGCGGGATCCCGGAAACTGCGAAACCGGCATCAGTTCGATGGAGGTGATGCCGAGGTCGGCCAGCCGATCGAGATGGGGGATGACTGCCTCGAACGTTCCGTCAGCGGTGAAGGTACCGACGTGCAGCTCGTAGAAAATCTGTTCCTGGAGCGGCAGTCCCCGCCACTGCTGATCGTGCCAGTCGAAGTTCGTGTCCACTACCGTCGAGGGACCGTGCACGCCCTGCGGTTGTGATCGTGAGGCTGGATCGGGGAACTCACTGCCGTCCTCGAACCTGAACTTGTATTGCGAACCGGGAGGCAAATCTATTTTCAGGAGCCAGTGGTATTCGCCGTCTTTCTGCAGGGGTGTGAGCTCGTCGCGAGGAGATAAAAGGTGGAGTGACAGACGCTCGACGGACGGAGCCCAGACCAGGAACTGCGTACTGCCATCGCTCCGGTACGTCGCGCCCGGAGCGGCAGTCTGCTCAACCAAGCAGCTCCTCCTCGTGCACGAAAAACACGGCGCCGAGAGGGGGAAGCGTCACGTTCAGCGATTGGGGCCTGCCATGAAATTGAATCGGTGCTGCTTCCAGCTGCCCGAGGTTTCCCTGGCCGCTGCCCCCGTAGACTTCGGCGTCGCTGTTGAATACTTCCTTCCAGATGCCTGGCAGGGGAGTGCCGATTCGATAGTTGTGCCGCACGATAGGGGTGAAGTTGAATGCGGCAATCGTTCGCTGAGTTGCGTTCTTGTCGTGTCGGATGAATGTAAGGACGCTCTGCAGCGAGTCATTGGCGTCGAGCCATTCGAACCCCTGTGAGCTGAGGTCCAGTTCGTGCAGCGAAGGCAGATCGCGATAGAGCCGATTGAGATCGGACAGGGCGCGCAGGAGGCCGGCGTGTAACGGCATTTCCAGCAAATGCCAGTCGATCGATCCATCGTGGTTCCACTCGCGCCATTGCCCGATTTCTGCACCCATGAACAGCAGTTTCTTGCCGGGTTGCGCGTACATGTAGGCGAAGAGCAGACGCAGGTTGGCAAACTTCTGCCACTCGTCCCCGGGCATCTTGTTGATGAGCGAGCCTTTGCCATGTACCACCTCGTCGTGCGAGAGCGGCATGACGAAGTTCTCGGAGAACGCGTAGAGACCACGAAACGTCAGTTCGTTGTGATGAAATTTTCGATAAATGGGTTCATGACTGAAGTAGCGCAGGGTGTCGTGCATCCAGCCCATGTCCCACTTCATGCCGAAGCCTAATCCACCGAGGTAGATAGGCCGTGAAACCATCGGCCAGGCGGTCGATTCTTCGGCGATCATCTGCACGTCGGGGTAGTTGGTATAGACGTCCATGTTCAGCTGTCTGAGAAAATCGAGGGCCTCGAGGTTGTCCCGGCCGCCGAAACGATTCGGAATCCACTCGCCCTCTTTCCGGGAGTAATCGAGGTAGAGCATCGACGCCACCGCGTCCACGCGCAATCCGTCCGCGTGATATTTGTCCAGCCAGAACATGGCGCTACTGAGCAGAAAGCTCCGCACTTCATTGCGCCCGTAATTGAAGATCAGGCTCTTCCAATCCTGATGAAACCCCTGCCGCGGATCGGCGTGCTCGAAGAGATGTGTGCCGTCAAAGTAGCCGAGTCCGTGTTCGTCTGTTGGAAAATGGGAGGGCACCCAGTCGAGGATGACCCCGATGTCGTTCTGATGCAGAAGATCGATGAGGTTCATCAGATCCTGCGGCGTACCGAGGCGGCTGGTGGGTGCGAAGTACCCTGTGGTCTGGTATCCCCACGAACCGAAAAAGGGATGTTCCATCACAGGAAGAAACTCGACATGAGTGAAGCCCGTTTCCTTCACGTACTGCACGAGACGCGAACCGAGTTCCCTGTACGTCAGCGAGCGGAATCCCTCCTCTGGCACCCGCGCCCAGGAACCGAGGTGCACCTCGTAGATGGACATCGGCGCTTCCAGTGAGTTCCGTTCACTGCGCTTCGCCATCCACTCCCCGTCGCCCCATGTGTAGTCGAGATTCGTCAGGACCGAAGCGGTCTGAGGAGAGGTCTCCTGAAGAAATCCGAATGGGTCGGTTTTGTCGACTTCGTAGCCGTTCACGGCCGAAACGATGTGGAATTTGTAGAGCGCCCTCTCTTCGAGGCCGGAGACGAATCCTTCCCAGATGCCCGACGAGCCGCGCCTCCCCATAGGAGTCGCATCCGGGCTCCATTCGTTGAAATCGCCTGCCACGGACACGGAGGCGGCCGCCGGAGCCCATACCGCAAACCAGACGCCGCTCCGGCCCTCGTCCCTTCCGAAATGCGCACCAAGCTTTTCGTAGAGGCGATGGTGATTACCCTCATTGAAGAGGTAGATGTCGCTGTCAGTCATCGGCGAACCGGGATCGCTTCCTCCGAGGGTGTTCGGGACGAGAATTTCCTCAGAGCGTTTCTGCACCGGGAGTGGTCCTGCAGGCACCGGGACAGGTATGTCAGGTGGCCGCCCCATCCCCTCTTTCTCTGCGCCTCGCGCGTCGAGATCCAGCCCGAGATCCTGGCGTTGACTGGCGGCGGCGGATCTGGCTGGTGCGCCCGTTTCGGGGGCGTCCTGCATTTCCCCAGCGAGCGGCGTGGGGAGCTGGTTCAACGGTTGTTCAGCCTCATCGGCTGGTCGGGATGCCTGCCGTTTTCCGGAAGGGGCGGCTTTGCCAATCGATTTCCCCGCTGCCTCGGAGAAGGGCCGGGGGTTACTTTTTGGAGCAGGCGCTCTGGAGTCCGTGCTGTTTTTTTTCGCCGCGGACGCTGATTGTGCCCGTCCCTGCCGTTCACCCCGAGGTTTGGTTGGGCTTCGTTTCCCTGGGCGAACTTCGGCGCCCGTCGTTTCAGCCGGCGCTTCTTCCGGCTGACCAACTGTCGATTTTCCTGATCGACGGGGGCGCGAACTCTGTGCGGCTTTGAGACTCTCCCTGGTACCCGACTCCTCGGCAGTCTTCGCCAACTGCTCGCGAGCGTTGTCTCTGGATGAAGTTTTCGGCTGCTCGTCTGCCGCGCCTGGTGCTGTTTCTTTCTTTTTCTTTTTATCCATAGGTTGTCACCTGCTGAGTTACATCGGACGGGCTCGCGGCGGATCTCAGATGTCTGCAGCCCGCGTTTCCGTGACAGTGAGACGCCTGCGCCTCGTAGAAGATCCGAGAGCGATTGCCTTCGGTTTCCCGTCTCAGGCGAGACAATATCAGCGTGAGCCGCAATCGTCGGACGCTTTTGTAGGTTTCGGGGTCGTCGAACCAAACCCGCAGTCGAGTGACCGTCATTCTGATCCTTGCAAGCAGCGTACGCACCCTCGAATCTCTATCGAGTCAGACGAATACGGGCGATGAGTCGCCGGAAGCGTCAATCCTGCTCTGTGAGGATGCGGAGCATGCCCTCGATAGGAATCCGGA
>JBDTRY010000067.1:0-16011 GCA_039931435.1 Acidobacteriota bacterium | reverse complement strand
CACTATACGCCAGCCAGCCGTGCTAAGCTGCCGCCTCCCCGAGTTGACGGCGTACTTAGGAATGAAGAAGCTCTTCACCATTCTTCTCTTCGTATTCTGTTGCGCGCCTGCGTTCAGTCAGGATCTGGTCATCACTCCCTCGTTCAAACCGGATCAGTTCCTTCCACGCAATTCTGCGCTCGAGTTGCGGCTGAGCCGGCCGCTCATGCCCGTCGATGGCCACCTGGCGGTATTCGTCGATCAGAGCGATCTCTCCGCTCTCTTCACAGCCCTTCCCGACACGATCGTCTATCAGGCCGAGAAACTTCCGCTTCCTTCAGGCGACCACCAGCTCGTCGTGTTCCTGGTCTCTCCGGAAGGAACATGGAGAGAGATCGCCAGGGTTCCCATTAAAGTCCTGTCGCGCCGCGGTTTCGAAAAAGCGATCGTTTCTCCATCCGCAGATTTCACAGGCAAGGCCCAACCGTTTGAGTCGCACGATCCGGCCACCAACAGCCCCCAGCGCAGCTCGTTCGATGACGGCACGGTGCAATTCACCATCCATTCCGAACATGTCCGCTCGGGATTTTCTGTCAGGAGTGACAGCCAGATCACGGGAGTGACCTACCGGAACGAGGCCCTGCGCTTCGGACAGCTGGGGGATGATGCTCCACCGATCGACCTCTCCTCGTACCGGATCGACTTCCAGCGCGGGAGCACCGTTCTCTCCGTCGGCCACATGGGGTTCGGATCGCTCCGGCATCTCGTCAATGGATTTTCAAGCCGCGGCGTGGGCATCAAGTTCGGCGAAGGGCGGATGTTCTCCCTCCAGCTTACGGCGCTGAACGGCTCGAGCATCGTGGGCTGGGATAATTTCCTGGGCCTGAACGAGAATGCGCACCGAGTCTACGGAGCGACGGGTGGCCTGGAGCTGATTCCATCCAGACCGGGCGGTTTGCGGCTTGAGGGTACGATTTTCGCGGGGTCTCTTCTCCCCTTCTCGGGCTTCAACGAAGGAGCGGTGCGCACCGCCGAGAAGAGTGAAGGTACAGGCCTTCGTTTCCTGGCCACGAACCCGTCGCAGCGCATCAACATCGACGCCGGGTTCACGGCCAGCCGGTTCCACGAGGCCCGAGACAATCAGGTGGAGGATGGATTGCTGGTGACGCCGATTCCGTCGAGAACACGAAATGCCGAGTATCTCGACTCATCCGTGGTTCTCCTTCAGAATCACACCTTCCGGAAGGTGCAGACAACGCTGACTTTCGGTGCCCATCACGAACGCGTCGAACCGCTCTTTCGCAGCGTTGGAGCTTCTACCCAGGCAGATCTGGAGAGCAACTCCGCCGACCTCACCTGGACCGTCGGCTCCTTCAGCACGCAGCTCTCTCATTTCAGAACGAGGGACAACATCGGCGGCGTGAACTCGATCCTCACCACCAAAACGAGACGAACAGCCATCGGCGCGGCCATTCCCCTCAGCTCTGTTTTCAAAGGCACGAAGGTGAACGCCAACTGGTTCCCGACGGTGAGCGCGCAGATGGAGCTCACCCATCAATTCGGCACCGCAGTCCCCGTGAATAGCGATTTCGATAGCAGCCAGGTCCCGGACCAGATGAGCCGGAACGCGATCGCCTCTCTCGACTGGCAGCTCGGCACCTTCCGCGTGGGCTACCGTCTGGGAAAAAGCCTGCAGGACAACCGGCAGTTCAGCAGAGAGCAGGCCGATTTCACCACCTTCAGCAATGCCGTGACCCTGGGCTATTCACCCGTGCAACGGTTCAATGTCAGCGTCGATCTGTCGCTGGATCAGAATGAGAGTCTCGAAGAGCGGCGACGGGACCGGACGCAGCGCTACGGGACCACACTGGCCTGGACACTCTTCGGCCAGACCGCGCTCTCAGCAACCGTCTCGAACACTGTGGCGAACAACAACTTCCGCACCCTCGATCAGCGCGGAACGGTTGGCTTTCTTGAATTGTCCAGCGGCTTCTCACTGGCGGGCAAAACGGCTACGAACCGCCAGGGAAGGCTGTTCGTACGCTACTCCGATCAGCGCAACCGTTCGCGGGACAACGTCTTCAATCTGGCCACCGACAACCGTGGAGTGACCGTGGCCTCGGGCATCACGCTCAGCGTGAAGTAAGGAGAAACGATGCGACGAATGGCACTCACGCTTGCCCTGATCTTTGCGGCTACTGCGGCTGTGGCGGAGATCCGTCGCAGCCCTACCGGGGCGAACGTGAACACGCAAGGCGCAACGACGGTCTTCATCAGCTACGGCGGACTGCAGAATCAGATCCCGGCCGAGGCACTCTGGTGCGCCGATCTCGTGCCGGCTGCTCCCGACATCGGAATGAAATGCAATCCCAGTCGAACCTGGGGGAGGCTTCCCCTCCGTTACGAACTGACCAGACCGAGCGGCGCGGGCGGCTACACAGACATCATGACCATTCCTCAGAATGTAGCCCGGAGGGCGTACGAAAGTGCCGCAACCGGAGCGACGTCGAGTTTCTTCTACGTTCGCCGATTCGTCAGTACCACAGGCGGACCGGACGAATACGTGTACATCGTCTGCCGTCTCGCCGGTGGCGGCGCCAGCGTGCCGCTGGCCCTGACCGACGTCAAGCTGCAGTTCGCCACGGATCGTCAGGTACTTTCCACCCGCACGGGTGAGGCGCCTCCGGCCTTCCACGCAGACATCAGCTACACCGGGAGCGGCCGTCTCGCGGGCCGTTGGGAAGTGGTGGTGCCAGGCGACGAACCGCCGAGCGCACAGGATCTTCTCCCGGAAGCCAGCCTTCCGCTCGAGCTTCGTACCAGTCAGAAACACTACGCACAATTGGCGCGGTTCGACGTCTTTCTTCCACCGGGAGGCAAGCATCGGCTGGAGGGACCGAAGCCGGAGAAGCTTCCTGTGGCAGTAGAAGGGCTCTATCAGGTTTTATTGCGCGTCGAGGCCACAAACGACAAGGAAGGTAATTCCGATCTGTCAGGCCTTGGGACCGGAGGCGGGGTCGTTTACACGGGTGGAGTGGCCGGGTTTTCTCTTCCGGCACTTCGCTACTACGTTGGGGCGGCCAACCCCTCGCTGGAGACGAGTGCTCTGCAGGTGATCGAACAGATCGCTCCCACCGTTGATGGACGGCTCAAGCGCGGCGCTCCGCTCGAATTTCACTGGAAAGGCGCCGGAGCCGGAGCGCTGGTACGGCTGGAAATTCACGGTGCGGCGGACGCCCCGGTCCTCGACGCAGTCCTCGATCCCGGAACGGAGACGTACGTTGCTCCGTCGTGGCTCCCTGAGCGCGTCAGCGGTGCGGATTTCACCTGGCGCGTAGTAGCAATCGACAGTGAAGGACGCGTGCTCCAGAGCTCAACCTGGCGCGCGTTGCATTACGTGGACTAGCCAGTCTCGCCGCCACCACCAGTTCTTCAGCGCCAGAAGAGTTTTCGAACGAGGGTGATTGCCCGTCCCCTTACGCTTCGTTGCCAGTCCCGGTTCTCGCTTTCCGCCTTCGCCAGCAGCGCCTGCAAGGTCGCCTTTTCATTCTCGAGCGGCGCGACTGAACTCCGAAGGGCCTCCACCTCGTCACTCAGACTTCGACGCTCCGCTTCCAGACGTTCGACTTCGTTTGCCAGCGCGTCCACACGCCTGCGCAGCGCGGGCGCGTACGTCATGCCGATCACCCGCCCCTTCAAGGCACCGGCGATCCACTGAAGATACCCGGCCACTGCCGCCCGCTCAGACGCCACCTCGACCTTACCTGAGTCCCAAACGATCGCCTCTTCGTACAACCGGCCCAGTGCATCGACCGCGGCGTCGATCCCGGCGACGGATCGCACGCGACCAGTGACGGCGGTCGCATCGGAGGCGTCGTAGCGGTCGATCTCGCGCAGGATTCCGGCTGCCGACATCGCTTCCTTCACGGCTCGAATTCCGAAATTCATCGTACGCAACTCATCCAGGTTTTCAACGGTGACCATAGGGCCGAATTTTTCGGTGGTGATGGGGATGACCGCCGCTCCTGCTGCCAGTGCCTCGATGGCGCTGCGACCGCGGGCAAAGACAATGTCGTACTGTCCGAGGAAGTGCTCGGGATCCGTGAGCGCCGAACCGGTACTGAAGCCCCGTAAGTCGAGACTGATTCCCCGCTGCCCGCAGGCGGCGCGGATCATATCGATGACGGGGCCGTTTGCAAGGTCGTTGCTGTACACCAGTGCCCGCCCAGCCCGCTCCGGCAATGGCCTCTGGCGCTGAGGAAACCGATCGAGATCGACGAAGTTGAGGATGACCTCGACTTTCCCGGCGGAAATCCCGTGCTCGAACAGAAGCCGGTCGCGCACCGTTTCGTCAACCGCAACGTAGCGGAAGATGCGCGGATGAATCGGCGGAATTTCTTCCCATGGCAGCCATCCATGACAAAGGTAGATGGCCGGGACACCCGGAAAATGCTCCAGAGCGGCCATGGTCTCGAGGTGATGCTGTCCGTGAATGACATCCGGGGGCAGGGTCATGGACCGGAGATCGTCCGTCACAGGAACGGTGAGCAGGCGCAGTTCCGCGGCAACGTCCCCGAGGACCGTACTGAAGGCCATGGGCGCAAACCCGCGATCCCGCAACTCCCTGGCGAGATCGAGGGCGTACATCTCACTTCCCGCTCTGAGGTCGAGCGTGTTGTTCGTGATCAGTATCTTTCGGGGTGTCATGCTCGCCGTGGAGCATAGCGCGCTCAGACCACCATGCGTGAGCACGCCCGGCGCCGGCGTTGTATTCTCCTGCGATGGTCACGACACCGCTGGACATCGGCGCACGTGCAGCTACCCCGGTTGCGCCAGGTCCTCTCGGAGTTCTCCCGGGTGGCAGCATGCTCTGGTTTCGCAGGCACCCTCATGCGTTCCGCGCGCTGGCGCGTTACGGGGATGTCGTGCAGTTCCGCGTGGGCCCCCTGTTCGTGATTCTGTTGAACCATCCCGATCACGTACGGGAGCTGCTGGTCATGCAGCAGAAGAACTTCGTGAAGGGATGGGGCCCGCAGAAAGGCAATACGGCACTCGGTTCCGGGTTGCTCACGAACGAAGGCGATGAGCACCGCAACCGCCGCCGCCTGATCCAGCCAGGATTCCACAGGGAACGACTCGCCGCTGCCGCGGTGGTCGTCGCCAAAGAGGCGGCTCGCGCTGCCAGCTCCTGGTCCGATGGCCAGGCGGTTCGCATGCACCGGGAGATGCTTCATCTCACCATGACCGTCGCTGCCGGGGCGCTGCTCGGTTCCGGTGCTTCACTGAGCGTCGACGAGCTGGCCCGCGCTTCCGATGCGGTAATCAACCGCTTCTCACCGTTCATGTTTCCCTACGCCGGCCTACTCAGGCGCCTGCCCCTACCCGGAAGACGCCGGTCCCGAAAGGGCCGAGCGAGACTCGACGATATGGCCAGGTCGCTCATCGCAGAGCGTCGCCTTCGACCCGGGTCCGACCTGCTTTCGATGCTCATTGCCGCCACAGATGAGCAAGGAGAACCTCTCTCCGATGCGCAGATCCGCGATGAACTGGTGACCTTTTTCATCGCTGGCCACGAGACCGCCGCCGTCGCTCTGACGTGGACGTGGCGGCTCCTTGCAAAGAACCCCGGGATCCAGAAGCGGATGCAGGAGGAAGTGGACACCGTGACCGGCGGGCGTCTGCCGGAATTCGATGACCTGCCCCGCCTCCGTTTCACCGAAGCGGTACTGCGCGAGAGCATGCGCCTCTTTCCGCCGAAGTGGATGCTCGGACGACGGGCCCTGTCGGCATGCACGATTGGCGGTTTCAGAATTCCGGCCGGCGCCCTGGTTCTGGCATCGCCCTACGTGATTCAGCGTGACAAACGCTTCTACGACCATCCGGAGTCTTTCGATCCCGATCGCTGGGCCACGACTGTGGATCCTCTTCCGTTTTCGTATTTCCCTTTTGGCGGCGGTGGCAGGCGTTGCGTCGGCGAGGGTTTCGCCTGGATGGAAGGAACACTGACGTTGGCAACGCTGGCGCAGAAGTGGACATTCAACGCCGCGCATCGCCTCACATTTGATTTCCGACCCTCGGTGATTCTGCGACCGCGCCGCGACGATCTGTTGACGGCGCAGAAACGCTGATCACCCGGCATTCCAGGGATGCACCTGCGCCGGATAACGTTCCAGCCGCCGCCGGATGGGTCGGATGTGCTCGTGGTAGCGGATGGGCGCAGCGTATACGCCCGAGGCCACGAGTTGCTCGCTGTAAGCTTCGTAGAAAGGCGTTTCGTTTTCCGGCTGGATCGAGACCGGTGTCATCCGCTCGAACGCATAAGCCTCCCGGCTCAGAGTGCTCAGTGACTGATCGACTCTTTTGGCCAGTTCCGGATAGCGATCGAGAACCTCGCGGCTCGTTCCTGAGAACGCCGCCGCGACCTCGCCGGAGAGTTCCGAATATCCTGTCGCCGCCGCCAGCTTACGCTGCAGAGCCTCGGCACCGAGAAGGCGATAGATCGCACTCCCATTTTCCTCCCCTGCTACTTCATGACTTCGGAACAAGGGAAACTCGTAATTGACGATGGGACCGCATTGGCTGCTGGCGCGGCGCACGGCTCCGTCCAGCACCATCCGGCAAAGATCGTGGACGGGGTTCAATCCCTCCGCCGCATCGCCGGCCACATAGTCGACATTCTCTTCCACGAGGGCTGCGGACAGCGCATCCGCAAGTCGCACGAAGAATTCGTGATCGTGTTCCAGTACGGCGCGGTAGACCTGCTGGTCAGAGACGATCCCGAACAGCGATCCCACTTTCGCCCCCGCCGCCTCGACGACCCGAATACTGGAATCAAGTCGGGGGACGCCGCCGCGGCCTGAGCCGTCAGTGATGGCGAATACGGTAGGACGCACCTCCTCCATCCAGCCGTGAACGACCAGCTCGTGACCGGGATGTGCGACGACCAGGGCTGCTTTCATTGCCATCTCATTCCGAACCGGCGCTCACTTTCCAAGGCACGATCGGACGCTACTACCCTCTCCGTGGTGAACGATAACAAAGTTGCTCCCACCGCAGCGACTGCGTGACCTGCCGCGGCCCGTCGGTTTCCTCCAGAATCGTCAACTCCGAATATTTTGCCAGCGTCTCGACAATCGCGCTCATGGTAACAACCGTGCGCGGCCCGCACCCGGCTGTATACGGGACTCCTACGCCAAGTTATGTTAAGAGACGGAGTGATGAACACTCACTCTCACCGGGAATGAGAAGCCGCCAGTTACCAGGCGTTGCCGATCCCTTCCATGAACGCCATATCTTCGTCTGACAGCGAGAAGTCAAGCGCGCCGAGGTCCTCGCGCATGTGCAGGGGATCGGTCGTTCCGGTGATCGGAATCATTCCCACCTGAATGGCAAATCGGAAGACGACCTGTGCCGGAGTTTTTCCTACGCGGGAAACCAATTGCCTGAAGGCGGGAGATCCCAGCTCGTTCACGTTCGCCGTGAGGAGGGAGAATCCCTGATAGACAATCCCGTTCTGCCGACAGAAAACGCGTATTTCGCGGTCCCATCCGGTGGCGGCATAACAGCGATTCTGAACGAAGGCGGGACGAACCGTGCAACGCGCCAGCAGTTCGTCGAGCTGATCGATGGCCACGTTACTGATGCCGATGAATCGAACCTTACCACCGGCGTGCAAGGCCTCCATGGCCTGCCAGATTTCCAAGTCCCGCGATCCCAGTCCGTGGCGCTGCGAGGGTCCGTGCAGGACGTAGGAGTCGACGAACCCGAGCTGAAGATGATCGAGTGAGCTGTCGAACGATTGAAGGACCTGCGTGCCTGCGTCGGCGGCCGGATCGTACGGAAACCGATGATCCTGTCCGCCGCGGTCCGTGAACTTGGTCTGGACGAACAGGTCCTCGCGGGTAACGAGGCCTTCGGAGATGGCCGCAGCCAGCGCCGTCCCCACGCCCTGTTCGAAATAATGACGTCGCTGATTGGCAGTATCGACGGCCCGGAAGCCCGCCTCCATGGCGAGACCAGTCAGTCGTTTGGTTTCGTCCTCTTTCCATGCCGTGCCGTAAATGAATTTCGGCAGACCAGGAACCGAGCCCGTGGCTTCGTGAGTGGACAAGCTCAGGATTAGAGAACGGTGAGGCCGAAAGTGTCAACCGGGGCCCTGGCCATGAACAGACGAGACAATGAGCCGCAGCGGCAACTGCCGCTGCGGCTGTCCATCCGTCAGTGCACGGTGATGTTTCCGCCACCAATCGTCTGCGGGTTGGCCGTGTCGATATCGTCGGGCGAGCCGACTACATTGTCGTAAACGGTAACTCCCGAAGTCTTGTCCCAGATTCTGATGCGCAAGCGGTCAGGACCGCTACCAGCGATGTCGGAATCGGTGACTGTGAGGAGAAACGCATAGGCCCCCAATCCATTGATCGTACCGGTCCCCCGATATTGCGCTTTCGCTCCGGCGATCACCAGCCAGTCGTAAGAGGTGCTCTGGAAATTGAGAGAACCGATGGAGAAGCTCGTGTTCCCTTCGGGCTCAGTCGACTTTTTCTTGTATTTGCTGTTCACGTTGAACGACGCCTTACCGCTCAGTGTCGAATCGAGAGTGTAGGCACCAGCCGGAGAATTGATCCAACCTCCGCCGGTCACTTTGGCGTCGGTCGAGTCCACGACAACGATGTAGTTGAACGTGGTCGTGGCCACTCCGTTGTCGTCGTCGGCAACCGTGATGGCGACACCGTAGACGCCCGCGGCGGCGTAGGTGCGCGAGGCACTGCACACCCCGGCAGAACAGGCAACAGTCGAAGAAGAGCCGTCATCCCAGTTGAAAACGGCGGTGTGCGTATCTGCCGAGCCCGCGTCGGTGTAGTTCACCGTCACGGTTGCTGGGGAACCGAGGGCCAGCGCTCCCGCTGGTCCCGTCGTTCCGGTGATCACCGGCGCGACGTTCGTCACGCTGATCGTGTTCGTCTTCTCGGTCATGCCGCCGTTTCCATCGCTGACCGTCAGTGTGACGACATAGTTGCCGTCGTCGTCGGGAGTGAAGGTGAAGGAGCTGGTGCCTGCTCCGCTTCCGTACGCAGACCCGTTTTTCGTGACGGCCCATGTATAGCTCAGGGTCGTATCGCCATCCGGATCAGCGGCGTTTGCCGTGACCGTCACCGGAGTTCCTTCCGGCGACATGCTCAAGCTGCTGGTGGCCACACACGGTGCGTCGTTCACTCCGTCGGTCGCCCCTTCGATGCAGTTCTCCGCAAAGTCGTCGACGTTGGCGAAAAAGTCATATCCAGTCAGAGCTTCGACCTGGTCGATCGTAGTCAGGTACGTATGCCAATCGACATTGCGGATGCCCTGAACGTTGGGCATGATCACGGCGATGGTCCGCGTCGAGGCGGTGACGCGACTTACGTCATCGCCCGAATCCTTCGGCAGAATAATGGCTACCTTCCATGTGGATGAGGGGACGGTAACGCGGCCGCTCGCTATGGTCGTCATGAATCCGCTCGATCCGCTTCCTCCGATGCCCGCCGGCCCGGAAACGATGTACAACTCATCCGCCGGCAGCAGCGTACGAAGATAATTCTCCAGGTTCGCCCACGGGCCCTGGTTGTTGTCCGGTGACTGGGGGACCATGTTGCTCATCAGAAATGTGGCCTGATTTATGGGAATCGATGTTTCCTTGTCGCGATCGGCGTTGGGCGTCATGTGTCCGCGATCAAATCCCGAGGTGAAGTAATCGAAGGCCTGAACGCGATACCAGTCGGGAGGAACCGCTGGATCAGGGCGGAAGGTATCGACCCGGGTGAGCGTGCCTACCCACTCGTCGGTGAGGTGCCAGCTTACCCAGTTCGGGGTTCCCCGATCGCGATTGTAGGACAGCGCGTACTCGGGCTTTTCCATCAGGTAATTGTTCGGAAGGCTGAGGCTGGCCATGGCGTCCGTGGGATTGCCCATGGTCAGGTGCACTGATGGCGGCTCCGGAGGAGCGGTACCGGTGGCCACGCTGAAGGACCAGATGTAATCGGCGGTGAGCGTGTCGCTGTTCGGCAGGCTGTCGTCGGTATCCTGATCGTGGATCGAATCCTTGAAAATCGTGACCGTGCACTGCTCGCCGGGAAGAAAATTCACGTTCGGCGTAACCACCCAGGAAGTCGGTCCGCCGGCCATGGTGGCGTCGTTGTGCAGACCAGTCGTGGCGCAGGAGATGTTGTACCAGGAACCGGTGATGTCCACGGGCTCGGTGAAGGTGACTGTGATGCTGGCGTCGCGCGGAGCCGTGGTGGAATTGTTGCGCGGATCGACATTGAGTACGTACGGTCCGATCTCCGTGATCGCAGCCGTGCGACGGGGATTCGGCGCGCCGGTGACGAAGTCATTTCCGTTTACGTTTGTATCCGTGAAACCGCCGTTTTTCCGGAAAAGCGATGTGGTGTTGCTTGCCGCGGGCGCATTCGTGCTTCCTTCGCGGCAGTTGGCCGTCGTGCCGTAGCCGACGAGATCCACAACCGCGGCGTCGCTGCAGGTGTCCAGCAGGTCCCCGCCGCTGACCAGGGCCACCTTGCCCGCGGTAGCGCTCATGTTGAACGAACCGTCCGAGTTCGCCACAGGAAGTGGAGCCCCGGTGGCGCCGCCGGAAGCCAGAGCGATGAGGTAAAACTCACCGGGCTGGATGATGCCTCCAAGCGGCTGGATCTGGGAGAAGCTTCCTGTGGCGGATGAATACTGCACGGTCCACCCGCCAATATCTACGGCCGAGGTCGTGGGGTTGAAGAGCTCGATGAAATCGTTGCGGTAGATCGCTCCGCTGTTTCCGCCCCCACCGTAGATCTGGTTGATGACGAGGTGGTCCAGCGGTGGTGGCGGCGGGTTGACGGCAATGTTCACTGCCTGGGTCACCGGAGCGTTGACGCCGTCCGTAAGAGCAGCCGTGAATGTGGCCGTGCCGTTGAAGCCTGACTGGAGCAGCACCGTGTACGTGACCGTGCCGGTTCCCTGTCCACCGCTCACGCTTACCGTCGAGACGCCGGTACCCGGAGTTGCCGACCAGGTGAAGAGATTGTTGTCATCCACGGCGCTGAGATTGACCGTGAAGGCCGGCGCATCCTGCTCAACGGTAGTAATCGGGTTCGATGGTGCACTGATGGCCGGAGGAGAGTTGACCGCCGGATTGTCGACCTGGATGTTCACTGCCCTCGATGCGGGCGGATTCACGCCATCCGAGAGGGAGGCGGTGAATGTGGCAATCCCGGAGAACCCGGACTGCAGCGTTACCGTGTAGGTTACGTTCGCTGTTCCCTGCCCGGATGTGACCACGACGGCGGAAATGCCGGTACCGGCAGTGGCGGACCAGTCATAAACGCCTCCGTCATCGGTCCCGGAGAGCGAAACCGTAAAGGGCGGGTCGTTCGTCGACACGGAAGCGGCCGGATCTGCTGGGGCGCTGATCGTTGGTGGAGCGTTGACGACCGCACAAGAGTTCAGAGGGCTGGCGCTGTTCCGAGGAGTGGGGACTCCGATAGAGAAGTCGCCGGAATTGCTGTCGGTATCCGTGCAGCCGTTCCCGTTGCGAAGAGCGGCTGTCGTGTTCGTGAGGGGAGCGACCGCGGTGCCTTCCGAGCAGTTGGCCGTTCCGAACCCGATGAAGTCTACGACGCCCGTCGGGCAGGCACCGCTAAGAGCCGTAATGTTGTTGACCAGCGCAACCTTTGCATTGCTGGCGCTCATGCTGATGCCGCCCGTCGCGTCGGGCGTGGGAAGATCAGCCGTACCGCCGGCGCCTGCCGCTTCCTGCACCAGGTAATACTGTCCGGGCTGAATCGTTCCCGAGAGCGCAGTCGTTGCCCATGTCGTACCAGCCGCGCTCGCGTACTGTACCGACCACCCCGTCACGTCAACAGGGGAAGTTCCTCGGTTGAAAAGTTCGATGAAGTCATTTTTGTAGGTCGCTCCAGAGTTTCCGCCGCCGCCGTAGACCTGGCTGATGACGATACCTGTTGACGCGGCGGAAACGGACTGAGCAAGAAAACCGAGGCAGAGCAGCAGCATGACCGCAGACCGGCGAAGATTCATCGAGACGAGCTCCTGTTTTGAGTGTGGGAAAACTGGCATCCGGTAATCCGAGGTTTTCGATAAACCATTCAAGGGCCGGTGAATTCCGAAGCGACGCGTTGTCTTGCCAGTCGACCGGAGAATCCAGAAGACATCAGCCCTTCCATGCACTCTGTTCGCTCGGCCACGCGAGTCGATTCGAAGGGTGATATCGTCTGCCGTTCAAGCAACCTGAGGAGGTACAGCATGGCTGACAGCGAGAAACAATCGTTCCTCGACTCCTACGATGCCGAACACGCCACAACGATGCGCGTGCTTCGCGCCTATCCCGAGGACAAACTCGATCTGCGCCCTCATCCGAAGCTGAAGAGCGCCAGAGAGCTGGCCTGGGTGTTCGTTCTGGAGCGTGGTCTGGGCATGAAAGTCTGGAATGACGAATTTGCCAAGGCTGCGCCTGCCGGCAGCTCCCCCGCAGCGCCCGGCGGCTGGGATGAACTTCTCGGAGCACTGGACAAGGCACACAAGGATTTTCGCGAGGTGATCACCGCCGCAACGGATTCTGATCTGCACGAGAACGTGCATTTCTTCACCGGTCCGAAAACGATGGGCGAGATTTCCCGGATGGACTGGCTCTGGTTTCTGCTCAAAGACCAGATCCATCACCGAGGGCAGTTCTCCATCTATCTGCGTATGGCCGACGGGAAAGTCCCTTCCATCTACGGTCCCACTGCCGACGAACCGTGGATGTAGGCCCTGAAAACCGGCTATTGGCGGTTTTGAGGAGGACCCCGACACTCCATAGGATGCGGACGTTGATGCCGTGCGTTGAAGGCGGGGCCGCCGGCTCGCACCCCTGCGCTCCCTGTTCAATTTCTTCTCGGAAGACGACACTGTGAGGAGATCGACGATGGCGACCATCATGCTCATGAACTGGCCCGAAGTGACGAAAGAGCTCTACCACCAGGTGCTGAAGGAGGTGAACTGGGAAAATGACGTTCCTCTGGGCGCAAAGTTCCTCGTTGCCTGGTTCGGCGACGAAGGTCTTCGCGTCCTCGATCTGTGGGATTCGCAGCAGGCCTTCGAGACGTTCGTGCAGAATCGGCTGATGCCGGTTACGCAGCGTCTCGGAATCGCGGGCCAGCCCAACGTCACATTCGCAGAGTCCGAGAGAATCTTTGCTCCCAATCCCTGAACCGCGGTTGGCGCCGTTGCGCCACCGAGACGGATCACCAATTGCCACGATTGTTGGCACAGCCCGAACCTTTCTAGCGATGCTCGCAGCCTTTGTTCTCGGTTGCTCGGCTGCTCCGAGAGCAACGGATCCCCAGGCTGCCGGACCCTTCGTTGTCGTGTTGGGGATTGCCCAGGATGGAGGATTTCCTCAGGCCGGCTGCCGTGGCGAGCAATGTCGCCGTGGATGGGAAGATCTCTCGCTGCAGCGCCACGTGGCATCGCTTGCACTGGTCGACCCCGAATCAAAGCAGCGCTGGCTGATTGATGTTACGCCGGACTTTCCCGAGCAGCTGGCGATGCTCGATCGGATTGCGCCTCCTGAGGGACGTGCTCCCGCTCTGTCCGCCATCTTTCTAACGCATGCACACATCGGTCACTACACCGGCCTGATGTTTCTGGGCCGTGAAGTCCTGGGCACCGCGTCGTTGCCCGTTTATGCGATGCCCAGAATGTTCGAGTTCATCGAAAACAACGGTCCGTGGAACCAGCTCGTTCGGCTGCATAACGTAGAACTGCGGCCGCTCAACAACGACCAGCCGGTTACCCTGACCACCAGGATCTCCATCACCCCGATCCTCGTCCCTCACCGTGACGAGTACAGCGAGACCGTCGGATTCATCGTGCGAGGACCTCGGCGTTCCGTTCTCTATATCCCGGACATCGACAAATGGGAACGATGGGACCGGCGGCTGGAAGATGTTCTGGCATCGGTGGATCAGGCATTTATCGACGGCACCTTCTACGCCGACGGTGAGCTGCCCGGTCGTAACATGACGGAAATTCCTCACCCGTTCATTCAGGAAACGATGGCCCGGCTGGCGACTGCATCCGCCGCGGAACGGAACAAGGTCTGGTTCATTCATCTGAATCAGTCCAACCCGGCAATGTTGCCGGGCACAGCGCGAACGCGCATCGAGCGGAGCGGCTTCCACGTGGCCGATGAGGGTATGAAATCTCCGTTGTGAGTTCGCCTTATTCTCGGATTCCAGCCAGGAACCCGTCGAGGATGGCGTTCAACTCCTCCGGTTGATCGAGCATGATCCAGTGACCGCTACCAGAGACCAGCTTTACCGGCACGTCCCCGTAAATCGATTGCAGTGAGCCGGACGTTTCCGCCTGCCGGGCGACGATCAACTCCGGACCCCGATAGCGGTCACGGAGCAATATCGGGTCGTACGATCGCAGACTCTGGAGTGCGGCGATGAAGACCTCACGATCAGTGGCTTTGGCCGAGGCCAGAACCTGCTGCTGAACAGCTTCGGTGGACGGCTCGAGCAGCGGAGCAAACCAGGCCTCGATGACAGCGTCTCCTTTCGCCGACCGCAGCGCGGCGTCGAACTTCGCCGCTCCCGCTTCGGCCGTTCCCCGGAGGTCCCCCGCCGAGTCCACAAAGACCAACCCAGCGATGCGGTCGGGATGAGCGGCCGCATAGGCACCGACGATCGCCCCTCCGTAGCTGTGACCGACGAGCACGAAGCGGCGGATACCGAGGGCGTCGGCCACAGCTCCGATATCTCCGCTGACTGCTGACACAGAGTAATCACCATTGGCGGCGGGGTCGGAGTGGCCCATGCCACGAAGGTCGAAAGCGATTGATCTTCGATGCATGCGGAGGTGAGCGAGTTGGGCCGACCATTGCGAGGAACTGGCCCCGTTGCCGTGAACGAAGATCACCGGAACCCCTCCGCGGCCCCCGTCGTCGATCCACAACTTTCCGCCGGGACCGTCGACAAAACGGGGGACGTTCATGGCGTCCTTCGACACGGAAGCGCAACCGGTGAGCAGCAGGATCACCAACGGCATCCAGGAGGTTCTCATCCGGCAATTAGAGAGCAAACCAGCCCGATCAGTCCAGAGTCAGTCGTTGGCGAACCGTCAACCGCGCGGGGAGAAGTGAGGTCACTCAATGAGGTGATGCTGGAGAGCAATCCTCAAATCAGAATTTTTTGACGTTATCGTCGGGATTGCGGTCGATCAACTTGTTGTAGGGATCGATTCCCGCCTTGACCGGCTTCCTGTCCACGACGACCTCGAAGGTCTGTTTCCCTGAGCTGATCGGCCGCTTTGCAAAGAAGAGGACAGTTTCCTTCTTCTTCGGACCCTCTTCTCCGAAAACGCCGATATCGATGGCTTCGTGAATGGGAATGGCCGTCTCCTGTCCACGATCGTCGGAGTAGAACTTCTTCGCTTCGACCGTGAGGCGCACGCTGTATCTTCCATCGGGCCTTCGTGTGGACACTACCTCCGTTGTCTTGTTCTCGTACAGCGTGATGCGACGGAACAGATCATCAAGCAGTGGACGCTGATCGAGCGGAGTGTGCTGTTGCACGAAGTTGACGAAATCTATCGTGGTTGGATACGGCGGACCCTTGAACTTGTACTGGTTGAGATATTCGGAAATGGCCCGGTTCAGCGGAGCTTCACCGATGGCATCGCGAAGTGCATACATCACCAGACTGCCCTTGGCGTAGTGAATGTATTGCTGGTTCTCCACGAGCATCAACGGCATTTCACCGACCAGTTCTCCACCCCGCCCGGCCAGATAGCGGTTCAGCTCGTAGCGCAGAAACTTGCGCATGGCCTGCCGTCCGAATTCCTTTTCCATGACCATCAGCGCCGAGTACTGTGCAAGCGTCTCCGTGAGCATCGTTGCGCCCTGGACGTTTGCACCGATGGCCTGATGAGCCCACCACTGGTGCGCCACCTCGTGGGCCGTGACGTAAAACACGTAGTCAATGTCCTCATCGCTCTTCACCCTGG
>JBDTRY010000066.1:0-16038 GCA_039931435.1 Acidobacteriota bacterium | reverse complement strand
CGCGGACGCTGAACCAGAGAGAAGAAACTATGAGCGCGGTCATCCCGAGCGAGAGCGAGGGACCCCAGTGGACGGGGGGCACGATCCCTGGGGCGCTTACCACCCACCCTTCTGGGGCCCCTCGCTCCCGCTCGGGGTGACGCGTTTGCGAGGCATTGCGTGTTCATTCTTCGACAAAGGCGAGGTCACATAGCTACGGTGAGTTTCTTACAAGCCGCATAGGAGCCGGCGTCAGCCGGCGACAGACACGTAGCACCGGGCGTCAGCCCGGTGAACGCGGTACAAAAAAATCCTGGAAATCTCTTCGGGACATTCAAGGCCGGCGCGTCGTGTGCCGCTGCCCGCGTGATCTCGAGCGAACTCAACTCTGCACACGACGTGACGGCCGGGCGCTGCAGGGTCGTCGTAGCAACCGGGAAGGTAGAAGAGATCCTTCGCTCGACGCTTCAGGATGACACGCCGGTGGAAGTCGTGTCGTTCACGCCACACCGGCGCCTGCTTCCGATGAAAACGCCTTTTTTGCCTGGCCGGGCAGAAAATGAGCGCCGCGGCAGTTTAGAACGTCACAATCACGCGGGATCGTCCTCATCCTGGCCGGATCGCGTTAATCGGAAAGGAATTCACGAATGCATAATCGCAATCCAGGGCTGATAAAGCCGCTGCTGCTCGCCTCACTCACGCTCGCTTTTGTCGCTTCGGTTGCTTGCGCGCAGCAGAACACCGCGCCGGCCCAGGAAAAGGGAACCGACGTCGTCGCCACCGTCGACGGCAAGAATGTCACACGCAGCGAAGTACAGGCGAAGGCCAAAGACCAGTTCGACGCCGTCGATGCCCAGTTCAATCAGTGCCGGTCCGAGTACGAACGCAACAAGCACGACGTCCTTCAGAACTCCGTCGAGCAGTACGTTCAGGACCAGGTGATCCAGGCCGAGGCCAAAACCCGCGGAGTGTCGCCCGACGACCTGCTCAAAGAGGCCAAAGCGGATCCCGTCACAGATGCCGACATCGACAAGTTTTACGAGACGAACAAAGCTCGCATCGGCCAGCCCAAAGAGCAGATTGCCCCCCAGATCCGGTTGTACCTCGAGCAACAGAATCGCGCCGGAGCCTTCGAGAAGTATTACGACGTGCTGCAGAAAAAGCACAAGATCGCTCTCATGGTTGAACCGCTGCGCGCGCAGGTGGCGGCTGTTGGTCCGGCCAAGGGTCCTCAGGCTGCTCCGGTTACGATCGTGGAGTTTTCCGACTTCCAGTGTCCGTTCTGCGGCCGTATTGTTCCCGAACTGGACAAGGTCACGGAGCACTACGGTGACAAGGTCCGGCTGGTGTTCCGCCAGTTCCCTCTGTCCATCCACGCCGATGCTCAAAAAGCAGCCGAAGCATCGCTCTGTGCCAACGACCAGGGAAAATTCTGGGCCCTGCATGACGCCATGTTCAAGAATCAGAATCAACTCAAACCCGCCGACCTCGTAACCAAGGCCGCCGATCTGGGAATGAACAAGGATCAGTTCCAGCAGTGCCTGGAGTCGAGCAAGTATGCGGATCAGGTGAAGAAAGACGCTCAGGCAGGTTCGGTTGCCGGTGTCAGCGGTACTCCCACCCTCTTCATCAACGGGCGCTATCTCTCGGGCGCAGCACCGTATGACGACATTGCCAAAATCGTCGACGAGGAACTGAGCCGGAAATCGGGCAAGTAACCCGTCACCCATTCATGCATTCATGAACAGAAAGCCGGGCCTTCTGGGCCCGGCTTTTTTGTGTTCACGGAACTCAGCTGCCTTCGCTCGGCGGCTCCGGAGATTCGGTCGTGGCAGTTGCCGGTCGACGGCCGCGACGCCGGTAGCGGCGTCGAGGGCGCCGCACAGGTCCCGCTGCGGCATCCGGGCCATCGGCGTCCTCGCTGTGAGGCTCACCATCGATCGGCTCGGGGGTCAATTCCAATACCGAATCCTCGTCGAGATCTTCCGGCTGGTCCCCGGAAGGTTCGGCCGGTGCCGCTTCGTCGGCGAGTGCTGCCGCTGCAGTCCCGGGCTGAGCAGGCTTCTTCTTGCGTCGCCTGCGCTTCCGGCCCTTGCGGACCTCTCCGCTGGCAGGGGCTTCACCGGAATGCGGCAGCGAAACGTGCTCCGGGGCGAGCTCGAAAGGTGACTCCACAGTTGCTCCGGCCTCCGCTCCCGGATCAGTTTCGAGTTCCATCTGGGCGTCATGGTCCGAAGCGTCGTCGGATAGCCAGACCCAGGCCGTTTCTTCGGTGATTGTTCCCGCGGAATCCACCCGAGGCATTTCTTCGTGTATTTGAGAGTGCTGGTCGGGAGGATGGTCGCCCTTGTGTTTGCGGCGGCGTCTTTTTCTTGGGCGTTTGCCGTCGATGGCAATGGGCTCCGCTCCGTTGGCCGCCGAGGGTTTCGATTGCTGCAACTCCGGAACGGATTTCGGCTGGGTGTCAGGCCGCACAAACCATTCGATCTCCTGCTCGGGCCTGTGAAGGCTGCTCGAGGCGATCACTTCGATGTTGAGGTCGAATTCCTGTTCGAGCGCGGCGATTTCTCGCCGTCGTGTGTTTTGAAAGGCGTCGGCGAGCTCCGGGTGCAGCTCGATTCGTACTTTTCTGATGGGGCGCGTGCTGGCCTGCGCCTCGATGCGGCGCAGCAGATTCAGTCCAACCATTTCAGGGCTGGCGATCCTCCCTGTTCCTTCGCAAGTGGGACAGGCGCGATGCGTGCGAAGGGAAAGCGCCTGTCGAATGCGCTGCCGGTTGATCTCCAGCAGGCCGTTGTCGCTGATGCGACCAACGCTGGATCGCGCCTTGTCCGGCTTCATGGCATCGCGCAGTGTTCGCTCCACGGCGGCGTCGTTCTTCGCCCCGCGCATGTCGATGAAGTCGACGACGATCAGCCCGCCGATGTCTCTGAGGCGAAGCTGCCGGGCCACCTCCGTCGCCGCCTCGAGGTTAGTTTTCAAAGCCGTGTCTTCCTGACTGCTGGCTCGGGCCCTTCCGGAGTTGACGTCGATGGCCACGAGCGCTTCGGTGCGATCGATGACGATCGACCCGCCGCTGGGAAGCGTCACCGTGCGTTGATAAATCTGTTCGATGCTGGTGTCGAGGCCGAATTTCGAGAACAGCGGCACGCGATCCGAATAAAGAGTGATCGTCGCCTTTCCGCGCGGCATGAAGGAGCGGGCGTAGGCCTCGGCTCTCTCGAAGGCGGCTGCGTCGTCGATGAGCACTTCTTCGATCGAGGTATCGAAGTAATCGCGAAGGGACTTGATGACCAGATCCTGGTCGCCGTAGAGCAGTTTCGGTCCCTTCCCGCTCCCGGCGTCTTTTTCGATCTGCTTCCAGAACCGCATCAGGGCGCTGAAGTCACGCTTCAGTGAGGCCTGCGTCTGATCGATGGCGTTCGTGCGTACGATGAAACCGCCGCCGTCGGGGACGTTGAGCTTGGCTACCTGTTCTTTCAGCTTCTGTCGCAACTCGTCGTCTTCCACTTTGCGGGAGACGCCTCGCGTGTCGTCGAATGGCGTGAAGACCAGGTAGCGGCCGGCCAGGCTGAGGTTCGTGGTCAACCCTGCGCCTTTCTGCCCTTCAGGATCTTTGTTCACCTGGACGATGATCTCTTTTCCGCGATCGAGAAGTTTGTCGATCCGGGTTTTTCTCGAACCTGCACCGGGATGATGGGCGGCCTGAGGTACAACATCCTGAATGGAGAGGAACCCGTGCCGTTCGGCGCCGTAATCCACGAAGGCGGCGTTGAGACTGGGCTGGACGTTCGCTACCACGGCCCGGTAGATGTTTCCTCGGGTCATGCCCTGCTCGGTCGACTCGATCTGAAAATCTTCCAGCTCGGCACCGTTGGTAATGGCGATGCGCAGCTCTTCCGGCTTCTGCGCATTGATCAGCATTCGACGTGTCAAATTTTCTCCGTTCGTCCGCGGCGGTAAGACCGAGGATCCACGCGACCCCGGAAAAATCAGGGTCAGCGCTGGTGGCATCGCAGGAGCTGGCATCGCCCCACGTTGCAGATGTGGCGGCCGGGGGGAGGTCTCTCGGCCGCTCGCTCCTCGCCAAGAATACGACGAATTGGCAAAAAT
The DNA here is from genome assembly GCA_039931435.1 of Acidobacteriota bacterium. Taxonomy (GTDB): domain Bacteria; phylum Acidobacteriota; class Thermoanaerobaculia; order Gp7-AA8; family Gp7-AA8; genus JBDTRY01. The sequence continues at coordinate 11,946 of JBDTRY010000066.1, read as the reverse complement.
GGGCGAATTGAAGAGAGAGAGCCGAGAGGCGCCTACATCCCGGCGGGGGAACGGCGCAGGCGCCGGTGTCCGTGCATGCCACCACGATCACGGCCTGTCATCCTGAAGCGTCGAGCGAAGGATCTCTTCTACCTTCCCGGTTGCCACCGCCGATGAGGAGCGCGATTCTCGTTGACGAGATCCTTCGCTCGCTTCGCTCCTCAGGATGACAAGCTCCCCGGACCCCGCAAGAATGAGCCCTGCCCCCTGCCCCTCCGCCCGGCGCGTCTATAGATGTGACACCGCTGTCACCTCCGGGACCTGGGGCCGAAATATACTCCCGTTCAAAACCTGACTGAGCGATTGTGTTCAAGAGGAGAGACTCATGATTTCAAATGGCCGCCCGAAGTTTGTTTCGCATGCTTTGTTCCTTCTCCTGGCGATCTGCGTCACCGCGACGGCGTTCGCCCAGCTTCCACCGCTGAGGCTGCCGGAAGTCAGTCCGCATGCGTCGATCAGCCAGACCGTCGGCCTTACGGACATCACCATCGATTACCACCGCCCCGGCGTGAACGGACGGACAATCTGGGGGGATCTCGTTCCCTGGGACACAGTCTGGCGGGCGGGCGCGAACGAAAACACGACGATCACCTTCTCCAGCCCGGTCACCATCAACGGCCAGAAGCTCGAGGCCGGCTCGTATGGATTGCACATGTTGCCCACCCGATCCGACTGGTCCGTCATCTTCAGCAACCAGTCACACGCCTGGGGTAGCTTCAGCTACGAGCAGAAGGAAGACGCACTGCGGGTGACGGTCAAACCGCAGCCGGCGGACATGCACGAACGTCTCACCTATTCCTTCGACGAACCGTCCGCTGACTCCGTGACGGCAGCGATGTACTGGGAGAAATTGAAAATCCCCTTCACGATCAAAGTCGACGTTCCGGCGACCGTGACGGCCAACATCGCCGAGCAGATGCGCAGTCTGCCCCGCTTCGGATGGCAGGGCTGGAATCAGGCCGCCGCGTGGGTGGTGCAGAACGGCGGGGATCTGGCGCAGGCAGATGCCTGGGCGGACAGGTCCCTGGGCATGGCCCGCACGTTCGCCAACCTGCGCACGAAGGCGGCGATCGCCGAAAAGCGCGGCGATGCTGTCATGGCCAAGAGTCTTCGTGATCAGGCCATGACCATCGCTTCCGAAAGCGATATCAACGCATACGGATATTCACTCCTCGGTCAAAAGAAATACGACGAAGCCCTCGTTGTCTTTCAGCGAAACGTCAAGGAGCACCCTGCCTCATGGAATGCCCTGGACAGTCTCGCCGACGCCTATGCCCAGAAGGGTGACCAGGCGAAGGCGGCGGAGAATTATCGGAAAGCCATGAGCATGGCCACCGACGAAACCCAGAAGAAACGGATCGCCGGAGAGCTCCGGAAACTGAGCACCAGGCCGTAGAAGAAGAGACGGGCAGAGGCGGGAGGCGAGAGAGGGGCGGCTTCTACAGTGCGTGTTATCCCGAAGCCGTAGGCGGGATCTCCGGTGAGGCTCGGGACGGCCGCGTTGCACGCGCGGGAGATCCCTCCTCGCTTCGCTCGTGAGACTGTGTCAAAAGTATCTTGAAATCACAACGGGTGCTGCTGCTCGTAGGGCTGCACGGCGTGCGGCCGATACCCTTTGCCATCCCATCCTGTTAAATCGTTGACTGTATGCACCTTTCCAGAAGAATACCGGCCGCACGCCGTGCGGCCCTACGAGTTCGTGCTTCTCTGAGGTTCCCCTGGTTTTGACACAGCCTCTCCCTCAGGATGACATGGTTCCATGAGTGTTCTCACCTCTCGCCTCCTGCCTTACAATCGTCCGCCATGTTCAATGCACTCTTCGTTGATCGTGACGGCGATCGCACCGTCTCCGGCGTCCGGAGCATCGAGGAAAATGCGCTTCCCCCAAACGACGTCCTCATTGATATCGCCAACTCCACACTCAACTACAAGGACGCTCTGGCCGTCACCGGCAAGGGGAGGATCATCCGGGGCGAGTTGCCGTTCATTCCCGGTGTCGATCTGGCCGGTACCGTGCGCCAGTCCGCCTCACCCGATTTCAGCCCTGCCCAGCGCGTCGTGCTCAACGGCGGAGGTCTCGGTGAAAACCAGTGGGGCGGACTGTCTCAGGTCCAGCGGGTTTCCGGGACCTGGCTGATCCCCCTCCCGGACTCGTTCTCGTTCGAAGAGGCCATGATCGTGGGAACCGCCGGTTACACGGCCATGCTCGCGGCTATGACCCTGAGGGAACAGGGCGTGACTCCTGAGTCGGGAGACGTACTCGTCACCGGAGCGTCGGGCGGCGTGGGAAGTTTCGCCGTATCCATCCTCGCCTCCCGCGGCTATCGCGTCGTTGCCTCCACGGGCAAAGCCAATGCGCATCGATTCCTCCAGGAACTTGGGGCAGCGGAGGTGATCGATCGGGGCGAACTCTCTACCGGCGCCTCAAAGCCGCTCGACTCCGCACGGTGGTCGGGAGCTGTCGATACCGTGGGCGGTGAAACGCTCGCGGCCGTAATCAGTCAGACCGCACCGCACGGCTCCATTGCGGCGTGCGGAAATGCCAGCGGTCCGGCCCTGAATACGACGGTCTTTCCATTCATCCTTCGCGGCATCAAGCTCCTGGGAATCGATTCGAACTATTGTCCCGTGCCGCTGCGGAGAGAAGCCTGGCAGCTTCTCTCTCGCGAGGTCTCCCCCGACGCGCTGCAACTGATCCGCAACGAAGTAATCGGACTGGAGCAGGTCGCCGATCGCTGCCGCCGGCTGGCCTCGGGCGAGGTCCGAGGCCGGATCGTCGTCGACGTCAACCGGTGATCGCTCAACTCAGGCGGATGACCACGGGGACTTCGCGCCTCTCTTCCCTGCTGATCGTCGTCCATGAGAACTGAATGACGAACCGGAAGTAACGGCTTCCGAAATTCGGCCGAAGATCCGCGCGGCGAAGGGTGACGCTCCTGCGGGGGTCCGATCCGAAGATGACGGGAGCACTCTGGTTCAGCTCCAGGAACGTGGCCCGACAGCCCTGAGGGACCAGCCCCTCTCCATCAGCCGCTGTCAGGCGAATTTCAACAGCCGGTACACTCGGGCTGTTGGCGCTGTCTCCGTCGGCAGCGGCAGCGAAAAACACATCGCGCGGTTTGTCGTGCAGAACCTGATCGAAGATCTCCAGCAGCGGCGGCGAGTCCCAGATTCTGCTGTGCAGCATGGGAAGCCCTGCCGTGGGGTAGATTCCTACAGGAACAAAAAAAGTTCGCACGTTCGCGCCGCGAAGCCACGATGCCGAGGCCACCGGCACGGTTCCATCGCCCTGGTCGGAAAACGAGAAGTGAAGTCCCCCCTCGCTGTCGACGGTGGCCAGAGTCTCCGTCGAGGCTCCCCATCCGGCAACGCATGTCACAGGAATCGTGTTGGCGGGAGCATCCAGCGTCGATGATCGTAGGCCCAGACGCTGGTTCGCCGAGCGTGCCCGTTCGCGCATGGGAGCGCCGGAAGCACCCGACGGAATCCAGGATTCGTCCGTCATCGGGCTGTCCGGCATTCCGTGGGCGTTCAGAAAAAAGTCGATCGCCGTTCCGGAGCGGTCGTGCAGATCGGTTTGCAGCGGATCCGGAGGGAAAATGTCGTAGGCGGCCTGGGCGCGACTGAGAATGGAGGCCACCTGCCCCGCAGTGAGCTTTGCTCCGGGAATTCCGATCGATTCTCCTTTGGAGACGAAGAACAGTGATTTCAGTGTGCCCGCCCAGGGAACCCCGAACGCCAGTACCTGTTCGATCGAGGGTGCAACTTCGGGATGTTTTTCCAGAAGGCTGCGCAGAACCAGTCCGCCCGTCGAATGGACGATGGCTACGACCGCCGCGCCGGCAGAAGTGACCAGCGATTCGATTTCGGCAAGAAGCCGAAGCTGCATGGCTTCGTCATCGATCCCCTGACGCCAGTCCCAGCCGAAGCCGGTAAAGTTTCCTCCATTCGACATGGCGTACCCGTATGTGCGCAGGATGTCGTACAGCGACTCCGACTGTTTGGCGATATGAAGAATTGCGCGAATCGGTTCGCCGGCGATGATCTCTCCCGGCTGGCCGGTCGCTCCCGTCAGCCGATCGATGAGCCGCTTCTTCCGATCCGCGTGAGCGAGATCGCCGAGCGACGGCGGAAACAATACACGGCCGGTAGAAGCCTCGACCAGCTCGCTCGCCGGGAATCCGGGGATGAAGATGACCGGCTTCATGAAACCAAGTATCCGACACTTCGGTGGATTTCAGATCGCCGGATCTCCCGAATTTCAAGGAACGTTGCCAGGTGGAAAGCCGAAGCTGAGACGCACCGCCGCATACTCGGGATGGATGGAGTCGTTGCTTTGGCGGATGACCAGAGGAGGTTCGATGACCGGAACCCCGGGGACGCCGCGCTGCATGGTCGAGGGGACGTCGCCCGCTCTCCAGGCCGCAAAGAGACTGATCATCGGCGGATCCCCCTCCCGGAAGACCACATCCCTTCTTCGCAGCAGGGTCAAACCGGCACCGGCTACCGCAGCCTCTGCTCGACCCAGCTGCAGGTACGGAAAAACGAAGGTGAAGATGCCTCCTGTTGCCAGGATCGAGGAAGCCGCCCGGGCGTAATCAGCGATATCCCCCCTCGTTTCCATCCGCGCGGGAACTGCCTGAGCATGCGCCGCGGTCGAAGCAGTACCCGAAGGGAAATATGGCGGCGTTCCGAACACGAGATCGAACGGATCTTCAGATCGTAGAATCGACGGGTCGCGAAGGTCTCCCTCGAAAATTCGAAAACGACTCGCCAGTCCGTTGTAGGCGATGCTTTTGCGCGCCAGTCGCACCGAAATGGCCTGCGCTTCCAACGTGCAGAACGATGCACCGGGACAGCGCCAGGCGGCAATGATGGCCACCGAACCGATGCCTGAGCCGAGATCGGCCATCCGCCCCAGCCTCGGCGCCCATTGCATTCCGTACCACGCTGTGAGCACGTCGTCGGTCGAGTAACGGTGCCCCCGCTCGTACTGAAAAATCCGATAGTGGCCGCAGATGAAGTCGAGCGTTTCCCCTTCCTCCGGTTCCAGTGCGCCGGGCGGAATCGGTCCGGGGCGCTTCCATCCTCGATAATCAGTCGAACTGCCAGTCATGTTGTTTCCCCAACAGCTCCTGTCGAGCCTGTGGCGGTATAATCGGCGACCCCGATGCGCGAGGTCACCCGAGAACGCCGCACTGTACAACGTCTACGATTTGCTCAGGCACTGAAAGGACTCGTACGCGCTCGCAAGGTGCGCGTTCTCGACCTGAGCGTTGCCGGCGCCTGCATCGAACACAGCTTCGCCATGTCCAGGGGAAGCAGAATCCGGCTTCAGATCGAGTGGGATCAAAAGGAGATCACTCTTCCGGCGCACGTCACGCGCTGTGGACTGATGGGATACACCGAAGGGGTGAAGGGAATCCCCATCTACCAGAGCGGGCTGGAATTCGAAAACGCCGATCCCATGGCCATCGCCTCGCTCAAGGAAGTCGTCGACGCGCACGTTACCCTCGCCCTCCAGGAAGGACGTTCCTTCGCCGACGGAACGCTTCCGGCGAAGGTCGGCAACGTGCCGCTGATGGTTTGGCTGATGAACAAACTGAAATGAACTGACCGTCGCAATACCCTGCCAACCGCCCGTAGGGCCGCACGGCGTGCGGCCGGCACCCTTTCCGCCCTTCCCTTCTGTCCACTCATCAAGCGGATGCACATCCGTGAAGAATACCCGCCGCATGCCATGCGTCCTGCGATATTCATGGCAGGGATCTGCTAACCTTCGACCATGAACCGCCGTGACGCGAAACTCGTGTACACGAGCGATCCGGAAGAAGCCCGGCGCCAGCGTGAATCGACCGGACAATCGGCGCTCAGCCTCCCGCATGAAAAACAGACCATCCGCGTCTCTCTCGATCGCAAACGCCGGCGCGGCAAGACAGTTACCGTGGCCCGCGGCTTTGCACTGCAGCCCCCCTCGCTGGCAAAGATCGAACAGCAGCTGAAACAGAAGTGCGGAGCCGGCGGCACGAGCACCGCGCAGGAGATCGAGATCCAGGGCGATCACATTTCTTCCGTAGCGATGTTCCTCGAGCAACTGGGATTCAAAGTCCGGAAGATATGAGCTCGGCCGCCACCCTGCACGACCTCGAGTCGCTCGTCCTCTCCTATCATCCGATCGTTGCCTGCGAGACGGTCGAGGAACAGCGCGTCGTGGATCTGCTCGTGGCCGCCTGCGTGGCCCTTTCCGTCCCGCTCTACGAATGGTCGATTACCGAGGGGATGAGAAGGCACGGTGCACTCTCGACGTTGAGCAACACCGAAGACCCACTCATTCTTCTGCGATATCTGCAGGGCGAGAACGGTGGCGGAGTCTATCTTCTGAAGGACTTCGCCGTGCACCTGAACTCTCCGAAGCACTGCCGCGCCTTTCGGGACGTGGCCTCGGCGTTTTCCTCCTCGCGATCCACAATCGTCCTCAGCGGCGACCCCATCGAGCTTCCGCGCGACATCGAACAGCTCACGGTCCGGCTCAATCTGGCGCTTCCAGACCGGCAGGAGCTGAAACAACTCGTCCAGAACGTCGTGCAGTCGCTGGCCACACGCATCCGTTTCGACATCAGACTCACCACGGAAGATCTCGACGGCCTGGTGCGCGCTCTTACAGGGCTGACATTGAGCCAGGCGCGGCAGGCCATTGCCTTCGCCATTGTCGAAGACCACAAGCTCAATCGGGACGACATCCGCAAGATCATCGATCACAAGGGCAAGATGATCGAGTCCGGAGGCGTCCTCGAGTTCAGGCCATGGGAGCAGAACGCCGTGGAGCTGGGAGGCTTCGAGAAGCTGAAAGCCTGGCTGGAAACGAGCCGTGCCGGCTACACCGCTGAGGCGCAGCGCATCGGCCTCACTCCGCCGCGGGGAGCAATGATCGTGGGCATGCCCGGATGCGGCAAGTCCCTGGCCGCGAAGTTCATCGCCCGGCAATGGCAATTGCCACTACTCAAACTGGACGCCGGCAGGCTCTACGAAAAGTACATCGGTGAGACAGAAAAGAACTTCAGGAAGGCCATCGCCCTCGCGGAATCGATGGCGCCATGCATCTTCTGGATCGATGAAATCGAGAAGATGTTCTCGGTGAGTGGATCGGGCGAGAGCGATGCTGGCCTCTCACAGCGTATGTTCGGTTCGTTTCTGACCTGGCTCCAGGAGAAGAACTCCGAAGTCTTCGTTGTCGGCGTAGCCAACGATCTGATGCGAGTTCCCCCGGAACTTCTGAGGAAAGGGCGGTTCGACCAGCTCTTTTTTGTCGACCTGCCGGACGAACGTGAGCGCAGGACGATTTTCGAGATTCATCTCGCTCTCCGCAAACAGTCTCCGCAATCGTTCGACCTCGATGCCCTCGTCAGCGCCGCCGATGGCTTCAGCGGCGCAGAGATCGAACAGGCAGTCATCGCCGCGCTTTACCGCTCGCTGCACGAGAAGTGCTCGCTGAACTCCGCTCTGCTCGAGGCGGAAGTTTCATCCGCCGTACCGCTGTCCCGGTCCCGTTCCGAGGATCTCGAGAGAATCCGAGACCTGGCCCGGGGACGCTTCGTCAGCGTGCACTAATTTCAGCGATCGGGGCATGATCCCATCGCAATTTCGCGAGAAGCGGCCAGTGATCCGAAGGACCCGTGCGCAGCACCGAGGCCGACTCCACGGCCATGCCGGGATGCACGAAAATGTAATCGAGACATCGCCGCGAGGTCCGGTGTGTGGCCGATCGATCGGGAAAGCAGGACGTCACCAGTCTCCCGGAATGGAACTGGCGAAGCTCGCGACTGCCGGGCGTCGTGTTGAAGTCACCGAGGAGGACGAAGGGTCCTTCCGCGGATGAGACGAACCCAGCAACCGCGGCTGTCTGCGCCAGACGGTTTGCGCGGCCCAGGGGCCACCATGCGGCCAGGTGCACCACGAAGACGCGCAGCGTTGAACCGGAGAGATCGACCCGCGCCTCGAGCAAAGTGCGAGGCTCACCGCGACCCGGAAGCCGGTGAATGGCCGTGAGCGAGGCGGGCTGGCGCGTGAGAAGCAGATTTCCGAAATCTCCCCGACCGTGCTCGAAGCTCTGTCCGAAAAGGGGCGTCATGCCCGTAAGTCGCGCCAGATCCGCCGCCTGGTCCTGGTGCCCGCGGGCGGTCCCGGAACGGTGAACCTCCTGGAGGCCGACGATATCCGCGGTCGATTTCTGGATTACGTCCGCGATCTCGACCAGGTGTGCAGAGCGGCGCAAAGCGCTGCTTCCCCTGATGTTGTAGGACATGACCACGGCACTTGCCTCGGGAGCCATACCCCGTCGATAGCGAAACCGGTGCCTTGGCAATTTCGACCGGCGCCACCACCGCTCGTAGGGCCGCACGGCGTGCGGCCGGTACCCTTTGCCATCCACCCGCCGAATCAACCGGTCGCAGCCTTCAGGAAGAATACCGGCCGCATGCCATGCCGCCCTACGACCAGTGACCTTCCGGCCGGAAAATACGCTCAAACTCGAAACGATGAATAATGGCTGGGAACAGGAACCGCCCTCCGCGCCGGATTCATGACAAAACCATGACCAACCTCACGAAAGCATTCCGACTTCTTGCCACAACCCTCCTGCTCCTCAGTCCGGTCGCAGGATTCGCGGACGTTCTGCGGATCGTGGTTGACGATACGATCCACCCGGCATCCCAGGAGTTCATCAGCCGCTCGATCGACGAGGCTGGACGCAAGCCGTATCAGGCGCTCCTCATCGAGCTGCGTACCCCCGGCGGCCTGGAAAGCTCTACACGAAAGATCGTCAATGCCATCACCGCCTCGCGCGTGCCCGTGATCGTCTGGGTCACCCCCTCGGGAAGCCGCGCAGCGTCCGCTGGATTCTTCATCCTCGAGTCCGCCGATATCGCCGCCATGGCCCCGGGCACGAATACCGGCGCCTCTCACCCCGTACTGCTGGGGCAGAAACCCGACGACGTCATGCGCCAGAAGATGGAGAATGACTCGGCGGCGTTCATGCGATCCGTGGCCACTCACAGGGGCCGTAATGTGAAGGTGGCCGAGAGTGCGGTTCTGCAGTCGAAATCCTTCACCGACGAGGAAGCGCTTCAACTCGGACTGATCAACATCGTGGCCCGCGATCAGCGCGATCTCTTTCAGCAGATCTCCGCGAAGCCCGTGACGCGCTTCAATGGTGACAAACAACAACTGGTACTGAACTCTGCAAGGGTGGTCACGTCCGAAATGACGATGCGCGAACAGGTGCTCTCATTTCTGATGGATCCGAACGTCGCCTTCGTACTCCTGGCCCTGGGCATCCTCGGTCTCTGGGCCGAATTCAATCATCCCGGAGCAGTTCTGCCGGGCGTCGTCGGGGGCTTGAGTATCATCCTGGCCATCTTCGCCCTGAACATTCTCCCGACACGGTACGCGGCCTTTGCCCTGATCCTGCTGGCCTTCATCCTTTTCGTTCTGGAAGGATTCATCACCAGTCACGGAGTGCTCGGTGCGGGTGGCGTCGTCGCCATGTTTTTTGGTGGCCTGCTGCTGGTCAATGGCCCCATCCCGGAGATGCGCGTTCATTGGATCACTGCGCTGTCCGTGAGCATCCCCTTCGGAATCATCGCCGTATTTCTCGTTACGCTGATCGTTCGCTCGCACGGCAGGCAGGTCGTCACGGGAATGCAGGGAATGATCGGCGAGATCGGGATCGCCGAGACTGCTCTGACACCGGGAGGACGGATCTTCGTGCACGGCGAGACCTGGTCGGCCCTGTCGCCCGTGAACGTGGCCGTGGGAGAGTCCGTGGTGGTTCGCGCCATCAACGGGCTGGAACTGAAGGTCGAGCCTGTCGCCGTCCCTTCGCAGATCGCCGGGACCGGGAGCCCGAATGGACCCGGATTGGAAGATTCTGCTCCCACATGAGAACGGATCTGCAGTCGCAACTCTGTTTTCGGCCGCTCGGCTGTGGCATTCGTTCCAACGCAATCACAACGGAGGTTTCATGATCAGCTTCGGATTCACTGTCGTCATCGCCATTCTCGTGCTCTACCTTTTCGGATCGATCAAGATTCTCGCCGAGTACGAGCGGGCCGTGATCTTCCGTCTCGGACGGCTGCTCGACGAAGCGAAGGGTCCCGGGGTGATCTTCGTTTTCTTCCCCATCGATCGCATGGTGCGCATCTCGCTCCGGCAGATCGCACTGGAGGTACCGCCTCAGGATGTCATCACCCGTGACAACGTCACCCTGAAGGTGAACGCCGTGATCTTCCTCCGTGTCATCGAACCACGGAAGGCAGTCGTCGAAGTCGAGGACTACATTTTTCAGACCTTCCAGTTCGCCCAGACCACGCTGCGCTCGGTCCTCGGCGAAGTGGAACTGGATGACCTGCTCATGGAACGGGAGAAGTTGAATATGCGCATTCAGGAAATCCTGGACAAGCACACCGCACCCTGGGGCGTGAAGGTGATCAACGTGGAAGTGAAGCAGGTGGACATTCCCGAGCAGATGATGAGGGCCATCGCCCGCCAGGCCGAAGCCGAGCGGGAAAAGCGCTCGAAGATCATTCATGCCGAGGGCGAGTTTCAGGCTGCAAAGCAGCTGGTGCAGGCCGCGCATATGATGGCCGCCGAGCCGGTAACAATTCAGCTCCGATACCTGCAGACGCTGACGGAGATCGGCGTGGAGAAGAACACCACGATCGTGTTCCCGCTGCCGGTAGACCTGCTCGCCGGCCTGACGCGCCTGATCGGAAAAGACGTGGGCGAAGGTGGAACCCCGCCAAAATAGCGGCCGAACATTCCAACGTTCGGCGGTTCCCCTTTTTGAGCGACCGGGAAGGAAGAAGAGATCCTTAGCTCGACGTTGGTAAGGAACTCACATGGCGTCCTATGAGGTCGGCTCTGGAGATTCAACAAGCGATGCTTCGCAAACGCGTCATCCCGAACGTGAGTGAGGAATACCAGAGGGGCGGGTGGTAAGCGCCCCAGGGATCGTGCCCCCCGTCCACTGGGGTCCCTCGCTCTCGCTCGGGATGACGGCGCTCATAGTGCTCATCTACGAGAATGGTGCGCTTCATCCGGTGGCTACTCCGCCCGCGCCTCTCTCCTCTTCCACACAATCAACCCCTTTTCTTCGAACGCCGGCTCGAAGTGCGCCTTCAGATACGACCAGACCAGCGGCACCCGCTTCTCGTTCGGTATGAGATCGATTCCTCCGTATCCGGGAAAGGCCATCACCGCCAGCCGCACTCCCTTGTCGCGGTCCAGGCGCGCGATGACCTCGCGCTGCAACACTTCCGATTGATAAAAAGGAACCTCGTACTGCCGGATCGGCGCACGCCGATCGAGAAGAAAATACAGAATCGGCAGATTCGTGAAATCGAAAAAGGTATCTCCCGGCCCGAGGTGTTCGGTAACGTATTTTCGAAGCTCCTGGACATGTTCTGCATCCGCTACGGGAAAGACAGCGTACCTGGCACGGGGGATATCCCACATCTGTTTCCATCCCGGCGCAAGCGGCCCGCGGGCAATGCGCACCCCGTCAATCGACGACAGATGGGCCGTGGGATGTGCGGCGATGAGAGTTCCCACAAAAATTACGGACGCCAGAGCTCTTGCCCCGTGGCCCCGGGTTCTCCATGCGGTCCAGAACAGCACCGCCAGGAAGGCTCCCACGGCAAACATGTAATAGAAATGGTGCCGTTCCGCGTGCGAGATTCCCGCGAGGGCGATCCATACGCCGATCAGGATCAGCGGTACGACGCGCCGGCTGAATCGCCATGACGAGACAGTGAAGGCCGCTGTGATCACAACCACCACCGGCCAGATCAGTCGAAGAAACGCATCGCGATCGAAGATCAGAGTGAAGGCGTCAGGAAAGGCGCGGAAGTA
>JBDTRY010000065.1:0-16090 GCA_039931435.1 Acidobacteriota bacterium | reverse complement strand
ACTATTGCCAAAATCATTCGCCAAGTTGCTCGGCTCTCACACCGTCAAGAACGGCAAGTTCGCGCGTGTAGCCCTGTTCACGTTCGCAGCGTCTTTCCTGATCAACATTCTGTCCACCCGTCTTCCTCATATGTGCATCCCTGCGGGCCTCTCGTTAACCACGCTTCGTCGCTACCTTCGTTTTCACGACGACTTCGTCTTGCCGGTATTCGCCATCGAGTCAGACGAGCTCCAGTGGTGCGTTGCAGCGCTCGAGGCCGTTTGCTACGAACGAGGTATTGCCGGTTGAACCAGACTTTTACGGCAGAACATCGGTGAGGCAGGAGGCGCCATGATGTGATCGGATCAGTCGACGTTTTGGCTCGTCAGCTCCTCGAGTGCGTTTTTCATCTGCTGGTACGCGCAGATCGCCAGGTTTGACAAGGCGCCTGATTTGTAGAGTGCCTTTGGAACAAAGGTGATGCGTGCGAGGCCACCATCCTGATCGACGCACCAGGAGCCCCACGAGTGGGCGAAGAGCGTATTGCTTAGTTCGAACTCGTTGAGCTCGATCGCGAGGTTGGGAGGATTGTTCAGCCATGGCCCGACCTTCCCTACGATCAGGACGCCGTTTCCGAGGAAGGGGTGTGGCTGGTCAGTCGAGATCTGAATGAGGCTCGATCCAAGGTCCTCCTCGTTCCTACCGAGCCCAATGCGAACGCTGATCGGATCGCCCGTCAGCGAGAAATCGGCGGCCAGCTGAGATTCGTCGCTCGTTACGAAGCACCCGAGCTCCATCAGCACCTCAGCGGCGGTGGCGAGATCCTTGCCGAGAGCAAGCGTCTCCTCGCCGGCGGGCTGAAAGACGTTTTCGACGATATCGAGCATCTCGTCTGCCACCTCGCGCAGGCCGCCCACCGGATGCTCGCTGACCGCGAGCTCACCGACTCCGTCCTGCGCCAAGGCCGGCCCAAGTCGGTGTGCTTCCACCGCCTGCAAGGCGATTACACCGAGCAACATCGGCTTCATGAATTCCGCGATCTCCTCGTGAACCCACACGCTGCTCGCAAGCTGCAGGCGAGAAGTGTCCTCAGGGTCACGAATGATTCCGCTCAGCATTGCGAACGCGCCGGCTACGCCGAGCAGAGCCCACGACTCATCGCTGTCGGGAAATCCCTTAACGAGATCCGTTCTCGCATGAATTCGATAGAGATTGACGCCGCGGTTTTTGATAGGCCCTTCGTACCAGACGCGTTGCGCAAGCGCCCACGGCCACCATTTGAAGCCGTGCCTTTCACGAAGACTCCACTCGCCGTCTATCTTCATTGCGTCGTAGATCCAATCGACGACGTGGGGTCCTATTCCTTTGGGCATGCTTCACTCCTCGCTCAGGAAGGTGACATTGTAGATCTGATGATCAGCTCTCGATCGGGTTCGAGACGGGCGTGATCGATGTTTGACGCGCGTCGATTCAGCGGTTTGTGACGACTAAGGGACAGACGCAATGTTCCGCTGGCCGTCGAACGTCAACAGGCCCCGCGCTATGCTTCGCCGCCACGAGATGTAGATTCCCTCATGTTTGACGATCCGCTTCTCGTAGAGGCTTGCAGAGCAAGCCGGCTGCTGGCCAAACGAGCGTGATCTCTCTCACCGAACGCCGCATCCCGCCGGCTTGGGGATCCAGAGCAACGGAATCTCAACGCAGAGTCGCGTCGATTCGCTGAGGAGCAACCAACGGCCTGGCCCCAGACGATCACCCCTTTTCTCATGCGATCTCCGATGAGGAGTGGCGAATGCCGGCAATCGCCGCCTTCGGAACAGGGAAGATATTCGTCGTCCGTCATACCGTCAATGGTGGTAAAAAGAGCTATGCCAATGACCCCAGTGCGTGAGAAGCAGCACGCACACCTTGGAAGACTGCGTCGGCCACCCGCCACACGGTGACTGCGTTCTGACCATGAGCCTGATCAAATCAAGACAACGCGTCGCGGAGCACGGGGAGGTGTTCACTCCTGCGTGGATGGTGGAGGCGATGCTCAACCTGGTCGACGATGAGACCGATCGGATCGACTCGCGCTTCTTGGAGCCCGCGTGCGGGAGTGGGAATTTTCTCGCGCCCATTCTACGGCGCAAGCTAGCCGCCGTCGAACGCAAGTTCGGGAAGTCGGACTTTGAGAAGAGCCATTACGCCCTTCTTGCGGTAATGTGCACCTACGGAATCGAGCTCCTGGCGGACAACATTGCGGAGTGCCGAGCGAACCTGCTGGAGATCTTCGCCGAGTACCTGAATCTCGAGCCTGCCGACGCTCTCTATCAAGCTGCTTCCTATGTTCTATTAGAGAATCTCGTGCACGGCGACGCGTTGACCATGCGCACCAGCGATGGAAAACCGATCATCTTTTCGGAGTGGGGCTATGTCGGCAAGGGAAAGTTCCAGCGCCGCGACTTCCGCCTGGATATCCTCACGCAGACGGCGGCCTTCGGTGAGGAGGGCACCCTCTTCGCGAAGCTCGGCAAGCACGACATCTTCACGCCCACAAGGATTTACCCACTGATGACGGTAGGCGAGCTTGCTTGCGCGGCATCTGTCGACATCCCAGCGGCGATTGTATGAGCGCGCCGGCACCGTTTGCCGTCCCCGGTCGTAACCCCGATGTGTTGACGTGCATTGCGAACCTCTCCAACGACGAGGTGTTCACGCCGCCCGAGTTCGCAAACCGGATGCTGGACACACTCGCCAAGGTGTGGGCGGCTGACAACAAGGGTGCGAACCTCTGGGCGGACAGGTCGGTGAAATTCCTCGACCCGTGTACGAAGTCGGGCGTGTTCCTCCGTGAGATCACCCGTCGCCTCATCCAAGGCCACGCAGAGGAGATTCCGAACCTCGAGGACCGCGTCGATCACATCCTGACCAAGCAAGTCTTCGGCATTGGCATCACGTATCTCACCAGCCTGCTCGCCCGCCGCAGTGTCTATTGCTCGAAACACGCCAAGGGTGAGCACTCCATCGCGAAGTCCTTCGATAACGACGACGGCAATATCTGGTTCAAACGCACTGAACACAAGTGGGTTGACGGTAAGTGCCAATACTGCCGAGCGAACCAGCGCGACTACGATCGTGGTGAAGGGCTAGAGACGCACGCTTACGCGTTTATCCACACTGACGAGATCACGGCTCGCGTAGCTGAGCTGTTTGGAGACGACATGCAGTTTGACGTGATAATAAGTAACCCTCCGTACCAACTGGGACAAAGTGGCGGTGACGCTGTCGGCAGCTTCGCTATGCCGATCTATCAGAAGTTCGTTGAGGCTGCCAAACGCCTCAAACCACGCTATCTCACCATGGTTATTCCGTCGCGGTGGTTCGCGGGCGGTCGCGGGCTCGACGACTTCAGGCAGGGGATGCTCGCTGACAAGCGTCTCCGCTCCCTGGTCGACTATCCAGACTCACGGGAAGTCTTCGCCGGCGTCGATATCGCTGGTGGGGTCTCCTATTTCTTGTGGGACTCGTCTTGGAACGACAAGTGTCAGGTCACCACGGTTTCAAGTAGTGTCGCCAGCCGGACGCTGAGTCGCTACCTCGATGCTTACGACATTCTTGTCCGGTATAATGGAGCGGTCCCCATACTTGAGCGAGTGCTCGGCTCGCCAGCGGATGGCGCAATCAACAGTCTCGCCAGCCAGGTGGCACCGATCCAGCCGTTCAGCATCCGCACCAATTTTAGAGGCGCGCGAAGCAGCGTTCGAATGGCCAACCCTGTGCTCATCTACCAGAACGGTGGTACTGGCTTCATCGAGCGTGATGCAATTCCGCGCAACGGCGATTGGATCGAACAGTGGAAGGTGTTTCTATCCGCGACGGCTAGCGAGCATGGCGGACAAACTGACAAGAGTGGCAGCCGACGGGTCTTTTCTCGGATTCTGATCGGTGGCCCCGGGACTGTCTGCACAGAGACCTATCTCGTTGTCGGCCGGTTCAGCACCGAGGCGGAGGCCGCCAACCTCTGCGCCTACCTGCGTACGAAGTTCGTGCGCTTCTTGGTCTCGCTACGAACGAACACGCAGCACTTGTACAGTGATCGATTTGCCTTCGTTCCTCGACTTCCGATGGATCGCGCTTGGACAGACGAGACGCTCTACGAGAAGTACCGCATGACACAGGACGAGATAGCGTTCGTCGACAGCATGATCCGCCCGATGGGCGTGGGCGATGAATAAGACCATCGAGGAGGTCCTTGCGCCGAAGCCAGAGGCGCGCCCGCGAATCTACGCCTACTCGATTGCCGACGAGGCTCACGCGGGTCGTCTCAAGGTGGGGCAGACGACGCGCGACGTGAAGCAGCGCGTCGACGAGCAGCTCAGGACCGCCGCTATCAGGAACTACAGTATTGACCTGGACGAGTCCGCCGAGCGCGACGACGGCACGATCTTCACCGATCACCACGTGCGGGCGGCGCTCGTCAGGAAGGGGTTCGCGAATCCCGAACTGGAATGGGTGCGGTGCTCGGTCGCCGATGTGCAGACCGTCCTCGCCGAGCTCCGCACCGGCCAGCAGTTCACCGGCACGCACCACGAGAAGTTCCGGATGCGTCGGGAGCAGGCCTGCGCGGTGAAAAGGACGCAAGCCTACTTCGACTCGATCTGGAAGGAGGACAGGCAGGCGGTGCCCCGTTTCCTCTGGAACGCGAAGATGCGATTCGGCAAGACCTTCACCGCGTACCAGCTCGCCAGGAAGCTGGAGGCCAAGCGTGTGCTCGTGGTGACCTTCAAGCCCGCGGTGGAGGACGCCTGGCGGACAGACCTCGAGTCCCACGTGGATTTCGACGGGTGGCAGTACCTCTCGCGCAACTCGGACAGGGACCCCACCAAGGTTGACCGCAAGAAGCCGGTGGTTTATTTCGGCTCCTTTCAGGGCCTCCTCGACCGCGACGACGCGGGGAACATCAAGGTCAAGACCCAGAACGAATGGCTCCACGAGGTGACATGGGATCTCGTGGTGTTCGACGAATACCACTTCGGCGCGTGGCGAGAGACCGCGAAGGAACTGTTCGAGGGCGAGGACGACGCGGTCGCCAAGAAAGAAGCGAAGCTCGAGTACGCTGCCGACCTCGCGACGGTCAACGAAGACCTGAGCGAGCTGTCGGAGAAGGAAGCCGAGTTCCTTCCCATCACATCGAGGTCGTACCTGTACCTGTCCGGCACGCCCTTCAGAGCGCTGGCGACCGGCGAGTTCATCGAGGAACAGATCTTCAACTGGACGTACACCGACGAACAGCGCGCCAAAGAGGAGTTCGCGGCGAGGCACCCTGGCGAGTGGAGCCCGTACGGGGCACTGCCGCAGATGCGTCTGCTCACCTACCAGATGCCCGACGAGCTGCTGGCGATCGCGAGCGGCGGCGAGTTCGATGAGTTCGACCTCAACGAGTTCTTCGCCGCCACTGGCACCGATTCGAGCGCGGAGTTCAAGCACAAGAACGAAGTGCAGAAGTGGCTCGACATCATCCGGGGTTCATACGCGCCGACCCAGCTCGACAACCTGAAGCTCGGCAGTCAGCGACCGCCGTTCCCCTACTCGGACGCTCGGCTGCTGCCCTACCTCCAGCACTCGTTCTGGTTCTTGCCAAGGGTCGCCTCGTGCCATGCGATGGCAAAGCTCCTCGCTGAGAAGCACAACGTGTTCTGGCACGACTACGAGGTACTGACGATTGCCGGCGCATCAGCCCGGGTTGGCCTCGATGCACTCCCGCCGGTCCGGAAGGCGATCGGGAGCGGGTTCGAGACGAAGACGATCACGCTGTCATGCGGGAAGCTCACGACTGGGGTCACGGTCCCTCAATGGTCCTCGATCCTCATGTTGCGCAGCCTCAAGTCGCCGGAGACCTACTTCCAGGCGGCCTTCCGGGTTCAGTCTGCGTGGTCAATCAAGAACCCGAACGGTGACGACCCCGACGAGGAAGAGGTATTCAAGCCGGTCTGCTTCGTGTTCGATTTCGCGCCCACTCGTGCGCTGCGGCAGCTCGCCGACTACGGCATCGGCCTGTCGCCGAACGAGCCGAACCCCGAGAAGGCTGTCGAGGAGCTGGTCTCCTTCCTTCCTGTGCTCGCCTACGACGGTTCGCACATGACGCAGATCGACGCTGGCGGCATCCTCGACATCGCCATGGCCGGTACCTCGGCGACGTTGCTGGCTCGCAAGTGGGAGAGCGCACTGCTGGTGAATGTCGACAACGACACCTTGCGCCGCATCCTCGACAACCCTAAAGCCATGGCGGCGGTCGAGCGCATCGAGGGCTGGCGCGCGCTCGGCGACAACGTCATCGAGACGATCATCAACAAGAGCGACAAGGTTAAGGCGCTGAAGACCAAGGCCAAGGATGGCGATCTCACGGCCAAGGAGAAGAAGGAGCTCACGGCAGAGGAAAAGGAGTACAAGTCGAAGCGCAAGCTGGTGCAGGAGAAGCTGATCAAGTTCGCGACGCGCATCCCGGCGTTCATGTACCTGACCGACTTCCGTGAGAACACGCTCCGCGATGTGATCACCAAGCTGGAACCGGACTTGTTTCTAACCGTCACCGGCCTGACAGTGGAGGACTTCCACCTGCTCGTTGGTCTGAGGGTATTCAACACCGAGCAGATGAATCAGGCGGTCTTCGCCTTCCGTCGCTACGAAGACGCCTCGCTTCGCTATACGGGAATCGAGAGTCACGAGGGCCTGACCCAGTACGGACTCTACGACACCGTAGTTGCGAGGGACTCAAGCGAGCAGGAACGTGATTCCTTTTCCTACAGCTCGAGTGACAATATTGAGCTACAACGCGTCGCGGAAGAAGCGGAGTAGTACCACAGCGCTATGCATACTCCGTGGAAGATGCGACAGAGGGGACGGAGCTTCCCTTCCGGAGCCCAGCGCTCCACGTGCGCGGTCGAACTTTTCGACGTGCATCGATAATTTCAAAGCAGGACCGCGCTGAAGGGTTGGGTTTGACATGAACGTGATCGATTGGACCGCTGTCGGTTCGTTCGCGACGGCGCTTATGGTGGGTGCGGCCGCGATTCAGATCTGGCTTGGAACCAAACAAGCAAAGATCAAGTTCGAGGATGGTCTCGTGAAGGAGTATCGGGACCTTCTTGCGCAAATGCCGGTTGATGTTCTGCTGCAGAAGGAGTCTGCACTTGAATACGCCGAGTCGCATCTGGCTCTCTTCTATCGTTACATCGATCTCTGCAATGAGCAGGTGTTTCTGCGGACCAAGGGACGAATCCAAGACGATACGTGGCAAGAATGGCGCGCCGGAATTCTCAGCAATTTGTCGCGGCCTGGCTTCGACGCGGCTTGGAAGGCGGTACAGAAAAAGACGCTGTCGTTCATGGAGCTTCGATGCCTTTTCGATTGTGCGTTAGATCCAAAGTCGAAGCGATGGGCGAAGCACCTGAAGGAGCTGGAGAAGAAACTCCGGGAGCATCAACTCGCAGTTCCTATAAACAAGGACGCCACGAGAGGGGATCCGGGTATCCTCGACTCCTCCATCGAAGAAGGAAGCTTTTGACAAACGCTACCGGCGGTAGCGCGGGGCTCGCATCTCTCCGTGAAGTCGCTTCCATGCTGCGCGAGAATAACTGGGAAATCACCGACTCTGAGGATGGATTTGAATTCGCGTCGGGCTTCGGACCCACGCTGGCCATCGCTTCGCCCGTCGAGGACCCTGATGAATGCCAGCCCTCGGAGGTAATCACGATTACGACGAAGTTGCCGACAGGCATAAGCGAGTTCACCGAGGAGATCGTCGGCGTCATGAAGAAATTAGCGACGCTAAGCGCCATCGTTCGACTGGAGGACGGGCCCTACCTCGCTGCCAGTCGAGTCTCGGTGTATCCAGGCTTCGAAGGAGCTTTGGAGTTCGAGCGGCCGCTGATCTATGCAATGGCGGTTCTTCAGGGGGAAGCAGTCGCACGGACAGCCCGTTATGTCTTCGAGGAAGAGAGGGATGGGTTCGAACTGCTTCCGGGCGCCAGCGACAAGACCCCTTGCAGCCGAAAAGACTTCGGTGAGGTATCGAAGCTTCTCTTGAAGATTTCATTCATCAACTCCGGTCCTCGGGAAGTGACTGCCGAATTCGCTTGGCAAGATGGCGCCGTCTCCGCTCAAGTGGGTCACCAGACCAGCCTGATGACAATTGAACACTCCACTCACCCATTCTGGGGCAACGGGCTGTTCTTTAAGCTGGAGTTGCCGTTGGAACAGGACCCTGAGGCGATCAGTGGCTGTGCCAGCGACTCAACGCGATGGAGCTTGCTGATGCCCACGCCCCGCCCCTCGTCGGCGCCTGGTGTCCCACTATCGCTCCTAGGCCGGTTTTCGCAGGCTTGTTCTGAATATGTGCTACGAACCGGGCATTGCAGAGCGGATCGCAGCGTGGCTCTCTGCGCGGAGCGACTGGGCGCGAGGATTGTTCGATGACTCAGTCGAAACGGAGGGCGGAGCGGAACGGGCCGACCAGGCAACCCAATCGGGAAGCCTCTATCCAGAAAAAGCTCGCGGCCCGTTTAACACGAAAGGAGTTGAAGTAATGACTTGTCAGGTGGCTGTAATGAACAAAAACGGTTTGGCGCTGGCTGCCGACAGCGCCGTAACGCTGGGCGCTAAACAGAAGGTTTATCACAGCGCGGAAAAGCTTTTCCGTCTGTCCGACACGGAGCCTGTAGCAATCATGACCTATGGCTCGGCACAACTGATGGGAGTCCCGTGGGAGACGATTATTAAAACGTATCGTCGGAAGGTCGGGCCCCGTCGCTTTGATCATCTCGATCAATATGCCGAGGACTTCCTGCGACATCTCGAAAGCTCCAATCCTTTGTTTTCCGACACGGCACAATTGGACAGCCTTCGTGAGCATGCGAAGTCGTACTGGAAAATTGAGTTCCTGCGGAATATCTGGAAAGAATTCGGTGAAGACACACATTCCTGGCCAGAAGCAGCCTGGGCAAATCTCTCGGGCAAGCTAAAAGATGATCGGGTAGCCTGGGATCGGTACCAAGATCTGTCGTCTGTTGGGCCCGGATTTGGGAACCACGTACTTGCCACGTACCAGCCTGTCCTCAGCGAACTTGAGGCCGTTCTCTTTAATGAGGTAAGGCTGCCGACCGGTATTTCGAGCGGTCTTCAACATGCTATCGGCATGATGTATCAGCGGGATTGGTTTTGTTCCGGCTGCGAATGCGGAATCGTGATAGCCGGTTTTGGTGAGCAGGAACCGTTTCCGAGGGTTGTGAACTTCACAATGGATGCGATCGTGGCGGGCCGGCTCCGGTACAAGAAGAGCGGCGAAGGACAGGTAACCCGAGACGACGATGCGCATGTGATGCCTTTTGCGCAGCGACAAATGGTTGATCTTTTCTACAGCGGCGTGTTTCCATCGGTACAGGAGCAGATGGCTGAAATACTTCTCGGCGTGTTGAATGAAGAAGGCGATCCGGCAATCACGGAAGAAAATACGGCCGCAGTCGCGACTGTAAAGAAGTTCATGGAGCGGTTCATGGATCAGACACGCGAAGCGTACACAAGTCCATTGATTGAGGCCGTCGGCGCCTTACCAATGAATGAGCTCTGCGGCCTGGCTGAGACGCTCGTAAGTCTTACGGCATTTCGCGCCCGGATGTCCGTCGATGAAGCCGAGACGGTTGGTGGTGAAATCGATGTCGCTGCGATCTCGAAGGGTGACGGATTTGTATGGGTTCAACGCAAGGATCTGGTCGGGGGGAGACGGGCGCGAGGTCGCGTAGCCTTTCTTGACAGTGGCTGCTAAGAAGCTGAAGGCTTGGTCAATTTGCCTACCCACGGGCGCTCATGGAGTTCTCGCGGCCTCCTTGCACTCGAGGTAAAGGGTGGGGCGGTTCAACGCGACATCGATGTCTGGTATTCGACTGATGGATCTGGCGGTGGTACACGAAAATCAAAATCCGGTGAAGCAGTTCACGCGCGGCGTCCATGTGTTGCGCGAATGGTTGCGGGAGAATCCTCCGCTCGACACGCGCTGGGTGCCGGTCGGATGGGGTGTGGCCTTCCCGTCGATCACCGTGACATCGGGCATGGGTCCGGACCTGCCTCGCCAGCTGATCCTCGATCGCGCTGATCTCGACCAGCCGCCAGAGTCGGTCGAGCGCCTCTTCAATGCCAATCACGGCCTGGAGATGGAGATCGAGATCGACGCATCCCGGCAGAAGCAGCTGATCGATCTGCTCGCGCCTAGTTGCGGCGTCGTACCGCTGCCCAGCGACCGCGTGGCCGACTCGGAACCACCGAGCAGCAGAACATCCGAATCCGAACGAGATCGGCTACTGCAGCCTGCAGCGCTTCAAGGGACTGGAATCCGATGCGGTGATCGTCTGTGAGGTCGATCGAACACGGGCGAACGCGACACCGAAACATCTGTACGTCGCCGAGTCGCGAGCCAGACACCTGCTGGTCGTAGCCGAGTATGCGACGCCATCGTGACCATCCGGGCGCCGCTGAACATCCGAAGCTCCCACACCAAGCTGAACAGGTATCAGCCTTGGAAGCGGCGTCAAGCGGTTGACATAGTAGCGTTGGTGGGGCATCTGGGCCGTCACCTTAGCCGCTCGTTCCCTGGCGAAGGGCGGAGCGCCGCGATCGACTCACATCGACGCCTCTATGCATCACGCGCCCCCGCCATTTCCACGAACCTGCACAACGAGTTGACGAGCTTCATCTGCTCGATCGTGTTGCAGTGGACGTCGAGGAGCTTCGGGCTGGTCACGAGAACGGCCAGGCACTGCGCGCGGGAGATGGCCACGTTCAGGCGGTTGCGGCTGAAGAGGAAGTCGACGCTGCGCGGGATGTCCTCGCCGGACGATGTAGCCATGCTGAAGAATACGACCGGCGCTTCCTGCCCCTGAAACTTGTCCACAGTGCCCACCCGCACCGCGGACAGACCCCGCCCCGCCAGCGTCTGTCGGATCTTACGAACCTGTGCGTTGTACGGCGTAACGACCATCATGTCGTTCTGTTCGAGATTCCGCGTCACCGCGGACGAGGCCGACCACTTCCAGAGGCTTAGCGTTGTCCCTCGCAGCAGCTCCGCCACCGCATCGGCGATCGCCTCCGCCTCTTCCGGCGAATCCTGTGCATTGCCGGTGTGCTCCACTGGCAGGTACGAAAGTCCCGCAGACGCGAACCGCCCATTGTCCATTAGCGCCAACCGGTTATTCGCGCACTCAGGCTCGGAGTCCAGGCGCCCGTCGTAAACCACCTCGGAGATGAACCGGCACACGCTCGGATGCATCCGCCGGCTGCGCTCGAGAAAGATGCCCCGCTCCGGCGGGATCGTCGCGTCGCCGCCGAGAAGGTGCTCCAGCACTGAGGCGCCACAGCCCTCGGGATGCGTGCCCTGTGAGACCTGGGCGAGCTGCAGCGGGTCGCCCAGCAGGATCACCGACCGCGCCGCCGTGGACACCGCCAGCGCCGTCGCCAGCGCCATCTGCCCGGCCTCGTCGATCACGAGTACGTCAAACCTTGTGTCGTGGTCGGCCGACGAGAAGCACCACGGGGTGCCGGCAACGAGCCTGATATCCGAATCTTGCTCGTCCCACCGCTTTTCGTTCGGAAACTCCTTCGCCTTTTGCGTCGTGTCGTGGATGAGTGGCGTGGAAAGTTCCGAGCGGTACGCGAGCTCGACTGAAGAAGAATGCTTCAATCCCATGAAATGAACCCCCGTCACATCTGCTTGTCTCTCGACCTCTCGCAGCAGGTTCTCGATGGCCTTGTGGCTGGTTGCCGACACGCCCACACGTTTGCCAGCCGCAAGGAGGCTGACGATGATCTTCGCACCCCGATAGGTCTTGCCCGAGCCCGGTGGCCCCTGAATGAACAGAGCGGACTGCTCCAGGTTGCCGGCGATGTCGACGATCTGCTCCGCAGTGAGATGGCCGGTCTGGAGCGGTTGGCCCCGGTCGTGGCTCCTGATTAGGGGAGGCCGGCGAAGGAGGATGTCTCGGGCAGCGGCGTACGGCGCAGCCTCGAAGCTGCTATCCACAATGGTCTGTGCGAATCGGCGTAGCGCGTCCCGGATGGTCTGGTCATCGATCGGTCCGTTCGGGATGATCGCACGCGGCAGCGGCTGGTCGTTCATGCCTGGTCCCCGCTTGAGCCAGAGCGTCCCCTCTGCGTCATCTATCTCGTAAATGGTGCCAGCAGAACGAGCGTACCCCTTGTCGTCGAGGTTCTCCGAATCTCGAACACTATCGCCCCGGGAGAGTTTGTGCTGTTGCGGCGGATAGCGGAATTGGATCGCCTTCGACTTCTTGACTCTCACCACCTCGCCAGTCGGCTCGAGAACCCCGATGGATTCTTTGTCCTCGACGAGTTCCTCGGGGGTTTGAGTCAGACGGTTGAAGTACTCCCACCAGCCAGGCTTCGCTTCGCGGCGATGGTAGTGAAGTAGATTCGCCAGGGTCCATCGAGCGCGCTGCCCTTCGTTCCAAATTGCCGCGTCATCGGGGAGGCCCTCAAGCAGTGCTCGCGAAACGTCGTCCGACTCTAGCTTCTCCGCCTCTTCTTCTTCCGACGTCTTCTCCGGTTCGCGCGCCTGCAGCCAGGCAAGCGTGAGGCCAGGCTTTCGCTCCAACTCCTCGCGAAGCTCGAGGAGCCAGCGCTGTAGACCGACTGTCGACGCGCAGTCTTCGCGGTTGTACTCCTCGATCTCCTTCAGCGTTGCATCATCCTGCGAAACCAACCACTCCTCGTACGCGACGATCGCGCCTCCCGCGTCGATCACCCCCTCGGATTGGCGGTCCATGTAGAAGGTCTCGACCTTCTTCAGGGAGTAGCTCGGATGGGAGATGCGGATGGACTGCCGCACGACGCCCAGCAGATCGACGAAGACCTGGCGGCGAAGCAGATCGTCGAGCTCCTCTTCGCACGTGGCATGGGTACCCATGAGGCGCTTGAGCGCGATGACGTCTGCGGGCCCGTAATGGTAGACGTGCGCATCTGGGTGATGCTCGAGCGTGTTGACGATGAAGTCCATTACCTCGTTGAACGCCTGCTTCTCCGCGGTGGCGTTGTGCGCCCAGAAGGGAAGGTAATGGGGATGCGACGTGAAGCGCGAGGTCGGCTGTGGAAAACCGCTGGAGCCGCGGCGGATGAAGTCATGCTCCGGTCGCAGCTCCAGACCGAAGAGGTAGATCAGATCCTCGAAAGGGTCAGCCTCGACATCGAAGAAAAGATCGCCGGGCGAAGACATAGGGAGACGTTGAAAGCCACGCCGGTCCTCGGGATCGAGAAACTCGTATGCATGCATTCCGGTTTGCTTGTGCTGAAGCTGAAGGCGTGCTTGGTTGGCGAGTTTCTCGAACGTCGGCGGCGCAACCTCCGGCACCGAAGTCCTGGGATCGGATTCCCCGAGGATCGTGAGAGTCGAGATCCCGTAGCGGGTGAGCCGCTTGACCTGATCGCGACGGATGTCGGCGACCAGAGAGAGGTGGTCGGTCTCCACCCACTGGTAGTAGCAGTGCAGGTTCCATCGGCAGAGCGCACAGAAAGAGACCGGGTAGGGTTCCGTCTCCTTGTTCGCCGCGACGTCCTGCAGGAAGCGCGTGCGCACATGGCGGATGTACGCTTCGAGGTCGGAGCGTTTCAGAGTTTCGCGTCGATTGTCCCCGAGGATGACGTGCATCCAGTCCGGCGCGACTCCCTGGATTGTCTGCAGGAGGTCACTGTAAACACCAAGCTGGAGGACGACATGCGGATGAACGGTCCTGGCAAGCTTCGTGTCGGCGGCCTCGTAGCTCCAGTCACCGAGTCTCGAAGGCTTGGCGACGCGTTCGAGAATGTCTGCGTAGCCCAGCCACGTGCCGTCGGTGAGCAGCCCCTGAACGATGACCTCGGCTCCGTCTTTCATCGCAGCGATCGTCATCTCTCTCGCTTCGCTCGTGGAGGTGTTGGCGCGAGGAATCTCGACGATATCCGTTCCCTCGTCCCTCAGGCTCTGAACGTATTGCGCTTCGTGTTCGCGCCCGTGTCTTGCGAGAAGGTCGGTGTGAGGGTTGGATGCTCGTATGGGTACTCTTTTAAGCAGTCCAAGCTCCACCTGCCGACTTACGGTGACGGCATGCTCGCACCGCAGGAACGTGGCGAGATCCGTCGGGGAGTAGGACCACTGGTTGTTACGAAGCTTCATGGGGAATCGGCGTGAGGCTGCGGCGCCGGTCAATTATAGGCCGATGGTGGAAAGGCGAAAATACACTCGGATGGCTTTGAGTCCGTCGAGTCGTCTCTTCAAAGTTTCTGCGCTTCCGCAGGAATGGCCAGCGAGAGAGCGTGTTATCGAACGACCGAGTCTCACGGCCTATCCTTCTAACCAGGACTCGTCCTAATCCATAATTGCTGCCATGCGCGGGTTCATCGCCAATACCGACTACGACTGGTTCACGTTTCTCCGGGCGATCGAGCCTCCTGCCGATGAGGTGAATTTCTGGCGGCCCGGGTCGGAGGCTTCGACCTTTCGGGTTGTGCAGCCCGGCGAGCCGATCTTTTTCAGGCTGAAGAAACCTCACTACGCCATTGCCGGGTTCGGGTACTTCGCCCATTTTTCCCAGCTTCCTGTCTCAATCGTCTGGGAGACCTACGGGGTCCTGAACGGGGCGCCAAGCTTCGGCGACATGCGCACTCGGCTGGCACATTACAGATCGCGGATGGGAAAGTCCGCCGATTTGAAGTCCGATTTTTGGATCGGATGCATTCTGGTCGACCAGCCGGTGTTTTTTCGCGAAGAGGACTGGGTGCGCGAGCCTGAGGGATTCCCTCATACCGGCGCCATGCAGGGGAAGTCGTACGATCTCACCTCGGGTGAAGGAGAGCGCGTGTGGATGGAGTGTCTTGCCCGCGCCACGCCGGCGCATAACGCCGCGATCGTTGATTCTGCGATCGAGATCCCCGGCGGCTATGGTGCGCCGGCGCTGTTCCGGACGCGGCTCGGACAGCGCAGTTTTCGCATCGCCATCCTGGACTCGTATGGGCGGCGCTGCTCCGTCACCGGTGAACGTACCCTGCCTGTACTGGAGGCGGCACATATCCGCGACTTCGCGACGGTACAGACGCACTCGATCGACAACGGGCTGCTTCTACGTTCCGATCTGCACAAGTTGTTCGATACCGGGTATGTCACCGTTACGCCGGACTATCACTTCCTGGTCAGCAGGCGCATCAGGGAAGAGTTCGAGAATGGTCGCGACTATTACGCGCTCAGTGGCCAGGCCATCCGGCTGCCGGAGAATCCTGTGCACCGGCCAATGTCGGAGACGTTGTCCTGGCACAACGAAGAAAAGTTTCTGGGGTGAGGGCCTCGAGTAATCCTCTCGCGAGAGGAGCAAAGGAGGCCGCTCCCTTCTCCCCGCGGGAGAAGGTGGCCCGGAGGGCCGGATGAGGGTGTCTGTGGATTGGTCACGGCTGCGAAGTTAGCAACAGGGACCCTCACCCCCTGGCCCCTCTCCCGCGGGGAGAGGGGAGGTTTTCGCACGTCAGTCTTCATTCTGAATTCTTCGTTCGCAATTCAACCGTCATCTCGCTTGGGGCAAGGTTGGAGACGGAACCCTCTGTCCGCGCCCCTCACCCGGCTCGCTTCGGTCGCCACCCTCTCCCCGCAAGCGGGGAGAGGGACTGAAGTTTTCTGAATTCTTCATTCGGAATCATCTCGATCTCGGTGGGTGGTATCGAGTGCGCAAGTGCAGTAACACGCATCGGACCAACGCCGCGATACTTTCGGCTCTGGCACCCCTTCTATCCTGACATATGGCAACCTCTATCCGAACCGGACAGGAGGAAAGTCATGGGGTCGAAGCGTCCGAAGCGGAGCGAGATTGATCGGCTCTCGGTCAAGAGTCTCGATGAACAGTTTGTACGAGAGATCCAGACGGGCCTGAACTGTTCCCCGTTTGAAAGCGAGGCGGTACTGAGCGTTGTGCGCGAAGTCTTCGCGCCGTTGTTCGGAACTGATCCGAAAGCCGCTCCTCCGGGTACGATGAGCGTGATTGCAGTGGACGTTGACGAACCGGCCGGCAAGCCGCTGGCGCAATGTCGAAAGCGGACGATCAGTCT
>JBDTRY010000064.1:0-16134 GCA_039931435.1 Acidobacteriota bacterium | reverse complement strand
CTCTCGTTATCATCTCTCACTTCGAGATAACGCTCGAACCACGTTCGAGCCAGGCGTGAAACCTGTTCGAGTGTGCCAGGCTCCTCGAACAGATGGGAGGCTCCCGGAATGATCGTCATCTCGCGGACGGCAGAAAGCCGCTCGTACGCGTCGCGATTCATATCGATGACCGGTGTGTCGCGGCCACCGACGAGGAGCAGGGTCGGGGCAAGGACCTGCGCCAGCGCCTCTCCGGCCAGGTCGGGCCGTCCTCCGCGAGAAACGACGGCGGCGATTCGTTCCGGTTGACGCGCTGCGGCAACAAGTGCCGCTCCGCCTCCGGTGCTGGCCCCGAACAGGCCGATGCGGAGCGTACGCGTTGCGTTTTCAGCCGCCAGCCATTCGCTGGCGCGGAAGAGGCGATCAGCCAGCAGACCGATGTCGAATCGCAGGTGTCCGCCGCGCATGTCCTCTCGTTCTTCCTCCGCGGTGAGCAGGTCGATGAGCAGAGTAGCCATGCCACCCTTCTGCAACTCGGAGGCGACGTACTGATTCCGGCTGCTGTGACGGCTGCTCCCGCTGCCATGGGCGAAGAGCACGACACCGCGGGCGGCTTGAGGCACAACCAGATCCCCGACCAGGTGGGTTCCGGTGGCGATCTCGACGCGTATCTCGCGTTGCATGGCTATCTCCGTGGTATTCAGCGAGACCCGGCGGGCCGGCTCCTGTACAGCAGTGACTCTTCAAGGAGGTCCCGCACCTCCTCGTCCGTCGTTTGGTCGAAGTCTACGTACCAGAGACCCACGGCCTGGAAGTTCGAAGGGGTCATGGCGCAGACCACTTCCTCCGCAATCTTTTCGAATTCGCGGCAGGTCTGGGCCGCACCAGTAGGAACGGCCACGATAATCGCTGCCGGATTCTGAAGGCGAAGAGCCGTCACCGCAGCGCGCATGGTGGACCCCGTGGCCAGACCATCGTCGACGATGATGATGGTGCGGCCATGGACGTCGGGAGCACTTCCATTCCGGTACAGTTCTTCGCGGCGCCGCAACTCCTTCGACTCGCGCTCGGCCACCGTGTCGATCACCCGCTGCGGAATGCCGTAGCTTCGGACCACGTCCTCGTTGAGGACGCGTACGTCGCCAGCGGCGATGGCTCCCATGGCCAGCTCCTCGTGTCCGGGGACTCCCAGCTTTCGCACGAGGAAGACATCGAGTGGGGCGTGGAGGGCGCGGGCAATTTCGAAAGCGACGGGAACGCCTCCGCGCGGAAGGGCCATAACGAGGAGATCGTTGCGTCCGGCGTGATGCGAGAGCATCCCTGCCAGTGCGAGTCCGGCCTCACGCCGGTTGCGGAAACGCATGCTGAAAAAGCCTGCAAGAACGGGGCTAATCGCGGGGAATTGGCCAGGGTGCATCTTCGCCGAGCAGGTCATTCCGAGCGTGAGCGAGGAATCCCAGAGGGGCGGGTGGTAATCACCCCGGGGATCGTGCCCCCCGGCCACTGGGGTCCCTCGATCCCGCTCGGGATGACGGCGCTCATAGTTTCCTCACC
Source organism: Acidobacteriota bacterium (assembly GCA_039931435.1). Lineage (GTDB taxonomy): Bacteria > Acidobacteriota > Thermoanaerobaculia > Gp7-AA8 > Gp7-AA8 > JBDTRY01. Next base: position 14,601 of record JBDTRY010000064.1, on the reverse strand, counting down.
CTGGTTCAGCGCCCCGCTGTGCTCTCGCTTGTAAGAACCACAACATAGATCAGGCGCATCCGCGCCACCTGCCCGTGGGCTCCGCTCGGGATGAGGGCGCCTCTCCGCCTCTCGCCTCTCACACAAACCGTCGCAGGTGCTCCCGCCACCAGGGCCAGTCATGGCCGAACTGCCCGGGCCAGAATTCCGAATAGACCGGGAGCCCCTTCATCTGCAACATCCAGGCGAAATCCCGGTTCTCGTTGATCAGCGAATCGTGTTCGCCGGTGGCGATGACCCATTCCACGTGGGAGAGCTCGTGCCAGGCATCACCGTTGACGTTGGGAATGTAGGCCACGGGACAGTTGAAATAGCAGCGCTCGTCCCAGTAGCCGTCGACGGCGCGGTGAATGTCGTACACACCGGAGAAGATGATTGCCCGGCTGACCACGTCCGGATGCCGTCCGGCGAAGTTCGCGGCGTGATACCCACCGAAACTTGCTCCGTAGACTATGAGGTCGTTTCTTCCGGCGCGGTTCTGAATGTAGGGCACCACCTCGTCGCGGAGATAGTGATCGTACTGTTCGTGCCTTGCGGCCCGATCAGCCGGGTGGATGGACTCGTTGTGCCACGTCTCACGGTCCAGCGAGTCCACGCAGATGACCTGCAACTCGCCGCGTTCGATCTTGTCAGCCAGCGAATCGATGAGGTGAAAATCCTCGTTTTCAAAGAAGCTGCCGCCGGACGTAGGAAAGACAATCAGAGGTCGTCCTGAGTGTCCGAACCAGAGGAATTCCATTTCACGAAAGACATTCGGGCTGTACCACTTGATGTAGTCGCGGACCAAGAAGAGCCTCCGTTGCTGAAGTGCGGAGGATTCTATACGATGCGCCTGCACTGGGGGCTGGGATCGAGGACCGGGGACTGGTCGAACAGGCGGGCTGACCGCCTTGAAACGGCGCAGCCCGCGATGCCGCGCTTCTCACAGGGAGAACGTATGGCAAACAAGCACATTGGTCTGCTCTTCGGGATGGAGGACACCTTTCCCTGGGCGCTGATCGACGAGATCAACACCCGGGATGCCGGTGTGGACGCCGCGCTCGTACAGATCGGAGCAATCCGCGATATCGATGACTTTCCGTACTCGGTCATTCTCGATCGCATTAGTCACGAGGTCCCTTTTTACCGCACGTTCCTGAAGGTTGCCCGCGCCAAAGGCGTGACGGTTTTCAGCAGCCCCTTCTGGTCGGCCGCCGATGACAAATTTCTGAACAACGTCATTGCCATGTCTTACGGGGTGGCAGTGCCTCGCACCGTGCTTCTGCCGCACAAGCAGCATCCCCCGAACACCGAGTCGCGCTCGTTCCGCAATATGCGCTTCGTGGACTGGGACCAGGTGTTCGATTATCTGGGGTTCCCTATTTTCATGAAGCCTGCCTACGGCGGAGGGTGGAAGGACGTTTACAAGGTCGACGATCGCGATCAGTTCTTCGGAGCGTACGAACAGACTCGCGACCTGACCATGATGGCCCAGGAAGCGATCGATTTCACCGAGTACTACCGCATCTACGTTCTGGGCCGGGAGCGCGTTCACGTCATGCGTTACGACCCCAAACAGTCCTTCTTCGATCGCTACGTCAAAGATGCTCCTCCCACCGATCCGGCGCTTCTGGAAAGGGTGCATCGCGACGCGCTCACCCTGACCGCCGCGCTGGGCTATGACATGAATACCGTGGAATTGGCCATTCGCGACGGCGTTCCTTATGCCATCGACTTCATGAATTCGGCACCCGATGCTGATCGCAATTCAGTCGGCGAGGAGAACTTTCAGTGGGTGGTGAAGAACATGGCCGACGTTCTCATCGAGCGCGCTCTGAATCCGTGGCCGTTCGAGCTGACAGGTACATGGCCCGAGCAGATGGGCCACGTTCCGAAAGGCACGAACGCGAAGAAGAAAGCCGTCGTGAAGGCGCCGAAGGCTTTCTGAGGATCGCTCCGGCCAGCCATATCGTCCGTTGTTGAGGTATCCATGTCCCATCGTCCAGCGTTCACACTCGGCATCGAAGAAGAGTTCCAGATCATCGACCCGGCAACCCGGGGGATGCGTTCGCACCTTCAGGAGATGTTTGCCGAGGGAACGGTGCGCCTCAAGGATCAGATCAAACGGGAGATGCATCAGTCCGTCGTGGAAGTGGGAACGAATATCTGCGCCAACGTCGGTGAAGCGCGTGAACAGGTCACCTTGCTTCGCCGCGAGATCATTCTGCTGGCCCGGGAAAACGGACTGCGTGTAGCTTCGGCGGGCACGCATCCATTTACGAACTGGCGCGACGTACCCATCACGGCCGATCCTCGTTACGAACAGATCGTTCATGACCTGCAGATGGTGGCCCGGGCCAATCTCGTGTTCGGACTGCACGTTCACGTGGCCATCGAGGACCTCGAGACCCGCATCCAGATCATGAACGTGGTCCGCTACTTTCTCCCTCACATCTTCGCCCTGTCCGTGAATTCACCGTTCTGGCTGGGAGAGAACACAGGCTGGAAAAGTTACCGGAGCAAGGTCTTCGAGAATTTCCCGCGGACCGGAATCCCCGACGTCTTCAGTACCCACGGCGAGTTCGACGACATGGTCTCGACGCTGGTCAAGGCTCAGTGCATCGACAACGCCAAGAAGATCTGGTGGGACGTGCGCCCCCATCCCTTTTTTCCCACTCTTGAATACCGCATCTGCGATGTGCCCATGCGCATCGACGAGACCATCTGCCTCGCCGCCCTTTTCCAGGCCGTGACCGTGAAGCTCTGGAAGCTCTACGACAACAACATGGGTTGGAGGCTCTACTCGCGATCCCTGATCAGCGAAAACAAACAGCGGGCCGCCCGTTGGGGAATTGATGGCTCCCTGATCGACTTCGGCAAGAAGACCCAGGTACCGACGGAAGTGCTCATCGACGAACTTCTGGAGTTCATTGACGATGTCCTCGATGAGCTCGGCTCACGGAAGGATGTTTACTACGTCCGTGAGATCCAGAAACACCGTACCGGCGCCGACCGGCAACTGGCCATGTTCGAGGAAACACGGAGCTTTCCGGCTGTCGTGGACTACATCATTCAGGAGACGGAACGCGGAATCGAATTCTGACGCCTGGGACTCTGTTCTCACGCGCCGGAATCAACGCCACCATGGATCATCTCGACAATCCTGATGAGCTGTTCGAATTTGCCCGGGTGAGCCGGGCCGATGAGTTGCCTCCGCCGCGGGCCAAGACCATCGACGTCGCTCTGCTGGACATGAACCACAACTGGACGAATCTCGGACACGATTCGCTCGTGCGGGACATCGGGCTGATCACGGGCGGGCTTCGCGATCGCCTTCTGGCCGCGGATCTCACGGTCCGCGTCATTTCATTCGACGTTCGCCGGGGTCTGGTCCTGCCCGAGGGACCGAAGGCTGGCCGCTACCTTCTCTATGTGGGCAGCGGAGGTCCGGGCCACCTCGATCCCAGATTCAACGATGGTCTGACCTTCGAGAGTCAGGGAGTCGAGGAGAGCATCGACTGGGAACAACCGCTGTTCGATCTGTTCGAAGCTATTCGTCGTCACGACAAGGCCGCTCTAATCGCTGTCTGCCACAGCTTCGGTCTGCTCTGCCGCTGGGCGAAGATCGCCGAGGCGGTTCTGCGCGGAGCGGAGAAGGACGGCAAGAGCAGCGGCGTAGTTCTGAACTATCTCACCGACGACGCCCTCGACCACCCCTACTTTTCGCAGTTTGCGGCAGAGCTCAAAGACCACCGCCATTGCCGCGTTCTGGACAACCGTCTCTTCGATCTGATCCCCACCGACCCCAACGCCATGTATGGGGTCCAGGTCATCGGACGGGAGAGTAAGGGCGAGCCCGAGGGTGGGGAGTCCGTGACCATGATCGAGTTCCAGCGCGATCGCGGCGGAGTGATGCCCAAGATCTTCGGAGTCAACCACCACCCGGAGATCATCGACCGCAAGAATGCGCTCTTCGTTCTTCGTGAGAAATTCGATCAAGGAGAAGTCACCGAGCAGTGGTACGAAGAGCGCTCCCGTTCGCTGACCCAGGAACTTCCCGGTGAAGACCTCGGGGACCTGCTGCGGATGACATCCTTTTACACTCTGATCAAGCCACTTCGCTTTCATCTGGAGCGAGCCATCCGCGAGCGCATCTCCAACCTCGCAGCTCTTCCCGAGGAGTCGGCCCCGGTGGCGAACGCCTAGCCATGGACCGTCAATTCAGGTCGCTGTTCAACGCAGCCTACAGGCCCGAAATCCACGAGCGCTATGCAGCTGCTCTGTCCGACCTTCTGGATACCGACTTCGAATTCCGGCTGGCCGAGACTCCGGTATTTCTTCCCGCTTCTTTCCGTGAGCGGACCGAAGCGGCGGCGAGAGAAATCGTAAAGCAGCTCTCCGAGCCTGAGAAAATCGAGTCGATGAAACGGGCCATCCCGGAGAAATGGAATACGCCCGGCATGGATGCCCTGCCTTCGATGGCTCAGGTCGATTTCGCCGTGGTCATGAACGATCGCGGAGAGCTGGAGCCGAAGCTCATCGAGCTGCAGGGCTTTCCTTCGCTCAGCGCTTTTCAGGTCGTGCAGAACGACGCCTGGGGAGACGAGCTTCGAGGAATTCCCGACCTGGACCGGAACTGGACCTGCTGGTTCTCCGGTCTGGACCGTGAGGGGTATCTGGAACTGGCCCGGAAGACGATCCTCGGCGATCATCCGCCCGAAGAAGTGATCCTCATGGACATCGATCCGCCGTCGCAGAAGACGTGGCCGGACTTCTCCGCCACGAAACTGCTCTTCGACGTGGATCCTGTGGACATCAACGATCTCATCGTTCAGGGCAAACGTCTCTGGCGCATCGATCCCGGTGGCGGAGGGAAACTCACGCCCGTGCGCCGGATCTACAACCGCGTGGTGTTCGATGAGCTGGCGGTGAAGGAAGTGGCCGTCCCCTTCGACTACCGGGACGAGCTGGAAGTGGAGTGGGTTCCGCATCCGAACTGGTACTGGGTGTGGTCGAAATACTCATTGCCATTCCTCGATCATCCATCAGTGCCGCGGGCTACATTCGTTTCCGAGCTTGCTCAGATCCCGGTGGACCTGACCGAGAACTACGTGCTCAAGCCGCTCTTTTCATTTGCCGGTGCGGGAGTGAACGTCGATCCCGTCGCCGAAGACATCGAGCGCATCCCGGAAGCGGAGCGGGGCAACTGGTGCATCCAGGAAAAGATTGGCTACGCCCCGGCGCTCGAGGCGCCGGACGGCAGCGGAGTGAAAGTGGAGATCCGCATGATGTTCCTCCGCCCGGACGACGCCCCGGAAATGATCCTCACTCAGAACCTCTGCCGCCTCTCCCGCGGAAAGATGCTCGGCGTGGACTTCAACAAGGACTTCTCCTGGGTAGGCTCCTCGATCGGGATGTATCCGGGGTAGCAAAATCTTCCCCTCTCCCGGCGGGAGAGGGGCAGGGGTGAGGGTCTCTGGCGGTGAACCAACAGGACCGCACTACTACCGGCCCCGGGGTCACTCCGCGAGCGCACCTGGAACCAAAAAAATACGAGTCACCAATCTACCCTTATGAGCCGTCCCTGGCCGGAGCTCCGTGTTCGGCAAGGAATCGACGCAGTGCCTTGTTCACACTTTCGGAATCGCGAAACACTTCTGCGACATCCGGCGCCAGGAGGATGACGTTTGAGCCCTGGATGTAACGCTCATAGTACTTTCCGCGAACGGCTTCGGAGGCTGAACTCTGCTCGCGGATCTCGTCTTCGTCGTTGTCAGGCGGACTCATATAGTCTTCTTTCGGCAACCGTTGCTGCCCGCGCCGAGATGATGCGAATAGTCTCTTCGCGTTCCGTGTGCGCCACGATGATCAATCGATCCCGATCAGTGTAACCGAGCGTGAGCATTCTGTACTCCGCGGCGGAGTGAACTGCGTCCACCCAGCTCAGAGCGAGCCGATCCCCGAACACCGTAGCGGCTTCGTCGAACCCGACCCGGTGCTTCGCCTGATTTCGGCGATCCTTCTCTGGATCCCATTCGAACTTCATCGCGTCGAGTGTACCCGGTACGATCGTCTCTCGGAGGCAGGGGCCCGAGAATCAGTCCCCACGGAAAACGCCCATGGTTCCATCGCTCTCAGAACCACAGGCAACAAGACGAATGTCTCTCATACTTCGTCGTACTGCAGGCGGCCATTTCCTTCCGCGCCCCGAGAAGCGATAATCTCCGTCTCGGTGCAGCTCAGCAGCGGTTCCCGGATTGGTTCCTATGAGATCGTGGCGCCGATTGGTGCGGGCGGGATGGGTGAGGTGTGGCGGGCGCGCGATCCGCGCCTGGGTCGCGACGTTGCCATCAAGATCCTACCCCCTTCCGTCGTCTCCCATCCTGACCGGCTGGCGCGTTTCACCGACGAAGCGCGCGCTGCCGGAACGCTGAACCATCCGAACCTTGTCACCATCCACGAATTCGGCACCCACGAGGGCGCTCCCTTCATCGTCATGGAGCTGCTCGAGGGAGAGACTCTCCGCGAACGCCTGGGCACCAGCGCAGACTCGCTCTCCGGAAGCGGCGCACATCCAAGGCTTCCCATGCGCAAGGCCCTGGACTACTCCATTCAGATCGCCAACGGCCTGGCTGCGGCGCACGAACACGCCGTCATCCATCGCGACCTGAAGCCGGACAACATCTTCGTCACCAGCGACGGGCGGGTGAAGATTCTGGACTTCGGTCTGGCCAAGCTGGCCCCCAGCCGCGACAGCGACGACCAGTCCAGGACCGCGCAACGAAAAACGGCGCCGGGAACGGTGATGGGAACGGCCGGCTACATGGCCCCCGAGCAGGTGCGCGGACGAGACGTCGATCATCGCGCCGACATCTTTTCCCTCGGGGCAATTCTCTACGAGATGCTTTCCGGAGAACGCGCCTTCAAAGGGGATTCGTCGATCCAGACCATGAACGCGGTCCTCGAATCCGACCCTCCGGACCTCTCCGGTTCGAATCCGCAGATCACCCCAGGATTGCAGCGCGTCGTGGAGCGATGCCTGGAGAAAAAGCCGGAGGAGCGTTTCCACTCCGCGCACGATGTGGCCTTCGCCCTGGACGCTGTGTCACGGACCTCCGGTGTACCGCTTTCCGGTGCGAGCCCTTTGATGGGCAGGCGACGATGGCGCCCACTCCTTCTCGCGGTGGCGGCCATTGCGGCCGCGGCGGTGGCATTCGTCCTGGGAAAAGTCTCCGACTCGCGGAATGCAGCAGCACCGGTGCTGTCCGAGCCGGACCTGCCGCACTTCACACAACTGACCTTCACCGCGGGTGGCGAATTCCAGCCCACCATTTCGCCGGACGGGACGGCCATCGCCTACACCAGCCGTGCCGCGGGAAATCTGGATATCTATTTTCTTCGGGTCGGGGGCGAGAACCCCATCAATCTCACGAAGGACTGCCCCATGGCCGACTCAATGCCCGCTTTCTCCGCGGATGGCCAGCAGATCGCCTACCGTTCGGAGTGCAATGGAGGGGGCATCTTCGTCATGGGTGCCACGGGCGAGTCCGCTCGCAGACTGGTCGACAATGGATTCAACCCTGCCTGGTCACCGGACGACAAGGAAATCGCCTACAACACCTCGCCCGTGATTCAGCCATTCGGACGGCCTTCCCTTGGGTCCTTGTGGTGCGTGAGCGTCAGCTCAGGCCAGACGCGGATGGTGGAGAAGGAGGACGCGGTTCAGCCATCCTGGTCCCGCGACGGGCGACGCATCGCTTTCTGGGGACTGCCCACGGGAACGGGAAAGCGCGTCCTGTACACCATCCCCGCCGCAGGTGGGAAACGTGTGGCCCTGACCGATGATGCATGGTTCAACTGGAATCCTGTCTGGTCGGCTGACGGACGGTTTCTCTACTTCCTCACGGACCGCACAGGAAGCATGAACCTCTGGCGGATGCAGATCGATCCGCAAACGGGCGCCAGAGTGGGCGAGTCGCGACCGGTGAGCGTGGCTTCGCAGGACATGATGCAACTGTCCATCTCCAGAGATGGCAATCTCATGGCCTACACGGTTCCCAGCCCGGTCTCCATCATCGAGCGCTACCCGCTCGACCGAGCCGGTCGGATCAGCGGCCCTCCCGGTGCGCTTTACAGCGGTAGCCGTCGATACCAGGAGGAGGTTCTGGACTCGCCCGACGGCCAGGGGTTCCTGGTTCGAACAGCACCGCCTCGGCAGGAAGATCTCTTTGTGATCCGCTCCGATGGATCCTCGACGAGGCGGATCACCAACGATTCCTTCCGGGCCAGAGACAGCGCATGGACCGCGGATGGCAAGCGTATCCTCTTCATGACGGACAGAAGCGGACGCTACGAAATCTGGAGCGTGAGCGCTGATGGGTCGGGGCTGAGGCAGGAGACGAACCTTGAAGGAGACACTCCCGGCATTCTGAATGTCACGTCGGATGGAAAGTGGCTGATCATGGCCCTGACCAGGGGAGAAGTTCGCCTGGACCTCACCGTCCCGCTGGCGCAGCGGAAGCTGGAGCCCTTTCCGCCTGTTTCCGCGAACGAAAACTTCGTGGTGGCCGTGGTTTCTCTCGACGGAAAGCAGGCTGTGGGAAACACCCTCCGGGGTGGCGACATCCAGCCGGGGCTGGTCCTCTATGACTTTGCCACCAGGAGTTACAAGAAACTTCCCGGTGTGTCTACCCTGGAATACAGAGCTTGGATGCCTGACAGCAGGCGATTCGTTTACTCCACCCGAAGGCAGTTGATGATGACGGACCCGGCCGCGAATACATCGGCGGTGTATCTGACCATGCCTCGCGACGTTGTCGTGGACGGATTCGACTTCAGCCGCGACGGAGCCTGGCTCTACGTCATGGAGCGCCGCGAGGAGTCGGACATCTGGATGGCGGACTTCAGTGGCGAAAAGGCCGTGAGGAAGGGTCAGCCGCCGGACAATCAACGCTGAGGCTCCGCGGGCTATGGCAGCGCGTGCGTCTGCAGAACTGCATCCCTCATTCTGAAGTCTTTGGTCGAAATTCATAGGCACGGTCCAGCGCGAACCACCGCCCGTACCATCGTGTCAGCGGCACGCAGAGCAGCGCCAGGGCGATTCCGCCCACGCCGTCCAGAGCGTAGTGCCAGCCCAGGGCAAGCGTAGCCAGCCAGATGAGAGCCACCCAGGGCAGTGTGAGCATCAGGGTCCAGCGTCGCAATTGCGCCAGCCAGAATGTGGTCACCGTAACAAGTGCCAGATGCAGGCTTGGCATCGCTGCTACGCCGCCCACGAGGATGCCGCTCTTCATCATTTCCTGCGGATCGAGCGTCATGGTCGTGGCGATGCTGCGCATCATCAGTCCCGTCACCGAACTGCTGACGTATCGAAAATGCTCCGGCGCGAAGAAGGCCGGGCCCTTCACCGGATCGAGAGAGCCTGCCAGCCTGCCCAGGTAGAAGGTGATGATCATTCCCAGACAGAAGTGAAGGAGGAGGCGCACGTTCCGCTCCTTGATGACGAAGGTGCAGCAGACCGTGAGCAGGATAATCCAGGAAGTGTGGTACAGCCAGTCGAAGAAGGCCACGTTCAGCGGGACTCGCTCCAGAAGTGCGAAGAGCGGAGCTTCGATACGCCAAAGCGCGGCATCGCGCCAGTGGATGATCCCGCGATTGAGCATGGTCAGATCGATAAGCGTGACGTTCGAGGTCTGCAGAACGGCATAAGCGCTGAGGAGGACGATGGCCAGCGCGCCCAGGGGCGCGGCGCTGAAGAAGCCAGCCCGTCGCCATCGCTCAAGGGGAGCGCGGCGCTCCCCCCTAGTGGTTCGCGCGAACAGCGTTGCGTTCAGGCCGGCGAGGATGAGCAGGGAGTCCCAGGCGCCGCTGATCAACACGAGAAGAACGAGGACCATCGCCAGCATGATCGGCGTATCGGAGAACCAGAGAGTGAATGGCGCTCCTACGAGCGATGCAACGGAGGCCGTGAGTGCCGACATCAACGCCAGCATGACCAGGATGGCCGTGAGACCACGCAGGGCGAGAGGAAGCGTCCGAACCCTGGCCATGATGGGAATGGTCCGCGGGACACCCATGGTCTTAGCGGGGACCGGGTTCGACGGAATCGAAGAGTCGTCCATTGTCTGCCCTGAACGATACAGTATGCCTTTGACCCGCGTCCCCACAGGTGCCTCCGCGTGCAGGTTCTCCGGGCGCTATCATGACTGGGCATGGAAGCGGATCTCCCGGGTAGCTTGAGCGGGCCAATGGCATGAGCCTCTTTCTCAGCCTCATCTTCGGAGCAGTCGGTACCGTCTACATGGTTTACGGGAGACGGGAGCAGGACATTCTCTTCCTCATCACTGGCTTCGTCCTCGTCATCTATCCGTATTTTTTCTCGAACGCGTTGCTCATCATCGTCATCGGGCTGCTGATCTCGGCAGTTCCCATCGCCAGGCATTACGGCTGGATATGACAACGCCGCGGGCTGGCTTGCGCTCTGCTTATTCGGAGGCGTCGGGAAAACACATGACTCTCATCGGACAGCAGCTCGATCATTCCCGATCGAGCAACGCTGCCGAAGCTGGCGACAGCTGCTGGAGATTGCAAAACCTGCATCTCTGGAAGATGGCAACCCGGACCGTTTTCGGAGAAGGGCGCAGAAATCCCGGATCGCGTTCGTCGCGCCTCTCCCGCCTCCCCCAGGGCAAGGGAATGACCGTTCAGCTCACGGGCACATCTTCGATCGGCTCGAAGTGGGGAACGACAACCGTTAATTTCGTCGAAGAGGCGGGTGGAGCGGGAAACTTTGCCCAGTATCGCTTCTGTTCACCGGTCTTCACCCCCACGCCGGTACTGCACACACACTTGTTGTCCGGATCGCGCATGACCGCGTACTGCGTTCGTTCCGTCGGCTCGAGCAAATGGATATCCGCGACCGTGTCGTAGTCGTTGGCGGCCTTGCCGAAGTCATAGCCGCCCAGTTCCTTCTTTCCGTTGTTCACCAGGGCGAACTTGAGCGTGACCGTATCGCCGCTGGTGCGCTTCAGCTCGTAAACGTCCACGCGTGTTCCGGGAGTTTCCCCGTCTCCGTGGGCGATGACGGTTTCTGGCGCGGAGGCGGGCATGGCATTCGGATTAGTTGCCATGGTTTCATTCGCAGCGGTCGCCGGAGTGGCGGTCTGTTCCACGATCGTGGCCGAGGGGTCGGCAGCTGATTGGGTGGATGCCTGCTCGGTGGCCAGGGTATTGGATGTCTCACTGCGAGTGCAGCCGGAAGCGAGTACCAGCAACGAGACGAGGGCCAGCGTACAAAGAACACGACGAGCCATGGGGTCCTCCTTTGAAGAGGTTGAACTTCGGAATAAAAAGACGAACGCAAAGGCGTCGCTCAGGGTAAACCGGGATTCTATACCTCCATTTGCTCCGGTGACACGCGCCACTCCACACGCCGTAGAAACGAGTCTCGTTAGCCAGCGACTGTGGCCGAGTCTCCGTGGGGAAATGACGATCCATCGGGTTCAGAAGGCCGGCATTCTTGACCACTCATGACCCGCGACGTACACTCGATGAGCACACACGCCTGTCGATTTCGTGATGCTTTTGAAATGCAGAATTCATGAAACCTGACGCGTTTCTCCAGCCTGAGAAACGGTAAAATAGAGGAGCGTACCGACTCATGACAAATGTCCCAACAGATAAACTGAAAGCTGCCGAGAGCGCCCTGAACCAGATCGAGCGACAGTTCGGAAAAGGTTCCATCATGCGACTGGGCCAGCGCGAAGTCCTGGCCATCAGCTCGATCTCGACAGGCTCGATCGGCGTCGACGCCGCCCTCGGTGTCGGTGGAGTTCCGCGCGGTCGTATCGTGGAGATCTACGGTCCGGAATCCTCCGGCAAGACCACGCTCTCATTGCACATCATCGCCGAAGCCCAGAAGACGGGAGGATTGGCGGCTTTCATCGACGCCGAGCATGCCCTCGATGCCGAATATGCCAGCAAGCTCGGTGTGGACATCGACAACCTGCTGGTCTCGCAGCCGGACAGCGGGGAACAGGCGCTGGAGATCGCCGAGATGCTCGTGCGCTCCGGTGCCATCGACGTCATCGTCATCGACTCCGTGGCCGCTCTCGTCCCCAGGGCCGAGCTCGAGGGAGAGATGGGTGACAGTCACGTGGGACTCCAGGCGCGGCTGATGTCCCAGGCCCTGCGGAAGCTCACGGGCATCGTTTCGAAATCGAAGACCTGTCTGGTCTTCATCAACCAGATCCGCGAGAAAATCGGAGTGATGTTCGGAAGTCCGGAAACGACCACGGGCGGCCGGGCGCTGAAGTTCTACGCCTCAGTGCGCCTGGACATCCGCCGCACGAACCAGATCAAGGAAGGCGACGAGGTCATCGGCTCCCGCGTGAAGGTGAAGGTGGTGAAGAACAAATGCGCGGCACCGTTCCGCTTCGCCGAGTTCGACGTCACCTACGGGCACGGCGTTTCCAGGGAAGGTGAACTGATCGACCTCGCTCTGGAGCATAAACTCGTGGAAAAATCCGGATCGTGGTTTTCCTATGGCGACGTGCGGCTGGGACAGGGCCGCGAGAACTCCAAGACGTTCATTCAGGAGAACCCCGACCTCTCGCGCGAGCTCGAGGGCAGACTGCGCAAGGCAATGGGCATGGGCGGACCCGAGCTCACGGTGATCGAAGGCGGGGATCCCGTCAAGAAAGAGCGCGTCGCCGCGAAGTAGATTCGGGTCGTAGCAAATCTCCCGAGACGGACCCTTCACGGGTCCGTTTTTCGTTTCACTGGCATCGTCCGGTCGAACGCGAGAACTGCTTGAATTGAACAAGCGGGGAGGGCAGAAGAGATCCTTAGCGCGACCTTCAGGACGACAGGTTGCGCTCAACGCTTTGATTGAACCGGAGCTGCGCATGCGGCGACAATGTCATCCCGGCGAGCGGACAGAGTCTGACGCTCACCTCTCGACGAACCCGGCATCCGCTTCGCCGATCGGGTCCGGGCGTCGCTCGAGCCGGATCACGAGCCAGGAACCGTCACGACGCTCGACCTCGGTGTAGACGGACTTATGCTTCTGCGATTCGACGTCTTCGCCGAAGCCAAACCGCAAACCCTCCCATGCCGTCTCGTCGACGCCTCGCGAGCGCAGATGCTCCTCCGCCATGGCTATCAGATCCACTGGCCCAACGTGGTCGCAACCTGATCGGCCTGCCGCATCATTCATAAGTGTCTTGCTCCAGACTGCGTGGGCACACCCGCGCTGTCAATCATGTCGTGAAGGCGCTCGCTTCGGGCTGAGCTGCATCTGCCGCCTCACTCCCTGAAGGCACGTCGTAGAACCTGAACGGCAGCTCTTCCGGGAAACTTCGCTTCAACAGCGGGTAGCAGACGTTGAACACCGGCACGTCGCTCTTTGTTCTTCCCTCGAGACTACCGTGATGGGCGTGTCCGTGAAAGACGACGCTGGCGCGGTAGCGGATGATCGGCTCCTCCGGGCGGCTCGACCCCAGGAAGGGCATGATCTCCAGTGGTTCGCCGGTGGGGGTGGCCTGGATCGGTGCGTGGGCGTAGGCGCCGACGACGAGAAAATCGACCCCGGCCTCCATCAATCTAGTCATGGCATCGACGTAGATTTCCCGAGCGCGGGGATCAATGTGCTGTTCCGCTACTACCGTCATCGGGCTCGCTCCTGCCTGCGCGCGAGGGATCAGATTCAGGAATCCATCGGCGGGCCGGGAGGTCAGTAAATGCACCTTTTATGCCGCGGTGATAACGCGAGAGTTGTTACATAAATCACTCTCTGGCAGGCTTTTAACTTGCTCCCGTGCCGCGCCGGCGATATAAATGGCCCTCGTCCGAATTCACGACTTCCGGAGCTCAAATGAGAAAGCCGACCACGATCGCGTCATTGCTTTGCCTGACCTTCGCCATTTCCTCTTTCGCACAGTCCCTGTCCTCGTTCGAAAAACGGGTAACGAAGAAGGTCTTCCCCAACGGACTGACCCTCCTCGTCATTCAACGTCCGGAGGCTCCCGTTTTTTCGTTTTTCACCCATGTAGACGCCGGCTCCGCGCAGGAGGTCCCGGGCATCACCGGTCTGGCGCACATGTTCGAGCACATGGCCTTTAAGGGCACTCCGGACATCGGAAGCACCGACTGGCCCGCGGAGAAAAAGGCCCTCGCAGAAGTGGAGAAGGCCTACGGCGCGTACGAGGCGGAGCGTCTCAAGGAAGTCGGGCGTGACGAAGCGAAGCTGACCGCACTGCGTAAGAACTGGAAAGACGCCGTGGCCGCAGCGGACAAGTATGTGAAGACGGACGAATTCTCGGAGATCATCGAACGCGAGGGGGGCGTTGGGATCAACGCCTTCACATCTTCGGACGAGACGGCCTATTTCTACTCGTTGCCCTCGAACCGTCTGGAGTTGTGGGCCTACCTGGAATCGGAGCGCTTTATCGATCCGGTCATGCGCGAGTTCTACAAGGAGCGGGATGTCGTCAACGAAGAACGCCGCATGCGCACGGACAGCAATCCCATCGGCAAGATGGTCGAACAGTTTCTGGCCGCGGCGTTCACCGCGCATCCCTACGG
>JBDTRY010000063.1:0-16290 GCA_039931435.1 Acidobacteriota bacterium | reverse complement strand
ATCCTGGAAAGCAGCGGGATCGAGCCCGAATATCACGAGTTTTCCATGGGACATGAGGTATCGAGGGAGTCCGTGGCTGTGATCCGGGATTTCATCCACGAGGTCTTAAAGTAATCCTGGAATGATCGCAACAACCGCTTCCATGGCATGGCAATCTCCCGCCGGCACCTGATCCAGGCGGCTGGCAGAGCCACGGCCGTCTTCCCTGATGGAATTGACGATCACAACGTCTGGTTGGCAACGGCGTTTCCGTAGTACAAACAGGATCGTCACCAGAGCGGTCCCCCGAATCACGAAAGGGAGCAGTCTTCAATGCAGGCAACCGACATAAGAAATGGAATGATCGTGCTCTTCAATGGCGATCTCTGTCGCATCATGGAGTTCCGCCACCATACTCCCGGAAACCTCAGGGCCATGGTCCAGGTCAAGCTCCGCAATCTTCGCACCGGAAGCCAGTTCGAGCACCGCTTTCGATCCGGCGATCAGGTCGAACAGGCCTTCATTGAGCACAACGAGATGGAGTTTCTCTACGCCGATGCTCAGACCTACCATTTCATGAACACCGAGAACTACGATCAGGTCGAGATCTCCGGCGAGGAACTGGGAGAGGCCGCCAAGTGGCTGAGCGCCGGCCTGAAGATCCAGGTGCAGTTCTACGAAGGGCGGCCAATGGGTGTGGATCTGCCGAAGACGATCACCTCGAAAATCGTCGAGACCCAGCCCCTGGTCAAGGGAGGGACGGCTTCGGCTTCCTACAAACCGGCAATTCTCGAGAACGGCGTCACCGTGCAGATTCCGCCATTCATCGGAGAGGGCGAGGAAATCGTCGTCGACCCCATCGACAATCGTTACATCGAGCGCGCCAAATAGTCAGTCGACGATCTTTCCGTCGCGAATGTGGATGACGCGCTGCGCTTCCCGGGCCACGTCGTCTTCATGGGTGACGAGGATGATCGAGTTGCCGCGGTTGCTCAACTCCCGGAACAGATCCAGAATCTCGCGCCCGGTCTTCGAGTCCAGGTTTCCTGTGGGCTCGTCAGCGAGCAGCAGCGAGGGCTTGTTCACCAGGGCCCTGGCGATGGCCACGCGTTGTCGCTGACCGCCCGAGAGCTCGTTCGGGAGGTGGTTCATGCGATCCGTCAGGCCTACCGCTTCCAGCGCTTCTTCGGCCAGTAGCCGGCGCTCGGCCCGGCTCGTTTTTGCGTACACCAGCGGCAGTTCCACGTTGTGAAGGGCCGAGGTGCGCGCCAGAAGGTTGAAGGTCTGGAAAATGAACCCGATCTTCTTGTTGCGCACCGCGGCCAACTCATCCTCGGACATGGACTCCACCGGGACGCCGTCCAGAATGTACTTCCCTGAGGTGGGCGTATCCAGACAGCCGATCATGTTCATCAGCGTCGACTTTCCGGAGCCCGACGGACCCATGATGGCCACGTACTCGCCCCGCTCGACGATCAGATCCACACCGCGGAGCGCGTAGATCTTCTGAGGGCCGAGTTCGTAGACACGAAACAGCTCGTGCATCTCGATGAGACGCTCGGTGCCGGCCATCGGAGCCGGGCGAGAAGTCGCTACAGTCTGTTCAATGGTCATCATTTACTCTTGATCATCGGCACCGTGCAGCCGTCTCTCTATGCTCCCGGCTTCAACGCCGCAAAGCCGATGCTGATAAGGATTGCCACCACGTAACCGGCCACCACCAGCATCGCCGATTTCCCCCGGGACGTTTTGGCGGCGTGCGCAAATCCCAGCGCCAGAAGAACAATCGTCCAAATATTGAAAAGATCCAGAGAGGCCAGCGCTCTGAATACCGCCGGCGAGGTGGTTGGATCAGACAGGAATCCAAGATTCGTCGGCAGCAGGGCCTGGATCTCGTCAGGAGTGACGGTATCTCTGCCGGCCACGATCGCTGCAAGGAAGACCGACTTGAAGACCTGCGGCAGCCAGCCGTAATTCGTCACCGAGAAATATTGCGCGTATCGACCTTGATGGCCGAAGAGCTTGAAGAGGAGCATGAAGAGTCCGGCAATGACCAACAGGAATAACGCCGAGCCCACGGGGGCGAAATACGGTCCAACGCTCTTGAACTTCATGGCCATCTTCACGGCCTGGTCCTGCTGTTGCTCGGACATGTGCTGCTTTTCGAACTGGGCGCGGAGCGTGCTCTCCAGGTCCAGGCGGTTGCTGACCAGAATTCCTGTGATGAGCGAGACGACGAGGATGAGAATCAGCGGAACAAGAAAATCAGGTCTGGACGCGATCTCCCGAAACGTCGAGTCCGGAGCGACGATCACTCCTCCGATGCGGGACAGAGCATTGGACTTCGGCTCGATCGGCGCAGGAGTCAGTTCACTGGTTTCCGACATTCGGCTTGAGATCCTTGTGATCCGTGTAGTGGCTGTAGTTCAGAAAATCGTACCGGCCCCATCGCGAGTCGGGAAGGTCGAAGTGCTGAGGCTCCTGAACGGCAATGTTGTTGACCTCCAGAATGTCGCCCACCGCCTGGTGGTACGCGGAGATCGCTTTATTGTAGGCAACGAGCGCGAACAGGGCGTTGCTTCGGGCGTCAGAAAGCTGCTGCTGGATGAGTAGCACATTGAAGTTCGTAGTCAAACCGTTCTCGAACCGTTTCCGCTCTGCTCCGACATTCTGGTCGGCCGCGGAGACTGCCACCCGGGTGGCCACAATCTGCCTGGCCAGCGTCTCGATGTCTCTTGCAGCCTGGCGAACCTGCACGGCCACATTCTGTTTGACTTGAAGTTGATCGTAGTTGGATCGTTCCAGAGTCAACTCCGCGGCCCGGGCATTGGCCTTCGCGCCGATGTTCCTGATCGGGAAGGCGAAGTTGAAGCCCACTGTCCATGAACGGTTACGAAAGTTGAGAATGTCCTCGAGAGCGGTTCCGATCCCCGTTCGGTCCACGACCTCCGGCTGGCCGGTGATGGGGTTCGCCGCGAACACCGTACCGCCCTGTCCAGCGGATCCGTAATCGACGTTGAAGTCCAGTTTCGGCAGGAGCTGGTTGCGAAAGTACAGGGCGTCGATCCTGTCGATCTCCGTACTGAGTTGCGCCTGCTTGATCTCCGGCCGAAGGTCCATGGCCCGGGCCACAGCTTGGATGACGTCAACCGGCATGGCCGTGTAAGCGATATCCGTGGTGGGAACGATCGGTTGATCCCACTGTTCGGGCGGGAGATTCATCAGCTGGCGAAGCCGGTCTTCGGCGTTGCGAATCTGAGCCTCGGCGGTGATCATTTCCTCTTCCCTCGTGGCGATGGCCACGTTGGGCTGAAGGATGTCCAGCGGGGCCGAGGCCCCGACGTCGATGCGGATCTGCGTGATGCGCGACTGTTCGCGCGCCAGACCGAGCGACTCCTGTTTCACCCCCAGGTTCTGGCGGGCGAAGATCAGGTCGAGATAGGCCTGCTCGATCGAATTCGTGGTGAGCATCAAGGCGTTGCGGAAGGCTTCGCCGCTGATTCCGAGATTGTTTCTGGCGATGTAAATCTGCCGTTTCGTGACGTCGACTCCGAAGTTCTTGAGCAGTGGCTGATTGAAACTGAATGTGAGCCCCGCGTCATAGGCCGGATTGACGTCGATGAAACGTGCATTGCTCGAAGATCGCCTGTTCGTCCAGCCCACGCTGTACTGCCCTCCGGTGGCCAGCAACTGGCTCAGTCCGAAGTCCAGTTTGGTAGTTTCGGCCTCCGAAGGCTGCAGAGAAGAAACGACCGGGCTGGTGCTCGAGGAGCGCGAGGCGTCGGCTGTAGCGAAGTAATCGAACGGGCCGTAGGCAGCCTGGGCATTGAATCCGGTTATGCGGTAGTCATAACGGGAGATGTCCACGCCAAGGTTCTGACGGACGGCGATGACGACGGCATCGTCGAGCGAGAGTCGCAATGCCCGCGGGTTCTTCTCGTCGTTCTGCGCCTCAGGGACATAACTGGACTCCGGCTGAACCGCACCGGGAGTGGCAGTGGGCTTCGGCGACTTAGAATCCGACGGCGTTCCCAGCTTCGGCGCCTGGGCCACGGCGAACGCCGGCAGAAACAATGAGATGAAAATCAGTCGAAGCATGAATCTCATGCACGTTCCTCCTGTGACACGCTCTTCTACGCAGAGCAGGGGCGAGAGTTTCGGTCAAATCGGTTTGATGCGGGCTGAAAAGCGCGGCTCACGCAACGGGGACGGATTGTATCAGCTTGCCCAAAGTTGGTGCCGAACGGAATGCTCCCGCGCTCCGGCTCGACTCAACGCTCGCCGGGAACCGAAGAGCCGGCAAAATGACAGGCCGCGAATTGGCCGGGACGATGCTCGATCAGCGCCGGAACTTCTTCACGGCAAATCGGGAACTGAGCGATCGGGCAGCGCGTGTGGAATACGCACCCGGCAGGAGGGTCGAGAGGCGTGGGAATGTCGCCGTCCAGGAAAATGCGTTTCCTACGGACGGCCGGGTCGGGAATCGGCACAGCCGAAAGCAGGGCTTTGGTGTAGGGATGAAGGGCATGTTCGTAGAGATCGCGCCGCCCGGCAAGTTCCATGATTTTCCCGAGGTACATCACTGCGACGCGAGCAGAGATGTGCTCGACCACGGACAGATCGTGAGCGATGAACAGATAGGTCAACCCTAACTCTTCCTGGAGATCCTGGAGCAGGTTCACCACCTGCGCCTGAACCGACACGTCCAGCGCCGACACAGGCTCATCAAGCACGAGAAATTTCGGATTCGTAGCCAGTGCCCGGGCCACACCAACCCGTTGCCGCTGGCCTCCGGAGAACTCATGCGGATAGCGGCGCAGATACGTGGGATCGAGCCCCACCTTTGCCAGGAGTTCGGCCACTCTTTCCTGGCGCTGAGCCCGCGTCATCCCTCCGTGGATGATCAACGGCTCGGCGATGATCGTGCCTATCGTCATACGAGGATTCAACGAAGCGTACGGGTCCTGAAAGACGATCTGCATATGCTGCCGCATGCGGCGCATCGCACTCGAATCGAGTTGGAGAATGTTCGTTCCCTCGAAGTTGACTTCCCCGGATGTGGGTTCGATGAGGCGCAGGATGCAGCGCCCGATCGTGGTCTTTCCCGATCCGGACTCGCCCACCAGTCCCAGTGTCTCGCCCACCGAGATCCCGAAGGAAACGCCGTCGACCGCTCTTACCTGCCCGACTGTACGTGAAAGAAGTCCCCGCTTCACCGGAAAGTACTTCTTCAAGTCCCGTATGAGCAGCTGGGTTTCACCACGCCCGGCCGGAACCCGGGGAACTGGCTGCCCCGTGGAAACATCCAACGCTTCCGAAATCCCGCTCACGGACCGAGCCTTTCCGGATCGGCCGTTTCTCCGTAGAGATAGCAGCGGGCGTCGTGATCCGGACCTATCATCATGCGCGCCGGCTCCTGGCCGTGGCAGATCTGCATGACGTCGGGGCATCGCGGCGAAAACTTGCATCCCTGGGGCAGGGAACGGATGCTCGGCACCATTCCCTTGATCGTCGCCAGACGGGAGCGCTGTCCGTCGGCGGCGTCCCGGGCGGGATTGGGCAGTGACTTCAACAAACCGCCCGTGTAGGGATGGTTCGGTCCTTTGAAAAGGCCGGCCACCGGCGACTCTTCCACGATGCGCCCGGTGTACATGACGATGACCCGTTCACAGAATTCGGCGACGACGCCCAGATCATGGGTGATCAGCAGAAGCCCGAGACCGAGCTTCTTCTGCAAGCCGGCAAGCAGTTCCATGATCTGAGCCTGAATGGTGACATCGAGTGCCGTGGTTGGTTCGTCGGCGATGAGAAGCTCGGGATCGCAGGACAAGGCCATGGCAATCATGACCCGCTGTCTCATTCCGCCCGACAGCTGGTGAGGATAGTCGTCGAGCCGTCTGATCGGATCGGGGATCGCTACCAGCTCGAGCATCTCCCCCGCCTGCCTGCGGGCCTGTTCGCGGCTCACGTCCTTGTGAATACGGATGGCCTCCACGATCTGATCGCCAACGCGGTAAACAGGGTTGAGTGAGGTCATCGGCTCCTGAAAGACCATGGCCATGTCGTTCCCGCGGAGCTTTCTCATCTCCCTTTCGGAAAGGGTGAGGAGGTCGGTGCCTTTGAACCGGATCTCGCCGCTCACGATGCGACCCGGAGAAGCGACGAGCCGCATCAGAGACATGGCCGTGACGCTCTTCCCGCATCCGGATTCACCGACGATGGCTAGAGCCTCTCCCTTCTTTACTTCAAAGGAAATGTTATCCACCGCGGTGACGGGACCCTCGTCCGTAAAGAAGGCCGTGCGCAGACCTCTGACGGAGAGCAGCGCGTCCGCGGAGGGTTTTGTCCGCACTGGCGGATCGACGACTTCCGAAGAACGATCCGGCGATCCCATTGCTGTCATTGACTCATGCCTCGGGTCTTTCTTCTACAAGGAAGATCGGTGCCACAGCGGGAGACAGCGTCAACAATGCCTTCGCCGTCGCCACAATCATGCAGACGATCGTAGGGCCGCACGGCGTGCGGCCGGTACCCCTTGCCATTCCATCCGGGCGAATCGTTGACTGAATGCACCATTCACGAAGAATACCGGCCGATGCCATGCTGCCCTACAATGTTGCTCTTCACGATTGGGACGTTTTCTTGTCCCCCCAATCGTTCTGCACCAATTGCAGTATTACGCATTACCGCCTGCGAACCAGCCGTCCAAGCGTGGACTTCGCCTCGGGAACGCCCGCCAGGAAGGCCGTCGCGAAGTAGATCACACCGAAAATGCCGGCGATTAGCATGGCCGCGAATATCCGCCCCAGCAACCACGACTGAGCAACGATCAGCGGAACCACGACAAGTCCGAAACCTCTGGCGCCCAATCCGGCGAGGATCGCCGCGATCCACAGCCGCAGCTGATAGCTCCGGTCCACGCGTGCTGGACCGATTCGTCGCTCCATCGCCTTGCGGAGAAGAAAGAACTCCACCCAGCCCGCCATTCCGGCCGATGCCGTGAGCCCCACGGCACCCATCAGGACCGCTGCATCGGCACGGCCTGGCAGGGGAAAGTGAATGACGCCGGTGAAGAAGAGAATGATCAGGGGTCGGAGTGGAAAGGCCAGGAGATAGCCGAGCACGCCGGTGAGCGTGATGCGCACGAGGGCAAAACGAAGCGGCGTTTTCGTGTCGTGAAGGGCATAAAAAGCCGAGTTGAATGAGCGAGCCTGACTTGCCGCCAGTAGACCGACAGTCGAACCGATGAGGATGTACCAGACCAGGCGGGTGTCCGCGCTCCTGAACTCTCCCCCCTGGTAAAGACCGGCAACAAGTTGATCGCCGATGAACAGAAAGGCAATCGCGGAGGGAATGACGAAGAAAGTGATCTGACGAAGGGCGCGGCTCAGCCGCTTGCGCAGGGCCTCGTTCACCTCGGATTCGCTTCCGACTGTGCCCGACATCTGCGGCAGTTCGGCGGCTGCGATGGACATCCCGAACAGGGAAATGGGAAGGAGGTAAATGGTCTGGGCGAATGAGATTGCCGAAACCGCGGCGAACCCCAGAAGGCTGGCGATCAAGGTGTCGATGTACGCGCTGAGTTGAACCGCTCCCCTACCGATGAAGACCGGGACGCTGTTCCGGACCACCAGACGGACGGGTTCGAGCGCGGTATCAAAACGAAACTTCACGGATCGTGCATAGCGAAAAACGAACGGAAGCTGCACGCCGAGTTGCAGAACGGCACCGGCCACCGTGCCCCAGGCCAGAGCGATTGCCAGAGGAAACTGTCCGGCCCGCACCCCAAAGAAAACCATTGTCCCGATCATCGTGGCGTTCCAGATCACCGGAGCCACGTAGGAGAGAAAAAAACGATGGTGGCTGTTGAGCACGCCGAGACACCAAGCAGACATCACCAGGATGCCCGTCGCTGGAAAGAGTATGCGAACGAGATTGATGGTCAGTTCCCGTCCCGGACCCGAAAAACCCGGGGCGATGAAGTCGATCAGGACGGGCGTGGCCAGAACCCCGATGAGCACGAGCACGCTGACGAGTACGGCCAGTAACGAAGCGATGGCCCCGGCTACGCGACCGGCCAGCTCCTCCTCCCCTCGCGCCAGAAGCCGAGAGTAGACCGGGATGAACGACGCCGAGAGCACCCCTTCGCCGAAAAGATTCTGCAGCAGGTTCGGAATCTTCAACGCTGCTTTGAAGGCACCGGCCGCCACGGAGTTTCCAAAGTAATGCGCGAAGACTTTCTCTCGAACGAGCCCGGCCACTCGGGAGAGTAGAATGCCTGCGGCCACAAGAGCGGCAAACCCGGTCGCCCTCTTTTTTACCTTCGTCGCCGGCGGCGCGGCCACGGGTGTCGTCTCCGATGTCATGGCCCTCGGCCCTCTGCGGAAATCAGGCCCACGGGAGAAGAATACGCGGTGGGCGCGGCAGCCGTCGACCGCAATACAATCGATTCCGTGCATGACGCGAAACTTCACCGCCGTGAAACCTGCAGCGCACGCTTCGCGTCGAAGGGGCCAGTCATGCCCTTTTCCAGTGCCTGCGTGCGCAGCGCCGTGTCAGTCCTGATCTGCGCCGGCATACTGAGCGCACCGGCCTCCGTCGCCCGCTCCGAACAGACTGCGCCGGAACCAACCGAGGAGGTCGTGGCCGAGACCGTCGTCCCGGTGGTAGCGAACGTCATCGGCCTGGGAGAGGTGGAGTGGAGAACGCAGCTATTTCTTCGCAACGATACCGGCAGCGAGGTTGACGTGGCCGTGACGATGCCCGGAGTGCCGGGACCGTTTTACTTCACGACGCTTCCAGCGGGTGGATCGGCAGCTCTCAACGATCTCGTTCACGACACGTTCGGCATCACTGGCGCCATCGATCAACTGCTGATCCGCACCTCGGGGCGATATCCGGTGACTGCGATTGCCACGATCTACGGCGTTCACGAAGGCTCCGTGGTCGGAACGCAGCAGATACCAGCGCTGGCGCAACCTCCCTTCGGCTCCTTGAGACTGCTGTCGAATCTGATTCTGAGCGATACCTATCGCACGAACGTCGGACTGGTGAACTACAGTGACAACACCATCACCTTCTCCATGGCCCTGCAGAGAATCGCCGGTCGAGACGTGGCCACGACCATGGTCACGATCCCTGCCCATTCCGTGAGGCAGCTTCCCATTCAAATGCTCTTCCCGCTGATTGCCGAGGGGGGCACCTTTTCGATCGTGGCCGACGCCTCTTCGCCTCTGTCCTATGCCTACGCTTCGGTCCTGAACAACGAGACTATCGATGCGCGATTCGTCGGGGGAGCGCTGACCTTCTACCATCCCTTCTGATCGAATATCTTCCGGGCGGAATCTTGCATCTGGACAGGGCCCACGCCGCGGCTTATTCTCTGCTCAATGATCGACGAGCCGGAATTCATGGTCTGTCTGAACTGCGACAGCCCCAGCTACGCCTTCGAATGGTCCAGGGGCAAGGCCGTCACAGTCATTTGTGAGATCTGCGGAAACGACGATCCCGAGGAGTTCGTTACCGAGAACGAATACGACGAGATGAGCTCGTAAGAGTTGCCGGCAACCTCATGACAAGCTCGCCGATTTTCGTAGGCATCGCCGGTGGGACCGGGTCGGGAAAAACGACCGTGGCCAGATCGATTTACGATCGGGTCGGTCGCGACCGCATCGAGTGGATCTCCCACGATTCGTACTACCGGGATTTCCACGCGCTCGACGCCGAGGGACGGGCTCTGGTCAATTTCGACCATCCTGATTCGTTGGAGACCGAGCTGCTGGTGTCCCACATTGATGCCCTGGTCCGGGGCGAATCGGTGGACATTCCGATCTACGAATTCACGACCCACAGGCGTGGAGCGGAGAAGCAGCGCGTTGAGCCGCGCCGCATCATCATCGTCGAGGGCATCCTTGTTCTGGCCGAAGTTGAGATTCGCAAGCGAATCGACATCAAACTGTTCGTCGACACGCCCCCCGATATCCGTTTCCTGCGGCGGGTCCTGCGGGATACCCAGATGCGCGGGCGCAGTCTGGAGTCGGTCGTCCATCAGTACCTGGCAACGGTTCGACCCATGCACGAAGAGTTTGTGGAGCCCTCGAAACGCTATGCCGACCTGATCATTCCGGAGGGGGGCGAAAATCGGGTAGCCCTCGAAGCCATCATCTCCAGAATCGAGCACCTCCTCGCAGGCTGAAGTCGACTTCCACGGGCACCAAGCCGTCGCCTGCACCGTAAGTCCAGAACAATCAATATTTTAGACGGGTGTCACTCGCTCCGGAATTCTCCGAAACCCGGGCCGGTTGGAGCTTGAGTTCGGTCGCAGTGGGTGTACCAGCCGGTCAAATCCGGTTGACCGCCCCCCGCCACGGAAAATACAATAGCGTTGCCTTCGTACACCTGTCTCACAGACACTCCCGGTTTCAAGCCACGCCCATTGCGATATAGAAGGGGGGGATTCAGAATGCCTCTCGTGCACGTCAAAGAGGACGAGACATTTGAGAATGCTCTGCGCCGATTCAAGAGAAAATGTGAAAAGTCCGGAATTCTCTCCGAGCTGAAAAAGCGTCAACATTACGAGAAACCGAGCACCAAACGGAAACGCAAAGCGATCGCCGCTCGCAAGAAAGTTCTTCGAAAACTCGCCGAAGACCGTCGCTCTGCATACTAACAACCGATCAGAACCGTTTCAAAAAGGGGCTCTCACGAGCCCCTTTTTTGTTGGCCACACTATGGAAGCAAGCCTCCGAGCCCTCGAGTTCGATCGCGTTTTGGCGTTGATCGCTCTCGAAACCCGAACGTCGATTGGACGATCGGCGCTATTGCGCCGGCGCCCTGAAGCGACGCTCGATGCCTGCGAGAACGGGCAGGCAGAGCTGTGGGAAATGACACGGTTCTACCTGCACGAGGGTCTCCTGCCATTGGCCGGTGTGGCCGACATGGCCTCTCTCTTTGAAAAGGACTCTCTCCTGGAACTGGACGAATCCTGGCTCGTACTGCGCGCCATTCGTGGCACGCAAGCTGTTCGGGAGGCTTTGACCAGATCGGAGGGCTACCTTCGACTGAGCGCAATCGCCGAACACATCCCTGAGCTTTCGGAGCTGACCCGGGCCGTATCCCGATTTTTCACAGCGGACGGAAAGCTGCGCGAGGACTCATCGGCTGAGCTACGCACGATCCGCTCCCGCATGCAGACACGGCGCCGCTCCATTCAGCAGGTCCTGAGCGAGCTGCTCTCCCGCCAGGGAGACGCCCTGCAGGAAGCGATCATCACTCTTCGCGGAGATCGTTACTGCGTCCCGGTGCGGTCCGATCATCGCAGCTCAGTCCCCGGAATTCTGCACGAGCGGTCCGGCTCGGGGGCCACACTTTTCGTCGAACCAATGCAGATCGTGGAGATGAACAACGATCTGGCCGAACTGGCCATCATGGAACGGGAGGAGATCGCACGGATCACCCGCTTCGTCGCCGACATGATTCTCGCCGAAATGCCACGAATCGGACCGGCACTGGAGGTCGTTGGAGAACTCGACGCCATCCAGGCCTGCGCCGTGTTCGGAAGGACCATCGAGGCATCGCGCCCGACGTTCAGTGAAGCGCGTGAACTGATCCTGCATGAGGGCAGGCATCCTTTGCTCGATGAGCGGCTCGCCGACGCCAGACGTTCAGCATTTGGTGAAGAGATCAGTCCCGAAAGAGTGATCCCCGTGGGCTTCGAGCTGCGCGTTGGAAAACCGGCGCTGCTCGTCAGCGGACCAAACGCCGGCGGAAAAACCGTGGCCTTGAAAACAGCGGGGCTGACCACGGCCATGGCTGCCAGCGGCCTGCCTGTTCCTGTCGCAGAAGGGACTGTCATCCCGGTCGTCGATTCCATTCATGTCCTGATCGGAGACGATCAGAGCGTTCTCGAGCACCTCTCAACCTTCTCCGCCTACCTCGTGCGGTTGAAGCGAATCCTTGACAATGCCACCAGCCGCTCCCTGGTCCTGCTGGATGAGTTGGGATCGGGGACCGATCCCGAAGAAGGCTCGGCTCTGGCGGCGTCGGTCATCGAACGGCTTCTGGAAATCGGGACTCTACTGGTTGTAACCACGCATCTCTCGGCACTGAAGACATTCGCCCTCTCTGACGACCGCATTGGAAACGCGTCGATGGAATTCGATGCCGTCACCGGCAGCTCCACCTACCGAATGAACCTCGGCGTCCCGGGACGCAGCCGTGCAATCGAGGTAGCGGAGATGATCGGTCTCCCCGCCTCAATCCTCGCCTCCGCCAGGGAACGTCTGGGCGAGCGCTACGGGGACATGGATCGTCTCATCGGCGAACTGCAGCGTACGCTCTCAGAAGCGGCAGAGACGCGCCAGGAACTTTCTGATCTGCGTCGGGAAGCAGCCGGCGCCGCGGATGCGGCCCGTATCGATCGCGAGCGCGCAGCGCACGAACGCAAGGAGCTATCGAAAAAATATCGCACCGAGATCGAGGAACTGAAGCGGGAAGTCTCCTCACGACTGAATGACGAGCTGCGCAGACTCAAGAAGCATGAGGCTCGGCCAGGACCGGCGGCGGAAGCATCTTACGAGCGGATCGTCCAGCCCATCGAAAGGCGAGGCGAATTCGCCCCGGAGACCTCGGAGTTGCAGGTTGGACAGTCCGTCCAGCACAGGCTGTTTCGAATCCACGGAACTGTGGCCTCGATGGCCGGAGATCGCATCACGCTCCTGGCCGGTGGAAAGAAAATCGAAGTCGACCGCAAGGATCTGACGAGTCCCGAAACGGCCGCGCCAGCCCCGAGAGGCAGAGAGCGCCCCTCTACAAAGCCCACGGCGTCGGAGACCGAGCAGGACGTCTCCGCCGAGTTGAATCTGATCGGGAAGCGGGTGGAAGAAGCGCTCGAAGAATGCGACCGCTTTCTCGACAGAGCCCTGCTGGAAGGACGAGGGGCCGTCCGGCTGATTCACGGGTTTGGTACCGGAGCGCTGCGGAAAGGGATTCGCGAGCATCTGCGAAAACATCCCGCCGCGAAAACCTTCCGAGGTGGAAACGAGCGCGAAGGGGGCGACGGTTCGACCGTCGTCGTACTCGACAACTGACGGTCTCACCGCGTTGTCCGCCTTCGAACGGTGTGGCTGCCCAACCTGCAGCCGGCGACCTGATGACGGACGTTCGTAGGGACGCAGGCCAGGCGTGCGGCCGGTACCGTTGGCGCTCGTATCCGTGACTCCCTGTCCGCCGAAATGCGAAAATGATGGAGCGTTCGTGTCGGGAGGAAGTTAGTTCCGAAACGGTCCGCTTGCGATACGCTGGAGACCGGACTTGGCTTACGTCGACCTCAATGATGCGATCATCTCGCAGGTGCGCGACTCGGCGGACATCGTCGATTTCGTCAGTCAGGTCACGCCGCTCAAACCTTCCGGAAAGAGTTTCAAGGGACTCTGTCCGTTCCACAGGGAAAAGACCCCGTCTTTTCATGTAGATCGGGCCAAGGGTCTGTTCTACTGCTTCGGTTGCGGAACCGGCGGAGACATCTTCAAGTTCCTCATCCTCACCGAACGGTTCACGTTCCCGGAAGCTGTTGAACATGTTGCTTCACGCACAGGGATCAAGCTCCCCTCGCGCCGGAACGCCTCGCGGGATTCCGACAAGGACGATCTGCTCGGCCTGCTCGTGCAGGCGGAAGACTCATTTCGACTGGCGCTGCAGTGGAGGCCGAACATCGCCGCCACGTATCTTGAACAACGAAACGTTAGCACCGAGGTGCAGGAGAAGTACGGATTCGGTTTCGCACCCGACTCCTGGGACTACCTGCTCTCGCGCCTCGGGACCAAGTACCCCGTACAGAAACTCGAAGCGGCAGGCCTCGTCCTTCCCCGCAAGGGAGGAACCGGTTACTACGATCGCTTTCGAAACCGGCTGATGATTCCCATCCACTCGGAGAACGGCAACCTGATCGGTTTCGGCGGACGCACGCTCGACGGCAGTGACCCGAAGTATCTCAACTCGCCCGAGTCGTCGGTATTCAACAAGTCGCATCTCCTCTACAACCTCAATCGCTCCCGGGACAAGATCCGCAAGACGGAAAGGGCCATTCTCGTCGAGGGCTATTTCGACGCCATCGCCCTCGACCACGCCGGGATCCCGGGGGTGGTGGCCTCGATGGGAACCTCGCTCACGCCCGGGCAAGCCAGTCTGCTTCGAAAGTTCGCCAGACGTGTGGTCGTTGCCTACGACGGAGACAGCGCCGGAAGAAACGCCGCTGTCCGGGCTGCGCCGGTTCTTCTCTCCGCGGGGCTAGCCGTCGATATCCTGGACGTGGGAGCGGACCTCGATCCCGATTCGCTCATTCAGAAGGGAGGGGTAGAGGCGTACGGGGATGCGCTTGACGCGGCCACGGACGTTTTCGAATTCGCCCTTCGAGATTGGGTTCCGAACCCGGCCGTACTGACAACCCGGGAAAAGAGCGCAAGGCTGGAGGAGTTCGTCCCGTTGCTTTCATCCGTATCTGACCCTGTCGGGCGGAACGACGCTGCGCAGAGAATCGCGGACGGTCTGCGTCTGGAGTTCGATACGGTCTGGTCCAGAGTCCGAGGACGGGGCACCCCTCAAAAAGCGCAACGGGATCCGACCGCACCGATCACCACTGGAGAGAAACAGCTGCTGGCGGCGCTTCTCAACGGCGAGATGCCGCTTGCGCTTCAGGAACGCCTTCGGGAGGATCTGTTCGAGGATTCTTCCTGCCGAACCATCTATGCGTTGGTCAAAGACGCACTTTTGAGCCGTCAACCCCTTGATTTTTCGTATATTGCGACCCATCTTAAGGTAGAAGCTGACCTCACGCGGCTTTCGGAGCTCGCCTTGGGCGACGAAACCGAACAGCCCGAACTGAAGGGATTGGAAGAGACAGTTCGCTTGATGGAACGCCGCTTTCTGGACCGTCGGCTCAAGGAAATCCAGTCGGGGATTCAGGACGCTGTCCGCGCGGAAGACGGCGAGCGCGAACACTCGCTTTTTCTCGAGAAGCTGGATATCTCCAGACAGCTCCACGCATTGAAATAATTATTGTCCTCTAGGAATTACGTCAGTGTCCTCTATTCGCAACCTTGGCTGGGTCGCCGCACCGGAAGCGACGGACGAGCCAAGGCCCCGAAGGGACCTGCAGAATCGAACTTGCCGGCCGCAGAACGTCTTGCTGCGCTGCCTCGATGAAGGAGCGAAATACATGTCACGTTTACGAACGCCGAGTGTCGAACTGGAAACCATTGACGAGGGGGTCGGCGATTTGAGCGTTGAGGAAAAGTACAGCGAAGTCAAACAGCTCATTGCAATCGGTAAGGAGAAGGGATTCCTGCTGTAC
Organism: Acidobacteriota bacterium; assembly: GCA_039931435.1. Lineage (GTDB taxonomy): Bacteria > Acidobacteriota > Thermoanaerobaculia > Gp7-AA8 > Gp7-AA8 > JBDTRY01. The sequence goes on along the minus strand of JBDTRY010000063.1, from coordinate 962 downwards.
GACGAAGTCTACGAGTTGCTGCCTGAGGAGATCACCAGCCTTCCCGAGGAACTCGACGAAATCTACATCCGCTTCAACGACCTGGGAATCGAAGTAGTCGACGATGCTGAGAAGCTGCCTACAGCCAAGGAAATTACGATCGACGGAGCGGTCGAGGACAAGGAAGTCGATCAACGCGAAGAGGTACAGGCCGACATCGTGGCCGTTGCTTCGGGAGCGATCGACAAAACCAACGATCCCGTGCGCATGTACCTGCGGGAGATGGGAACGGTCAAACTGCTCGACCGCGAGGGCGAAGTGGAAATCGCCAAACGCATCGAAAAGGGAGAGCGTAAGGTCTACAAAGCGCTCTCACAGAACCGCATCATTCTGGAAGAGATCCTCAAGATCAACGAGAGTGCCCGAAAGGACTCCAAGATCATCCGGGAGATGGTCGAGCTGGCCAATGGCGATGAGGACGGATTCGAGCCGCTGGAGGCCCGTCCAGCCGATCTGAACAAGATCGAAGAGATCATGCGGATCTTCGAGCAGATCGCCAAGCTCGACAAAAAGATCAAGGACGCCAAAGAGAAGCTGCTGGACGGGAAGAAATCCACCAACGAGGTCACGGTCAAAAAGAACATCGAGAAGGCCAAGGTCAGCCTGGCGAACCTTATGCGGCTGGTGGACTTCACGCCACAGACGCGCAACCGCATGATCAACAAGCTGCGCGATATCGACAGCGAACTCTCGCAGACGGTAGCCATGGTCCGCAAGGACGAACAGTCACTGAAACGGGAGAAGGACAAAACCCGCAAGGACTTCTACAAGAGGCGGATCACCAAGTATCAGGAAAAGCTCGTCGAGCTGGAGACGTTCTACCTCTCCACGCACGAGGAGATCAAGAGAACGATCCGTGAGATCCGCCAGGGTGAGGAAGAGGCCGATCAGGCCAAGCAGGAACTGATCGTGGCCAACCTCCG
>JBDTRY010000062.1:0-16644 GCA_039931435.1 Acidobacteriota bacterium | reverse complement strand
GCTTGTTGAATCTCCAGAGCCGACCTCACAGGACGCCATGTGAGTTTCTTACAAGAGAGCGAAGGGGGACGGATCTCCCGCGCGTGGAAGGACGGCCGTCGTCACACCAGGAGCGATGCATCGCTTCGCTTCAGGATGACACGCCGTGGAGTAGTCGTTTTCATTTCACCGGTACTTGCCTCCGTCGCGAACCCGGTAAACTCTGGACATGCTCCCACACGAACGGCTCATCGTCGCCGCCGACCTCTCCAGCCGGGAGGCGTTGCTGCGCCTCGTCGACGACCTCCAGGAGACGGTCGGCATGTTCAAGATCGGATTGCAGGCATTTATCGCCAACGGACCGGAAATCGTCAGGAGCTTCCGTCAGGCCGGTGTAAGTGTCTTTCTCGATCTCAAGCTCCATGACATTCCAACGACAGTCTCCCGCGCAGTAGCGGAGGCTGCTGCGCTCGAGGTGCGGATGCTCACCGTTCACACTGCCGGCGGAGCGGACATGCTCACCGCTGCTGCGGGCGCTGTAGGCGACCCCGGCCAGCCCCTGCTCCTGGGCGTTACGGTTCTCACAAGTCTCGGGGATCGCGACCTGGCGGCAATCGGGTTCACAGGAACCCCCGAATCCAACGCCGTTCGTCTGGCAGGGCTGGCACTGCGCTCCGGCCTGAATGGGGTCATCGCCTCTCCTCTCGAGATCCGAGCGATCAGGGAGAGCTGCGGTCCGGCGTTCCTGATCGTCACGCCGGGCATACGTGCCGCCAGCGATCCCGCAGGCGATCAGAGCCGGACTCTCACCGCGAAGAAAGCGATGGAGGCGGGCGCCGACTTCATCGTCGTCGGCAGACCGATCACCGGAGCGGTCTCTCCGCGCGAGGCGGCGCTGCGGATCGTGGAGAGTATGGCCTGAGCGATTCGGAGGTCTTCGCTGTTCAGGCGTCCGGGCTGGTTCACGGTCACCCGGGAGTGCGGCGGACGTCCACGCTCGATTGAACGCGGACGTCCGGATCCATGGCTCTATTGCTTCGCGCCCCGGCGACGGCCGGTGCAGTTCTGTCCCGGTCCGTTGAATACGATCGTCCGGCTGGCGAACTGACGTGTGTTCCCGGCCGCATCCGTACCGACGATGCGCAGGTCGTGCGAACCGCGCTCAGTCAGATCGAGATTCACCGGAAGGCGCCAGGAGATGACAGGCGCGGTGTCGCTGATGTCGGTTCGGCGTCCACCAAGGGTCGCTGTGCCGAGAGAGGTGGAATCGAGGAAGACTTCCACGCGAAGAATGCGTTGCGCACCGACGACGAACCCGTGCAGTTCTGCTCCGCCGCAGGCCAGTCCCTGCGGTGTCTCGAATTCGACATCGCCGGCGATCTGTCCGCAGGCACCCCACTTCTGCATGCCGCTCACTTCGCCGTTCACGTAGATATACGGGCCCACGGCGAGGGGATCGAACTTCACTTCGTCCGGAAGCGTCGGCGTGACATTTTCATAGATGCGGTCGTCAGAGCCCTCGAAAAAGGGCACCGTGAAATCGAACACGTCGAAGGCGATTGTACGTGCCGAACGTCCTGTCTGCGGATCCTTCTCGTCCACCATTGTGATCAGGTGGGTGGTGTCGAACGTCGCCTCGGGATGAAACATCAGCTCGTTCTGGCGGTTGAAGATCGACGGCAGCGTGAAGACATTGAAATAGTTCAGCAGCGCCCCTGGCCCGATGGTGAAGACTCCGATCAACTTCTGCTGTCCGATGGCCAGAAGTGACGTTCCGTTCGTCGCCAGAAAATTGCCAATGACCGGAGAGATGAATGCCACACCCGGCGCTCCGGGGTTACTGACATCGAAGGCGAACGTTCCTCCCAGGCCGGTGGAGTACAAATATCCATTGGCAAAAACGATGTCATCGAAGCCGATCAGGAAATTGTCGGCCGCGGAGATCCGTCCCACGACCGTCGGGAGCGTGAGGTCGGCAATGCTTATCAGGTCGATGGCGTTCGAGCAGCCCACGGACCCGTTCGGTACGCATGGAATGTCGGACTGCGGATAGAGCGCAGCCAGAAGATTGCCCATCACCGTCAGGCGGCGATAGTGCATGCCGGGAGTCTTCGAAACGGAAATTGGCGCCACGCCGGTCGGGCCACCCTTCACGTTTCGCAGGTCGAAGATTTCAAGACCCGCTCCGCTGCTGACAAACAGGTAGCCGTTGCTGTAGGTCACTCCGCCCTGAACATCATTGGCCACCAGCGGATCGAGCAGGTCGTCACGAGCCACCTGCACGTCTCCCAGCGCGGTGATGTTGAAGGTCGTCAGCCGGTCCCCGCGAAGCTGATAGACAACGGTTCCATTCCGGAACACGCCGTGCGGGGAGCTACTGAACGGGGAGGAAGCACTCGTCGTCGCAACCAGCGACAGCGGGCAGTCAGCCTCCAGATGATCGGCGAATGCCGCCGCCGTGGACAGCATTAAAACGATGGTGAGGACCAGGGATTTCCGCAAAGTAAGGCGCATACATTCCTCCCAAAACCACCCCGACGCGTTACGCCGCTTCCCATTACTCCGTTACCCCGGCGCTTTGCCAATCGCTGGACACATGTGTCATCGCCGCTGGTGCGGCGCAGCCACGTTGCATCGAACTCTTGTAAATAGTGGCGTTAAATATCGCCTAAACCCGCGAATTTTTCAAGTTTTCCCCCAACCGGGAGCTGGCCGGGAGCGTTCCGGCTCGTCCCCGTTACCGCCTGCCCGCGGGCCGCGAATCGGCCGTCTCCATATAATATGCCGCGTAAATGCTGTACGACAATTAGTCACGTGAGTGATAGCCCGGCGATGGTAATCTATTGCAGGAGCTCCAGCGGAACAGAGTTTCCTGTGCCGGCGTTAGACAGGTGGGAGAAAACATGCTCGACGGCAACGTACTCGTGCTGAATCGGGTTTTCCAGGCAATCCAGGTCACGTCGGTTCGTCGCGCCTTCGTCCTTCTCTACAAAGGCCACGTCCGGGCTGTCGATGCAGAGTACCGCACGTACGATTTCGAGAACTGGCAGGACATTCCCGTCCAGCCTCACGACCACTACGTGACCACCCCCAGCCGCAACATCCTCATCCCCCATGTCGTTCAGCTACTGAGCTTCGACAGGATGCCCCGGCAGGAAGTGAAGTTTTCACGTGGGAACATCTACCTTCGTGACCAGAACCGCTGCCAGTACTGCGGCAGAAAGTTTTCCTCGTCCGAGCTTTCTCTGGACCACGTCATCCCTATCTCCCGTGGGGGAAAGTCGACCTGGGAGAATGTGGTCTGCGCCTGCCTGCCCTGCAATGTGCGCAAGGGCAACAAACTCCTTTCGGAAGCCGGCCTGCAGTTGATCCGCGGTCCGCATCGTCCGAGGTGGCATCCGCTGCATCGCCTTCAGGGGCGGCACTTTCCGGACATCTGGAAGAACTTCCTCGACGAGGTGTACTGGTCGGCAGAATTGCGCCGCGACTGAGGTTCCGCAGCTCCCGGAGAGTCTTCGACGGCCGATCAGGATCCGGCAAGGATTTTTTTGATCGCCCGGAACATTTCTAACGCCATGTTCGACAACCTTCAGGAAAAGATGGATCGGGTCTTCAAGACCCTTCGCGGTGAAGGATCCCTCAACGAGTGGCACATCGAGACCGCGCTCAAAGAGATCCGCGTAGCGCTGCTCGAGGCCGACGTTCACTTCAAAGTCGTCAAGGACTTCACCAATACCGTTCGTGAGAAATCCCTCGGACAGGAAGTCCTCACCGCTTTTTCACCAGCGCAGCAGGTAACCAGGGTTGTCCGGGATGAGCTGCAGAACCTGCTCGGCGGGTCCGAGGTTGGACTGGCCCTTGTGGGCACCCCGGCTGTAATCATGATGACCGGGCTGCAGGGCTCGGGAAAGACGACCACCTCGGGCAAACTGGCGCTTCACCTGAAGAACCGCGGCCGACGGCCGTTGCTCGTACCCTGCGACGTGTACCGTCCCGCGGCAATCGACCAGCTTCGCATCGTGGCCAACGAGGTCAAGGTTCCTTTTTACGAGATCGGCGATCTGCGCCAGCCGGTCACCATCGCCCGCAATGCCCTGAAGGAAGCGCGCACGCTTCTCAACGATGTCGTCATCCTGGACACGGCCGGCCGTCTGCACATCGACGACGAACTGATGCAGGAGCTGCAGCAGATGAAAGCGGAGGTTCGTCCCTCCGAGATTCTCTTCGTGGCCGACGCCATGACCGGGCAGGATGCGGTCAAGTCGGCGGCGCAGTTCGACCAGCGCCTGGGGGTTACGGGAATCGTCCTCACCAAACTGGACGGTGATGCCCGGGGCGGGGCGGCGCTGTCGATCAAATCGGTTGTGAACAGGCCCATCAAGCTGGTCGGCGTCGGTGAAAAGTACACCGATCTCGATGTCTTCTATCCCGACCGGATGGCCCAGCGCATCCTGGGCATGGGTGACGTTCTCTCGCTGATCGAGAAGGTGGAATCCGAGGTTGATCAGAAAGAAGCGCTCCGTCTGGCTCAGCGGGTGTCGAAGGACAAGTTCACGCTCGAAGATCTCCGCGGTCAGCTCCAGCAGATCAAGAAGATGGGGCCGATCTCGCAGCTGGCTCAGATGCTCCCGGGAATGGGAGGCAAGATCCGCGAAGAGGACATCGATCCGAAGGCCATGGTGCGAATGGAGGCCATTCTCAACTCCATGACAGCCAAAGAGCGGGAGTTCCCGCAGATCATCAATGGATCGAGGAAGAAGCGGATCGCCAGAGGCTCCGGTACGAGTGTCCAGGAGATCAATCGCCTCATGAAGCAGTATCTGCAGATGAAAAAGATGATGAAGACGTTTTCCAAGGGCTTCGGCCCCAGGAAATTCGGCCGGATGACCAGGGGTCTGCCCCCGGAATTGTTTCAATAGACGGGGCGTTTCCGGCTAAGCTCGCGTCTCACCGACCCGGACTGTGTAAGAATTCGCCTTCTGCAGCTCTGCTGCAGCAATCAAAAGGAGTCGTTGCATGCTCAAGATTCGCCTTCGCCGCCAGGGATCAGCCCACTCGCCGTTCTATCGGATCGTGGTCTCCGACTCCCTGCGCACCCCCCGCGCTGCCACACTCGAACAGATCGGGTTTTATAATCCCACCCGTAAGCCCTCGGAAATGCAGATCGACAAAGCGCGGGTCGAGTACTGGGTTGGTCAGGGCGCTCAGCTCTCCCCGACCGTTCGTTCGATCATGAAGAAAGCGAAGTAACCTGCCGTGAAAGCACTGATCGAGTTCCTGGCCAGATCCCTTGTCGATCGTCCAGATGAAGTGGAAGTACGGGAACTTCGTCGCGACAGCGCCACGGTTCTCGAACTCATGGTCGCCCCCGAAGATCTCGGGAAAGTGATTGGAAGACAGGGGCGAACGGCGCGTGCCATCCGCAGCGTGCTCGCCGCAGCCAGCAGTAAATCTCAGCGCCGCTTCAGCCTCGACATCCTCGACTGATCTCGGTTCGAGGTCTGGCAATCATGCCCGGACGGAAAGAGCGCAGTCCTCGCGGTAATCCTCCGCCTTCCGGCGATCGGATTGCCATCGGCGTCGTTCGCCGGGCCCATGGTGTCCGCGGCGAGGCAAGTGTGGAAATCTGGACCGACAGCGCCGCTCGATTCGAAGGGCTGTCCTCGGTAACCCTGGTTTCCCCCGACGAATCCCAATCGAAAATACTGACGATCGAAGGCGCCCGGCCCCATGGCGACCGCGTCCTGGTCAGGTTCCACGAAATAGTCTCTCCCGAAGAGGTGAGTTCGGTGCGTGACTGGACCATCGAGATCCCGGTGGACCAGGCCCGAGCGCTCGATGAGGACGAGTACTTCATTCACGATCTGGTCGGGCTGCACGTCGTGGAGAAGGGCCGGCGCATAGGGACCATCGAGGATATGGCGGCGGGCGGCGGGGGTCTGATCTTTCAGGTCCGGCGACCAGACGGCGGCGCGTTCGAGCTTCCGTTCGCAGCCGGAATCTGCACGGGAGTGGACCTCGAAGCCGGTGAAATCGAAGTGGAGTTGCCGGAAGGCCTGGAGAGACTCGAGGCTCTTCCGGCCGTCGAGGATCAGCCGGCGCCGGCGCCAGTCACCCTTGATGAGGCGGACGAAGCTGGCGTTCTGGAACACAGACCGGCCGAGCCATCGCTGCGGGTGGATCTGATCACGATCTTTCCGGCAATGTTCGACTCGCTCCTGTCCGAGGGCATCGTGGCCCGGGCAGTGCGAAGCGGCATTCTGGCCGTGACCGTGTGGGATCTCCGGGACTTCACCGACGACCGCCACCGTTCCACGGACGACGAAGCGTACGGCGGCGGCGGAGGGATGGTGATGCTGGCTGAGCCCGTTTTCCGCTGCCTGGACGCCATTCGCGCTCTCAACCCAGGCGGAAAGCCGCATGTGCTGATGACCTCGCCGCAGGGTGTGCCATTTGGACAGGCCGCGGCCCGGCGGCTTGCGGGGACCGGCTGGCTGGTCATACTTTGCGGCCGGTACGAGGGTTTTGACGAGCGGATACGCCAGGCTGTTGTGGACGAGGAAGTATCGGTGGGCGACTTCGTGGTCTCGGGAGGGGAAATCCCGGCGATGCTCATCGTGGATGGGGCGGCGCGGATGATCGAGGGGGTGGTGGGAGCGAGGAATTCGGTGGAAGCCGATTCGTTCTACAACGGGCTGCTGGATTATCCGCACTACACTCGACCCCGGGAACTGCGGGGGCTGGCTGTTCCCGAAGTGCTGCTGTCAGGTCACGCCGGGAAAATACGGAAATGGCGGCTGGAACAGTCGCTCAGGTCCACAAAGAGCAAGCGTCCTGACCTGCTGAAGTCGGCACGCCTGGACGACGAAGCCCTGGAAATTCTGCGGACGATCGAGACGGATGGAAGTGATTCAGGGAGTTAGTGGTTGAGTAATTCGCCCGAATGGGCGATGCTGACGAGCTTTTCGCATTTTGAAGAATCAGGAAGGTTTGCAATGCCAGACATCATGAAGATGGTCGAATCGGCCGAGACGCAGAAGGACGTACCCGCATTCGCGCCAGGCGATACCGTCAAGGTCCACGTCAAAGTCCGTGAGGGTGAGAAGGAACGAATCCAGATCTTTCAGGGAATCGTAATCTCCCGAAGGGGTGGCGGCAGCCGGGAAATGTTTACGGTTCGCAAAATTTCGGGCGGTGTCGGCGTCGAGAGAATGTTTCCACTGTATTCTCCCACCATCGATCGCATCGAGGTCGAACGCCATGGACGAGTTCGTCGCGCGAAACTCTACTACCTCCGCAACCTCCGCGGTAAAGCGGCGCGCATCGAGGAAAAGCGAAAAGGCTGAGAAGACCTTCCGCTCGCGGGCTGCCGCCGGCAGTGGGGCCGGTTACCTCCTTCCACTTTTTTCCGAGCTGGCGCGCCTGGCAGAGATGTCGGTCGTGGAGCGCAGGCTGCGAAGCTTCGGATTCTGCGCTATCGCCGGTACGGACGAAGTGGGACGCGGGTGTCTGGCCGGACCGGTGGTCGCGGGTTCGGTCATCCTCTCTGAAGACTCCCTTCCAGGTCTGAACGATTCCAAGAAGCTCACGCACGGAGAGCGCCGACGTCTGTGCCGGCTCATCGCCCGGAGGGCCCGAGCCATCGCCGTAGGCGTCGTGGAACCGCACATCATCGACCGCATCAACATTCTCAACGCCAGCAAGCTGGCCATGAAGCAGTCGGTAGAAAACCTCGAAGTGCGCCCCGATGTACTCGTTCTCGACGCCGTGCAACTGGAGTCACTGGAAATGCCTCAACTGGCACTGATCTCCGGTGACAGCCGCAGCGTCTCCGTGGCCGCAGCTTCAATCGTGGCAAAATTTTACCGGGATCTTCTGATGGAGTCGTATCATGATCTTTACCCCCGGTACGACTTCTACAATAACCGGGGTTACGGCACCGAGAGTCACTGGCGAGCACTACGCGAATATGGGCCCTGCCCTATTCACCGCAGCTCGTTCGAGGGAGTGACTGTCGATCCGGTATTGTTTGGTTGAGTGATGGCATGGCCCTTCAGCGCGACAAGATCGTCAACAACGCGGAAAAGCTGGTCGCCAAGGGAAAGATCGACTCGGCGATCAAGGAGTACCAGCGGCTTCTCGATGAGAATCCGAACGATGTAAATACGCTCAATCGAATCGGCGACCTATGGGTGCGCATCGAGCGCATCGACGAAGCTTCGAAGGTCTTCCGTACGATCGCCGACCACTACTCCCGCGACGGGTTCTTCCTTAAAGCCATCGCCATCTACAAGAAAATCAACAAGCTCGATCCGTCGCAACTGGACACCTACGCCAGGCTCGCCGACCTCTACGCCAAGCAGGGGCTGGCCATGGAGGCCAAAGGCCAGTACATGGTCCTCGCCGATTTCTATCTCAAGCACGGCGATTCGGAAAACGCACTGCAGATCTACCGGAAGATCGGCGAGCTCGATCCGCAGTCGGTCACCGTGCACGTAAAGCTCGCCGATCTCTGCGCCGCCACTGGAAACAATTCCGAAGCCCTCGAGCAGTACGACCAGGTCGGTCGGCTTCTTCTCAAACGGGGGATGGCCACCGAGGCGGTACAGGTCTTCAGCAGGGCCCTGCGGCTCGATGCCGGCAACGTCGATCTGGCTGAGTCCCTGGTCAGTGCGCTCATCGAAGAGCGCGACTACGACCATGCCGTACAGATCGTGAACACCGCGCTGGAAAACAATCGCGCCAATCCCAGACTGATCATTCTCCTGGCCAAGATTTATCTGGCCCGGGAACAGATGGACGATGCACGCAAGGTTCTCGAGAAAGGGTTCACCGACAATCCCGGCGATGTTCAGATCCGCGAGCAGCTGGCCAGTCTCTACCTTCGCCAGGGAAAACCCGATCGCGCTCTTGAGCTCACCGCTCCCATCATCAACGTTGCTCTCGACCGCGCCGAGGGAGCATCGGCACTCGACCTTCTCGATCAGATCCTCAAGGTCGAACCGAATCACACCGGCGCCCTGGAGAAGCTCGTGGAGGCGTACACGAGGCTCAATGAGAAGCCGAATGTGATCGAAGCCACGAACCGTCTCGCCGAAGCCTTCATTGCCGGCAGCGCCTTCCCCGCGGCTGAGAGAGTGCTTCGGGAGCTGATCCGCCTCGATCCCGAAAATCTACAGAACAGGGAAAAGCTGCTGTTCGTCCGCAAGCAGATCGGCGGCACCTTCGAAGACATCGATGACGAGATCCAGCCTGCCGAGGACCTGCTCATCAATGGCTCGGATTCACCCGCGCCCGATTCACTTCCCTACGACGATGAACCGGTCCAGCCAATCCACGAACTGACTTATGACATGGAGCTGACCCCTGAGCCGGATGTGCAGCCGGTCTCAGCGACCCGGGGTGGTTCGGCCACCACGCCGGTCGCCCCGCAAGCGGAAATGAGCCGCGACGATCTGGAGTTTGTCACCGATCACCTGACCGAAGCTGAAGTCTTTGCGAAATATGGACTGACCGACAAAGCGGTAGAGCACCTTCAAGAAGTTCTGGAGCGGGCACCGAGACACCTGCCCGCGTGGGAAAAGCTCCTCGCGGTCTACCTCAATGAAGGGATCGCCGCCCATGTCTCTTCGACGGCAGAACAATACATCCTGCTGCTCCGCGATCGCGGCGAGTGGCAGATGGCAGAGAACGTCGAGCATGACATCATCAACCGCGGCTACCCCGTCAGCTTGAAAAGCGCTGCACACCCAGCGGCCCACTCGGCGCCGGACAATATGCCGCCAGCCCAGCCTGAGCGCATCCATCCCAGAGCTTCGGCCGCTCGACCAATCGAGCCCATCCCGGCGATCGAGCATGATCAGGACTTCGACCTGGAGATTGAAGAAGAAATCGACCTCGAAGAACATCTGGCCACGATCGACGCAGCAGAATCACGGCCGGCTCCTCAACCGACAGGCTCGACACCAGGCATTGAGCTGGATTTCTCAGGCAGCAGCCAGACCGGACAGGAAGTGGGTATTCCCTACGGGGGAGAATTCTCGATCGATGAGATCCTCATCGAGTCGGCCGCCACTGCGCCGGGAGTTTCCGGGGAATCCCCTTTGCCTGGAGTGAAAGCCGAAGAAACCCTATCTCCGCCAGCGGAGATCCGCGCGGCACCGATCGAGACTGATCAGGCGGAATACGAGTTCGACCTGGATACGATCATCATCGATGATCTACCGACCCTGGACGACCTGCCGGTCATTGATGATCTCCCCGAGCTTCTGGAAGAGATCGAAACCGCCGAAACCGGCGGTTCTGAGTCAGTGAGTGCAGTAAATCGAGAAATTGCCGGCGCAGACTTGCCGGAGGATTTCGCCCGCGGGGACTTCGGGGACTCGATCGTCGCGGAAAATCGGAGCTTTGGCGAATCAGAGGACGATCGCGGAGCGGAAGATGAGTCTGAAGGTGAGCCGGTACTCACAGAGGAACCGGTTCCCGAGTCCGCTGGCCCGTTTCTCGACGAGGTTCCGGAGCAGACCATCTCCATCGATTCAGCAGCGCCGATCACCGAGCCGGAAGAAGCCAGTGTTCACGAACAATCGTCGGACGACCGGGGCCAGGTAGATGAGCGCGGGGCGGAGATCCTGCCCCGCGTTGCGGACGATCCCAAGGCAGACAGCGGGACGGTCGAAAATACGTTGGTGGCGGACGCCGAGCCTGCGCACCCGACGGCCGCCGGCGAGGCAGAGGAGAATCCGCAGGCCGAGCCCCTCGGGACGTTCGGGGAAATGGCAGAAGTGGAATCGATCGCCTCCGATGACAGGCCGGAAATCTCGAGCGAACCCATCCTGGAAGAAATGGCCTCCGAGGAGGCTGACCTTTCCGAAGATGGTGACGATGCCCTGTTCTACGGGGACGAAGCGGTTCGCTACGCGTACGCGGATGATTCACAGAACAGTGTGCCGTCAGCAGAAGACCTCGGCGAGCTCGACTTCTATATCGAACAGGAACTGGTTGAAGAAGCCCGAAACAAGCTACAGATTCTAAACACACAGTTTCCGCAGCATCCCGAATTGGTGCTGCGGGGACAGCAGTTCGATGCCATCCTTCCCTCTCCATCGCGAACCTCGGGTAGCGGAACGTCCACGACGGATCCTGATCCTGAAGAATTGTTCGTTCCAGGAACGGTCGAGGAGAAAGCAGCGGACAGTAGTGACCAGCCCACAGCCCCTTTCAGTGATGTTGCTGCAGATTCTGCCGACATCTTCGCAGCGGAGGACAGTTTCTTCGATCTGGCCCAGGAACTGGAAAATGATCTCGACGAGTACCTTCAGGAGATGCCCGCTCTTTCTGAAGACGATCAGTCGCTCGACCAGATCTTCCGGGAGTTCAAGAAGGGCGTCGAACAGCAGCTGGACACCGAAGATTACGAAACGCACTACAACCTTGGGATCGCCTATAAGGAAATGGGGTTGATCGATGAGGCCATCGGCGAGTTCCAGCTTGCCTCCAAGGATCCTGCCCGGGCCATCGACGGTTGTTCGATGCTTGGTCTCTGCTTTCTGGAGAAAGGGATGCCTCAACTGGCCATCAAGTGGTACAGGAAAGCGATTGAGATGCCCGAGATTTCCGAGGACGAACATCTCGGAGTGCTCTACGACCTTGCTCTCGCTTATCTGGAGACGGGAGACATTGAAAACGCTCACAAGAATTTTCTGGAAGTGTACGGAGTCAACAGCAAGTACCGCGACGTAGGCAGCCGCATCAAGGAACTGGAAGACGTGAAGCGGGCGCAATAGCCAGATGGCGGGCTCTTCGCCGCTCACTGGATCTTCGAATATCGGCTGCTCTTCCCGGCGCAGCCGCACGCAATGACAATCGCCCACGTCATGATTCTTGCGCTCTCCGGTTTCGCCGCCGGAATGGTCGGCGCTCTTTTCGGCCTGGGCGGCGGCATTCTGATCATTCCCATCCTGGTGCTGTTGCTGAAAGTTCCCATGCACAACGCCATCGCCACGTCCCTTATTTGTGTCATCGCTACTTCCAGCGCCGCCGCCTCGAGAAATGTCTCGACGGGCACTGCCAACGTGCGACTGGGCATGACGCTGGAGGTGTGCACGGTAGTGGGGGCCATGCTCGGCGGACTGCTGGCAGGGATTCTTCACGCGCGAACGCTGATGACCCTGTTCGGAGCGGCAATGCTGCTCATGGTTGTGCCCATGGCCCGAGGCGTGGATGCTGAGGAGGGCACCGGCGGGGAACTGATACCAGCAGGCGGAGAACCGGAGCCGGAGCGAGGGTTCAGTCGCAAACTGGATGGCGAGTACTTCGACGGCGCCTCCGGGAGCTTCGTTCGCTACTCGGTCAGAAGGCTTCCTGTGGCGTTCGGCATTTCCTCGCTGGCCGGAGTTCTCAGCGGTCTTCTGGGCGTGGGCGGTGGCATTCTGAAAGTCCCGGTGCTGGTGACGTATTGCGGAATCCCCATGAAGGCCGCCGCGGCCACGTCGAATTTCATGATCGGCGTCACGGCCGTGGCCAGCGCATTCGTTTTTTACGGGCGCGGCGATGTGCTGCCGTTTCTCACCGGGGCAACTGCTGCCGGCGTCTTTCTGGGATCACGAAGTGGGACCTCTCTATCGGGCCGGCTGCAATCAGGTCGACTGCGGAAGGCCTTCGCCATGATCATGGTGATCACGGCCGCGCAGATGCTCTGGAAAGCATGGCGAGGCTGAGCTGATGGAGCGCAAAAACACCGCCGTCGCTTACGTACTTCTCACAGGCGTCATCGTCAGTTTTCTGCTGCTGGCCATCGGACTCACCGAAGCGGTGCTCTCCGGCGGTCCTGCGCTGGTTGGCGTGCACGGACTGCGAGCCATTGTGCATGGACTGCTTCGAGGCGACGCCACTTCGACGATCGATGCCGGCCTGCTTGTGCTCATGGCCACTCCGGTTCTGCGCGTGGGGGTCCTGGTCGTGGAGTTCATTCGTTCCCGCGAAACGCCTTTTGCATTGATCTCGATCGTTGTACTCTTTCTGCTGGCGGCCAGTGTTACGATTGGTGTCGGCTAAGGAGATGTGGATGAATCGGTCGATTGAGACGGTGATTCGCTTTGTGAATCTCACTGCGTCCGGGCTGCTGGCCGGATCCCTGGGTTTCGGCGAATCGGCTCTGACTCCCGGATGGGAAGCGGAGCGTCCCCAGCATCATCAATGGAATGCGATGCCTGCCAGCGCCGCGAAGTATTTCAATTCGATCGGACCTGTGGCTCTGGCCACTTCCATGACTCTGGCAATCGGTTCACGGAATCAGACCTCCGCCCGGCGTACGCTAGACGTTCTGGCAACGCTGGGACTGACAGGCGTCCTCGCCGCGACGATGTTCGTCACTGTACCGATCACGCGCAAGCTCGATACGCTCACTCCGGTCGACTATCCCAGTTCCGATTCCGAGACTCTCCGCAAGAACTGGGAGCTGGCGCACAGCATGCGCACCGCATGCGGCATCGGGGCCTTCGTCTGCGCGGTGATGTCGAATGTTGCCAAGCGCGAAGTAAGGAGTTGACGTGAAATGACACGATTCCATGGCGTGTCATTCTGAGTCGTCGAGCGAAGGAACTCTTCTACCTCCCCGGCCCCCATCGTACGTAATTGCACGACCTTCGTTGAAGAGATCCCTCAGTTGCTCCGCTCCCTTGCAGGAAACTCAGGCCAGGATCGAGTTTCTTTACCCTGGTTCAGCGTTGCCGCTGTTTGTCCACTCACGATGACAATTTCGCCCGACGTCAGCTACCAGACGCCAGCTAATTGAAACGCGCGAGTCAACAATCGTGGCATCCCGAACGAGAGGCTGTGTCAAAACCAGGGGAACCTCAGAGAAGCACGAACTCGTAGGGCCGGTTGTGATTTCAAGATACATTTGACACAGTCTCACGAGCGAAGCGAGCAGGGACCTCACGCGCGTGTAAGACCGGTCGTCGTTGCACGTACGGGAGATCCCTCGCTTCGCTTCGGAATAACAAGCGCTCACTACGCGAACGACGCGGGACTTCCTTTCATCCCTGCGCGAAATGATCGAAACCTGCTGGCTCCAGTTTCTCCTCCTGCGATCCGTACTGCAGGACGACCGAGTGGCCGTCCACGATCCGACCGATGGAGTAAACGCGGCGGCCGGCGATCTCACTCAATTCTGATTCGCCCAGCGTGGACGTGAACAGCAAGGCAAACTCCTCGCCGCCGTGAAGCACCGCGGCGAAAGGATCTCCCGTCCCCAGAAAAAGAGCATTGGCAGCCAGATCAGGAAACCCAGGAATGCGTTCCCGTTCGAGCACCGCGCCACAGCGCGAAGCTCGACAGATTCGATGGAGATCGGTGGAGAGACCGTCGGAGACATCGATGCAGGCACCGGTTGTGGAAAGCTTCGCCAGCAGCGCTCCGAGAGAGACTTCGGGTTCGGGCGACAGCTGACGAAGCAGCGCTGAACGGGCGAATTCGCGCTGCGAATACGAAGCGCTGGAGCCCTCCGGCGGCCTCACCGCCGACGTGGCATCGATCGTCCAACCCGCACGGAGAAGCTGCAGACCCGCCGAAGCTCCGCCCAGCGGCCGACTGACGAAAACCTGATGGCCAGGCAGGGCAGCGCTGCGGAGCAGAGGCGTCGCACCGGAAGCAAAACGACCAAAGGCCGTGATCGACACGAGAAGTTTCTCCGACCTCGAAAGATCGCCTCCGATTAATTGAACTCCGAACTCGCGAGAGCCGGCAGCCAGTGCGGCCACAAGACGATCGAACTGCTCGATGGCGGTATTCGTCAGCCCGAGGGTCAGCAGATAGGCGAAAGGGGTGGCACCCATCGCCGCAACGTCGGATAAATTCGCAGCGAAGCTCTTGGCCATCACATGTTCGATGGCGGTAGCTGCGGTGAAATCGACGTCTTCGAGCAACAGGTCTGTAGTAACCACGAGCGTGCCCGTCGCCTGCAGGACGGCGGCATCGTCCCCGATACCCAGCCCTTCCGTGAAGGACGGTAAGGCCGCCGTGATCTTCGCGATCAGCGCGGCTTCATCAAGCATTGCGTTTCCGATGTACGGACGCCCCGAGAATCGTGGAGACAGGTACGATCGGCAGCAGCGGCCGATCGAATTGTTCACCCGGGTAAATCACCGCCTCCAGAAAAAGGCCGGACGGTGATGCCGTCGGCTGGAAGGGAGCGGCCGCGGGATCATTCAGCAGTCGATCGAACTCCGCCTGTGGAAGCGTTCCTCGTCCGACTTCAACCAGTGCGGAGACGAGCTTTCTGACCATCTTCCAGAGAAAGTGCGACGCTGCGATTCGTACGAGGATGAGATCGTCCACCGGCGCAACATCAGCCAGCTCGACCTCGACACTCATGGATTCATTCGTGGCCCGCTTGTCGGTGAAGCGCGTGAAATCGCGCCGGCCGGCGATGAGTTGCGCCGCCTCGGCCATCCGGTCCACATCGAGGCGGTCCTTGATCCACCAGACAAATGGTTTGGCGAACGCCGTTCGCCGCGTCGAGATCTGATAGAGATACACGCGCCCCAGTGCGTCGTGCCGGGCGTGAAAGCGGTCGCTGACCGGCTCGACGCGAATGACGTGAATGTCCGCCGGCAGCTCGTCATTCAATGCCCGGCGTATTTCATCAGGGGCTGCCTTTTTGTTCATACGAAGGTGTGCGACCTGGCCGGCAGCGTGAACACCGGCATCTGTGCGACCCGATCCTCCGATTTCGACTGCACCGAAGGTTTGGGAGGCGGCGGCCACGAGTCGCCCCTGCACCGTTTTAGGAGTGTTCGACTGCGCCTGCCATCCCGAGTACCGGGTGCCTTCGTACTCGATCAGTAGCTTGTACGTCGTCGACTGTTCCCGGGGGACGGTTGTCCGGCGGGTACGACCGCTTTTGCCCTCTATCGAAACGCTCGAGGGTCGGGCGGGCCGTCTCTTCGAGCTTGCCGGACGAACTCCCGAGCGCCGGGAATCGGAGCGATCTGCCATTTCTTACGAACTCCGCCTGTCGTCATCCGAGCAAGAGACGGCGATCTCGTCCGTCTGAGCGCCGCGCCGGACCCACGCGACAGTACAATGCGCCCGTGAAGCCGGAATCCTATCAGCAACTCGGTGGCCTTTTCGTCGTCGTCTGGGATGATGGGCATGAATCCTACTATGCAATGGAGGACCTCCGCCGAAGCTGCCCATGCGCGTTCTGCGCCGGGGAACCCGATCTGTTTGGAAGACTCCCTGCCCGGCCGGAGCCGCAGCTCACAGAGAGCTCCCTCGAACTGCAGGCTGTGGAACGCGTCGGAAACTATGCGCTGCAGTTCAACTGGGCGGATGGGCATTCGTGGGGACTCTGGACTCACGACCGCCTGCGCGCCCTCTGCCCATGCGAGCAGTGCCGGGTAGCGAGAGGTTCGATCCCGCCTAGCTGAACGAACACGTTTGCCCGCGCCCTCGAACCGGTTGACTTTCTTGCCGGATTGCCTCAATATGAAATTAGCGATCACCACAACGAAAAGGCAAAATCCCGGCGACGGGATGACGCAAAGCCGACGGGTCTGAAGTAATCAGACGGCTGGGTTACCGAACGTGAAGAGTTAGTCTTCATCCCTCCTGCGTGGGGGCGTTCCGGAAGTGATCGCCGAGGAGCGCCCTGTGCATCAG
>JBDTRY010000061.1:0-17131 GCA_039931435.1 Acidobacteriota bacterium | reverse complement strand
CGTTTGCGAAGCATCGCTTGTTAAATCTCCAGAGCCGACCTCACAGGACGCCATGGGAGTTTCTAACAAGCGGACCAACAGCGGGAGCCGCTGAGAAACTGAGCGCGCTTATTTTACGAACGCCGTGAAGTCTGCGCCGCCCTGGCTCTTCCCGAATTCGCTCGTGTACTTCTTGCTCGCTCCAGTTGTCGAGTCGACGACTGTCAGTTCAATTCGCAGCGGCGTCGCAGATCCGAAAAGCACTGCGATCGTCGGCCGTCCTGCCGTGTCCGTATTCCCCTGATCGAGGAGTTTGACGAGCATCTCGATATTGTTCGGGCTGTTGAAGTAGAAAAATGCGGTCTCGAAGTTGGGATTCCCGAATCCGGTTACCGGCTTGACCACCGCGTCAGAGTCCGTAGGGTTGTTGTCGAATACGGACCGGTAACGAACCGTGACCTTGAAGCGATTGTTGAGAACGCAGGCGGTGGTTGCATTGGCCACGCATGGCGCCGTTGACGGACCCGCCTGCAGGAAGGGAGAAATCGAGGGAAATGTCGCAGAAAAGGCGCCGTCGACGGTGGAATTCGATCGGTCGCAGCCGGCCGTGGGATCGGTGGGTCCGCACGAGCCGAAAAGCTGGCCGACGATGTAGCCGCCGGCCAGAATCACCGGAGAGCCGGAACTTCCGCCATAGACACCGCCCTGACCACCCGTGGAATAGACGTAGTTGCTCCGGGGGCGCTGCGAGCAGGTTCCGACGGTCGTGTCGACGAATGTTTCCGAGTAGGACTGTGGTCCGGGAACGTCGAAAGCGTCAGGGAACGGATGCGATATCCGAAAGAGTTTCGTGCCGCTTGGCACAGCGGCCGTCGAGGCGTTCCATCCCAGAAGCACCCGGCCCGAGGGAATGGAGCTGAGCTGAACGAACGTGAAGTCGCTCACTGCGGATGTCGCTTTCAATACAGCACCGTTGCTGCGCTGAAGGCTGGCGAGGTCCGGGAAGCCGCCGCCGCACGAAGCGGTGCGATAGTCCCAGAACGCTTCCAGCGAGGTGGCTGCAGTCTGATCGGAAAAACAGTGGTTTGCCGTGAGAAAGTAAGGGATCGCAGAGGAATCGTCCGTGTCGTTGATCAAGCCTCCGCTGCAGACGAAGCTGCTTCCTCCCTTCATGAATTCCAGATGGGCCACTGCCTTTCGGTAAGCGTCGATCACGTCCAGCGTCGTTGATGTGACGCAGGTAGCATCGATCAGGCACGTCGGTTCGTCCGCCGGACCTGTGATGCTCTGCGCCGAGAGACGGGGAGCGGGGGCGATGATCTCCACGATGTCGTGAACGTCGAAGGCCAGCGTGCCGGTGGTCTTCGATGGGACCTCCACCTCCAGGTAGGCGGTGTCTCCGCCAACGCTCGGCGTGTACAGTCCTCCTGTGGCATCGATGAGGTCACTGTCGAAGGCGATCGGTTTCTCCGACGCTCCGTAGATCCATAACGTCGTTCCAGCCGGCATGCTCACGTTGGTCAGGTGCAGACGAAACCTGAAGGCGGCGTCCACCCGGAAGTTTCCGCTCCAGATTGTCGTGGCGCGATCGGACAACGTAACCGTTCCCCCGCCGGTCGACGGACTCGTTTTGGCCGAGGCGGGCGCAAGACGAATGGAGAGGATGGTGGGCATTGCCCTTGTGAATCCGTTCCTCGGAGGATTGCCCTGCTGCTCGTTCCAGCTGTGAATGGCTTCGACCTCATCGGCCGCAGCCTCGGTGGCCCTCGGAAGGCTCATCAACGGCTCCGAGCCGGGACGATCAGCAAGGTGCGGGGCAGCTGCAAACGATCTTGCTTCGACGGCGTCCCGAAGGAATGCCGGCCCGGCCTGTTGAGCAATGAGAGGCAAAGCCGACAGGCAGACCACGAGCACGAGCAGTGAAAGACGTCTGAACATATCTACCTCCGAATTGGACCCGTTTCTCCCGTAAATTCTAGTGCAGAGTGAGAATCCTGTCAGCGGCCTGCTGTCAGTTGCCGGCACTCATTTGACCGTGACGGACGACCGGCGACGCATTCCCTGACGAGGGGAGAGGATGGCAGAGACGGTTACAACACCGACACGCCCTGCTTTCTCCCGGATTTTCATCTATGATTGCCTTGCTCGTGACGACTCCATGAAATTCTCACCAGATTCCACCACCCGAAAGCGGAAAGCGGGACCCGTCCGATTCGTGAGCGCGATGGTGGCGAAAGTTTCCCTCGCTGGTCTCCTGGTCTTTCATGCCGTGCTGCTGCTGCATCGGATCGGCGACAGCTCGATTCTCGATCCTGCCGTTCTGGCGAAATGGGCAGCCGCGCTTTTCCTCCTGGTTGCCGTGTTCGCCTTCCAGAAGGTGGCACCGGACCGGCTTCGCGGGGGACGGCCACTGATCGTTTTCTGGCTGCTGGTCGTTCTTCTTCACGCGGGCGCCCCCGTGGCCGCCAATGACGGAGAGCTCCAGGTCGAATTGGCCTCGGTGGTCGAATTGGCGCTGGTCATTCCGGCGGCCGTTGCCCTGTTCGTTTTTCTGACCGCCGTGTTACGCCCCGCGGGCCTCGAGGTCCGCGAAACCAACCAGAAATTTCCGCCCGCCCGGTACCGGCCTCGTTCGTGGCATTTCGTCTCTCCGCGCTCGCCTCCTCAAGGCTGAGCGCCGAAACGAAGCGGCTCCGGGGATTCTCATCCGCCGGGCCTCCCAATCCACGTATGACGCTCGCAGCGTTCGCTCTGGACGATTGCGATGAAGGGATGTACCCATGTTCAGGTTTTTTTCATGTGCCGGCGGTCGACACTCGCGGGCATCGCTTCCACGATTTCGATCGGTGACGACTTCTTTCGCTCTCTTCGCAGTGATGCTGGCGTTCCCACTCATGGCAGAAACTTCCGGGGCAACTGCCGATGCTCCCAAAGAGCCGCCGACAACGAAGACCATCGCTCCGGATCCTTCGAAGCCTGTCGACCCGGACCACCCCTCGGTTGACGATCAGAAGACCGTCACCGCTGCAACGCCATCGTTCTTCGCCGAAACCACGGTCACGGCCACCGGCAGTAAACGCGATGTGTTCGAAGTGGCCACGCCGGTCACGGTCATCCGTCACGATGAGATTCAGCGCAAGGTCCCGCAGAACGCCGCCGAGCTGCTCCGCTATCAGCCCGGAACCGACGTTGCCGATGTCGGTCCGAATCAGATGCGTCCGATCATTCGCGCACAGCGGGGTCTCCGCGTTCTGTTCCTGGAGAACGGCCTTCGTATGAACAACGCCCGTCGCCAGACGGACTTCGGCGAGATCTCCGGTCTTGTCGACATCGACAGCGTGGAAACGATTGAAGTGGTACGCGGCCCGGCATCGGTCCTCTACGGCTCCGACGCCATCGGCGGCGTTTTGAACCTGGTTTCCCGCGAACCGTCCTCGGGCGATCATCTGCGCGGGTTTCTCGATCTGTCCTATGCCAGTGCCGGCGAGCGTCGTCGCGCTGGGGCCAGCATCTCCGGTTCGGCAGGAAAGTTCCTGTATCAGCTGGGAGGTTCAACCCGGGAGGCTGACGACTACGTGGCACCGGCGGGAACGTTCGGGGACATTCGACTTTCGCGGAACAGTCGCGTGCTCGACACGGGCGTGGCGGATTCCAGCATCTGGGGCAGTTTCGGTTACGCCATCACCGACCGCAATACGTTGCGGCTGCGCGTCAATCATTACGATGCCCGCGACGCCGGATTCGGTTACCTCCCCGGTGACCGCTACGGCGTCGACGAGCAGGTGAAAATCCGTATTCTCTATCCTTCGCAAAAGTTCGACCGCTACTCGCTTTCATATACCGGCAATTACGACCGTAGTTTATTGGCCAGTTCCGCCAACGTTCAGCTCTATTACCAGAAGAACGACCGCGTGCTCGTCAATGACATCAACATCAACATCGGGCCGATCGGTCCGTCGTTTCCGAACTCGTTCGTGAAGGTTGACACGCGGAATGTCACAGGCATCGAGACGACGGGATTTCGTGTCGACGCCGTAAAACCCCTGTTCGATGGGCGACACACGCTGACCTACGGAGTGGAGGGATTCCGCGACCGCATAAGCAACACGGACTTTTCAGATACGGTCGCCCACCTGATCTTTCCAGGTCCTCCCTTCGAAGTGATGCAGGAGCAGATCAGCAACGTGGCCAATTCGCCAAACGCTACCAACAGCAGCTCCGGAGTCTTCCTGCAGGACGAAATGACTCTGGCCTCCCGCCTTCGCCTCACTGCCGGCTTGCGTTACCAGCGTGTGGAAACGAAAGCCGAACCGACACCCCAGCTGGATATTACTGGCCTGGATTTCAGTGATAGCAACACTGTCGGTGCGCTGATGGCCACGTATCAGATTACGGATTCCCTGAATGCCCTGGTCTCCTACGGCACTGCCTTCCGCGCTCCGAACGTCATCGAGCGCCTTTTCAACGGCCCGACGCCCGAGGGAAATGGATTTCAGATACTCAACCCCGGTCTATCGTCGGAGAAGAGCAGTAATTGGGATCTGGGGGTCAAGTACAGGGGCAGGAACGCCTTCCTGGAGCTGGTGGGCTTCCGGAACGTGATCCGTCAGGGCATCATCCAGGACTTTCTATCGCCGAGTGAGATCGGGCAGCTGCCTGCCGACATCCAGTCGAAGATTGCGGCCAGCGGCGCGCAGTTCGTCGTACAGCAGGTCAACGCCGACCGTCTGCGCTACCAGGGAGTGGAGCTTGCCGTGGGTTACCACGTTACGCCGGTCGGTCTGACCGTCGGAGGCAACTACACCCACATCAACGCCACACGACTCGGTTCGACAACGATTCTTCCGCCTGACGACGTCTATTCGGACAAAGCGTTTGCCTATGCCAGATATCAACAGCCGGGTTCGCGCTTCTGGACTGAATACGATGTGCGCCACAACGGGAGCGCAAAGGCGAACATCGACCCCGATCAGCCGGTGCCTCCGGTTGGCCGCACACTGCCCTCATTCACTATTCACAGTCTGGGAGTTGGTGCGCGCGTGTGGGAATCCTCCGGCATGACGCATGACCTCACGGTCTGGGGTGAGAACCTCACCAATGAACTCTACGCTGAATTCTCGAACGCTTCGTTCTTCCGGCCAGAACCGGGCCGAAGAATCCGTGTGGCATACCGATTGAGTTTCTGAGATCAGGGTATCGGAATGGTAGTGACGACCGGGAACGTAGAACGCCTTCAGCTCGACCGTGGACAGGATCCTTAAACCCCTGGCGGAACAATTGAAAGGACCGTGCACGTTTTCAAGCTGGGATTCAATCTTTCCACCACGGATCAGCGATATGCTCAAATCAACACTTAACTACGACAGGAAAAACATCTATGAATCGATTCGTTTCACTTTTCGTCGTTCTCAGCCTTGCCCTATGCGGCGCATGCCGGCAGCCCGTTGCGCCGGTGAGTAGTCCTGAGCCCCAGCCGTCGATGGCGGAGCCTGCCGGTCCGACACAAAACAGCATGGCTTCCACGCTGCCTGATTCCAACCCGTTCTCGGCGGCCAGCACGCTCCCGTTTCAGGCTCCGCCGTTCGATCGCATCAAGGACGGCCACTACCAGCCTGCGTTGGAAGAGGGGATGCGGATCGACCTGGCCGAGGTCGAGGCTATCGCTGCCAATCCCGCTCCGCCCACGGTGGCCAACACCATCGAAGCCATGGAGCGCTCCGGCGAACTGCTGACGCGGACGGCCAAGGTCTTTTTCAACATGACGCAGTCGAACACCAACGATACGCTGCAGAAGATCGAGGCCGAAGAGTCCCCCCGACTTGCCGCTCATCAGGATGCCATTTATCTCAATTCGCAACTGTTCGCCCGTGTGAAGTCTCTTTACGACAAAAGGGAGTCCATGGGCCTGGATGCGGAGACCAGGTTCCTCGTGGAGCGTTACTACCTCAATTTTGTTCGCGCCGGAGCACTTCTTTCCGACGCAGACAAGACCGCTTTGCGCGCCCTGAACCAGGAGGAGTCAAAGCTCAGCACGCAATTCCACGACAAGGTGTTGGCCGATACGAACGGCTCGGCGGTGATCGTCGACAAGGTCGCGGAGCTTGCCGGAATGAGCGAGTCGGATATCGCTGCCGCCGCCGATCGCGCCAAAGACCGGGGAATGACCGGCAAGTGGCTGATCACGCTTCAGAACACGACTCAGCAGCCCGCTCTGTCCACGATCAGGAATCGAGCTCTCCGCGGCAGGATTTTTGACGCTTCCGTGCAGCGCGGAAATCATGGCGGCGAGAATGACACGAAGGCCGTCATCTCCCGTCTGGCCCAGCTTCGCGCCCAGCGCGCCAAACTGCTCGGCTACCCGACCTATGCAGCGTACGTCCTCGACGATCAGATGGCCAAAACGCCCGAGGCCGCGTTGAAACTGCTCACCGATCTCGTTCCTGCTGCAACGGCCCGGGCCCGATCGGAAGCGGCAAAGATGCAGGCACTGGTTGACAAGCAGAAGGGCGGATTCAAGCTCGGTCCGCAGGACTGGGAGCTCTACGCCGAACAGGTGCGAAAAGCCGAATACGACCTCGACGAATCGGAGGTCAAGCCGTACTTCGAGCTCGATCGTGTGATCCACGACGGCGTTTTCTTCGCCGCGAACAAACTCTACGGACTGACTTTCAAGGAGCGGAAGGACATCCCGGTTTATCAGCCGGATGTGCGCGTCTTCGAGGTGTTCGACGCCGACGGAACATCGCTGGCGCTGTTCTACGGCGACTACTACTCACGACCCAGCAAGAGCGGCGGCGCGTGGATGGACAGCTTCGTCGATCAGAGTGGTCTGTTCGGAACGAAACCGGTCGTTTTCAACGTAACCAACTTCACCAAACCCGCACCCGGCCAGCCGGCTCTGCTGAGCTTCGACGATGTAACCACGCTCTTTCACGAGTTTGGCCATGCTCTCCACGGCATGTTCTCGAATGTGAAGTACCCCACGCTCGCGGGAACGAATGTCCCTCGGGACTTCGTCGAATTTCCGTCCCAGTTCAACGAGCACTGGGCAACCGATCCGGCGGTCTTTGCCAACTATGCGAAGCATTACAAGACCGGCGCAGCCATGCCGCAGGCACTGGTGGAAAAGATCAAGAAATCCCGGACGTTCAATCAGGGCTATGACACCACCGAATATCTTGAAGCTGCTCTTCTGGACATGGCCTGGCACACACTTCCGCCGGGCGCCCCGCTTCAGGACGTGAACACCTTCGAGCCCGCCGCGCTCGAGCGTTACCACGTGGCCATGGAGCAGGTTCCTCCGCGCTATCACAGCACTTACTTCTCGCATGTCTGGGGAGGAGGCTATTCAGCCGGTTACTACGCCTACCTCTGGAGCGAAGTGATTGATGACGATGCTTTCTACTGGTTCAGGGAGCACGGCGGAATGACGCGCGAAAATGGCCAGCGCTTCCGCGACATGATCCTCTCCCGCGGAGGATCGCAGGACGAGGGAGCAATGTACCGAGCCTTCCGAGGCCGGGATCCAATCGTCGAACCGCTCCTCATCGAGCGCGGTCTGGCTACGGCTCCGCCGGACGTGAAATAGATGGATCCGGCGCGGGCGGTGAGGCTACCGTCCGCGCCGATCGGAGATCCGGATAGGGCGAGACGGCCAGAGTACCGGCCGCATGCCATGCGGCCCTACGAGGGTGCCGCTGCACCGAGCTGCTTCCGAGCTCTCCGGGCGCTGCGTCGTAGGGCCGCACGGCGTGCGGCCGGCATCCATAGCAAGCGTGGCCGGCCGCAAATCCGGGTAGGGCGAGTTGGCCAGAGAACCGGCCGCCTGCCATGCGGCCCTGCGAGGGTGCCGCTGCACCGAGACGCCAGCGGTGAACGAACTGGATATGATTGCCTTCCCCTGGCGTGGACGTGAAGGAGATGCGATGCTCTTGAGAGACCTCGAAGCAAGCCCCGGTGTTCATTGCGGAGGAGGAATTGTGCTCGCGCGGACTATGGCGCCGGTGGACGTTCACAGATGAGCGAACGGCCGGATGCTCCCACTCGCGATCGATACGGACACTTCTCCGAGGATGGGCGGGAGTACGTCATCACGGATTTCCGCACGCCCCGTCCCTGGTCCAACATCATCTCCAACGAGCGGTTGGGTCTGGCCATCAGTCACACGGGGAGCGGCTTTACCTGGATCGACAATTCTCAACTGGCGGTGGTGAACTGGTGGCAGCAGGATTTCGCCCAGGATACGGCCGGGAAATTCATCTACGCCCGGGATCGAGGAACCGGCCGGTCGTGGTCCCTCTCGCCCGCTCCCATGTGGATCCGTGACGAGGGTTATCGATGCCGGCACGGGATCGGGTACACGACGTTCGCCGCCACGAACGACGGCATCGAGAGCGAATGGACACTCTTCGCGCACGCATCCGATGCCATCGAACTCTGGATCGTCCGGTTGAAGAACACCTCTGGCACCGCGCGCACCGTCGAGCTCACCGGCTATCTGGAGTGGTGCTGCGGGGTCACTCCCGCGCCGCGGCGCGAGTTCCACAAGCTGTTCATCGGAACGGAATTCGATCCTGCTCGCCGCGCCATATTCGGACGGAATGCGATGTGGGACGTTCCCTCCAGGCGGTGGGGTCACTGGAATTCGGATTTTCCCTACGACTGCGCGTTCGCCACGACCGCCGACGTCGTTTCCGCCGAAGGGGACAAGACCGAATTCACTGGCAGGTATGGATCGATTCGCTCTCCGGAGGCGCTTGAGCGCCCGGACTGGTCCGGCAAATTCGGACGTCACTACGATCCCGTCGCTGCCATGCGCACGGTCATCGAGCTCGCCCCAGGCGAGGAGAAATCGCTGGGGTTCGCCATCGCCGTCGGTGCCTCGCGGGAAGAGACGCTTGCGCTTCTGGACTCGTCGCTGGATGTCGGCCGGATGGAGCGTGCACTGGCTACGGTGCGCACTTCCTGGATCGAGCGGCTCTCAGCCCACCGGATGGAAACTCCCGACCGCCGATTCAATTCCTTCGTCAACGACTGGCTTCGTTATCAGGCCATCTCGGCGCGTATCTGGGGCCGGGCCGGCTATTACCAGCAGAGCGGCGCCTACGGCTTTCGCGATCAGCTTCAGGACTCTCAAGTCTGGTTGACGATCGAGCCTGAGCGATGCCGCAATCAGCTCGAACTCCACGCCAATCACCAGTTCGCCGACGGTTCTGTTTATCACTGGTGGCATCCGCTCTCGGAACAGGGCCTGGTGACGACGATGACCGACGACCTGCTGTGGATGTCTTTCGTCACCCCGAACCTCATTCGCGAGACCGGAGACTTCTCCGTGCTCGACACCCCTGTCGCGTTCCTCGACGACAGCAGGGAGGCACCATTCGAAGAGCATGTCCGGCGGGCCTTCGAGCGCGTATTCAAACGCACGAGCGAGCGCGGCCTGCCCCTCATCGGCGCCGGCGACTGGAATGACGGACTCTCGGCGGCGGGAACAGAGGAGCGCGGGGAATCGGTCTGGCTCGCTCACTTTCTGGCCGGCTGTCTCGCTGACTGGGCGGAGATCTACCGCCGCAGCGGGAAAGCAGCGTTCGCTGCCGATTACAGCTCCAGGCGGGACAGACTCGTCGCCGCCATCAATGAATACGGTTGGGATGGAAACTGGTACTGGCGGGCAACACTCGACGACGGTTCCAAGATTGGCAGTGCCGAGAATCGTGACGGACGTATTTTCCTCAACGCTCAGACCTGGGCGATCCTGAACGATGTGGCCCCGCCCGATCGGGCCGCGTCCTGCATGAACGCCGTGCGCGAGCATCTCGTCAGCGAGGCGGGCGCACTCCTTCTTCAGCCCGCGTACAGCGAACCCGACGAACGGATCGGGTACATCACCCGATACGGTGCCGGACTGCGTGAGAATGGTGGCGTCTACACGCACGCCGCTACGTGGGCCATCGCTGCCGCCGCCAGAATGCGTGACGCGGAGCTGGTGGAAAAACTGCTCATTGCCATCGATCCGACAAACAAAGACCCGGAGCGATACTGGGCTGAACCGTACGTCCTTCCCGGAAACGTCGATGGACCGGATTCGCCGCTCTTCGGACGGGCCGGGTGGACCTGGTATACGGGATCCGCCTCATGGCTCCATCGTGTGGTCTCGGAATGGGTGCTGGGTGTTCGCGCTGATTTCGACGGGCTCGTCATCGACCCCTGCCTGCCGCCATCCTGGAGTAGTGCGAAGATGATCCGCCCGTTTCGCGGTGCCGTTTACGACATCAGAATCGAGCGCAGCGGCCAACCGTCGGGGCCTCTGTCGATTCCCGTGGCCCCACCCGGAGAGCGTAGGCAGATCACCGTTCGCGTCTGAGGAAAGGTTCAGTCCGCCAGATTCCCTCTTCTTTTGAAACAGGCATAGCAGTTGCTCTTCCCCTGCCGTGAAGAAGGAGAAAAACGCAAATGAAACGTACACTACCTGCACTGGCAATTCTCTTGATGATGTTTGCAGCAGCCTGCGGTTCCATGAATCGCGCCACCCCCGCGCAATGGGACAAGGCTGCCATGGAAGCTGACGTTCGTGGAAAAATTGCCGAGGTGGACACGAGCAAGACCTTCGCGATTGAAGTGACGATCGACGACAGCCGCAACGTCACCCTCGACGGTCACGCCGACAACCAGGCCGAGATCGACAAGATCGTCGCCGCTGCCAAAAGCGTGAACGGCGTCAAACACGTCTACAGCAAGATCCACGTGCAATGAATGCCGGCGGATGCAGGCTCCGGTCAAGGCCGGAGTCTGCTATCCGTCGATGGCTGAGTCAGGCTATTTGGACGAGCCCGGCAGGTACTCACCGATCCGGTGAGCCATCTTGCTGGCTGTCATCGAGTGCAGCCAGATTCGCCCGGGCCCGCTGAGAGTGGCCAGGAAGATCCCTTCCCCCCCGAAGAGCATGTTTCGAATCCCCTTGACCATGGCGATGTCGAACGTCACCGATGGATCGAACATGGCCACGTGACCCGGCTCGACCTGCATGCTTTCGTTGCCGGAAAGGTTGTATTCCACTGCATCTCCATCCAGCTCCGCGAAAACCATTCCCGGGCCTGTGACCCGCTGGAGGATGAAACCTTCGCCACCGAGCAGACCGGCTCCGAGTTTTCGCGTGAAGCTGATGTCCAGCGTCACACTCTTCTCCGCGCAGATGAACGCATGTTTGTGCATGACGATGGACTGGCCCGGATCAAGATCGAAGGCCAGGATCTTTCCGGGGAAATCGCTGGCGAAGGCCACCTGTCCCGGTCCACCCGCGGTCGAGAAGTCGATGACGAACAGGGTTGCCCCGGACAGGGCGCGCTTGAGCATTCCACCGAGACCGCCACTGCCGGTGGTGTTCATCTGTACTGTTCGCGACATCCAGGACATACCGCCGGCATCCGAAAAAACGATCTCACCGGGCTTGAGATCGATGATGACGGTTTGCTGCACTGTTCCATGAATCCTGTACTGCAAGCCGCTCCTTGACTGTCCCTTTACCTCGGGCACTGTTGGGAGATCGGGAATGGACATCGTTGTTCGCCTCCTCGAAGCTAAGTCTGCGTCCGGGTTCTCGCCGTTGCGAGGATCAGCATACGACTCCATTGTTAGTCTTACGAAATCTCGGCAGACTCTTCCTTTGGAGCAGCGGGCCACCGTCCCGTTCCAATCGGCCGTCGTCGCTGGTACCATCGTCCGATGAAAACCTTCCGAATCGCAGCCACCGGCCTGCTTCTGACGACGCTGGCCTCGCCGCTGCTGGCCTCGCCGCCTCCGCGAGAGGTCCTTCCTTTCGTGGAAGACAATTACAGTGCCGCCCTTCAGCAGGCACGGGCCAGAAATCTTCCGCTGTTCGTCGACGCCTGGGCACCCTGGTGACACACCTGCCGCTCGATGCGGGCTTATGTCTTCACGGACAAGGCTCTCGAGCGGGTCGCCGGACAGTTTGTCTGGCTCTCGGTCAACACGGAAAAGGCCTCGAATGCCGCGTTCGTGCAGAAGTACACGATCTCGGCCTGGCCAACCCTGTACATTATCGATCCCGTAAAAGAAGCCGTCACGAAGCGATGGGTAGGCGGCGCCACGGTTCCCCAACTACTCAATCTTCTCCATGAAGGTGAGCAACTGGCCGGGAAGACGCGGGGACTTCAGGCAGCCCTTGCCGGCGCAGAGAAAACTTACGGCGCCGGAAGTTACAAAGAATCCGTTCCGCAGTTTCAAAAGGTTCTGTCACAGGCACCCCCGAAATGGCCGCAATACGGCCATACGGTCGAATCGCTTCTTTATGCCCTTTCGACCTCAGGTGATGACCTGGGGTGCACCGAACTGGCGATGGCGGCGTTGCCGCGCGTGAGAGGCACATCTTCCGAAGGAAATGTCGCCGCATCAGGTCTGGGGTGCGCCCTGGCTGTCGACAAAAAAGAAACCATGCGCAGCGAGTGGGTGAAGACATTCGAGATCGCATCACAGAAAGCGCTCGATAACCCCAGGCTCGATCTGAGCGGCGATGACCGTTCGGGAATCTACATTGGACTGATCGATGCCCGGGACGATCTCGGCGATAAGGAAGGCAAACAGAGAATCGCCGAGCAGTGGGCAACCTTCCTGGAACGTGAAGCAGCAAAAGCAAAAACGGCGGACGCTCGCTCGGTCTATGACTCCCATCGGCTCGGCGCCTATCTCGAGCTCGGGCACCCGGAACGGGCAGTGGAAATGCTCGAGGCCTCGGAGCGGGATCTGCCCGACGACTACAACCCTCCGGCGCGCCTGGCAGTGGCCTGGCTGGCGCTGAAGCAATACGACAAGGCGCTGGCGGCGAGCGACCGGGCCATGGCCAAAGCCTACGGTCCGCGCATGCTCGGCATCCTCCGAACCCGCGCGGATATTTATCAGGCCATGGGGAATTCAGCGGAAGCTCAGAAGACCGTGGAGAAGGCCATCAGCTTCGCCGAAGCGCTGCCGGACGGCCAGCGCTCCGATCGACAGATTCAATCACTGAAGAAGAAACTGGAATCGCTGACGAAAAGCTGAAGACCATCCGGAACATCGAATCTCGGCCCCGATACTCGTAGGGCTGCACGGCGTGCGGGCGGCACCCTTGTCTTGCCGTCCGGTTGAATAGCAGACCGGAATGTTTCATTTCCGAAAAAAACCGACGCACGCCCATGCGGCTCGGAATGCTGTCGCTCGTCAACGATTGCTGTCCACGATCAGCGCAGAATCTCCAGCTCGCGCTCGATGTCCTGATGAAGATTCTTCGGGGCGCCATAGAAAGTACGAACGATCTTCCCGTCTTTGTCAGCCAGTATCAGAGTTGGAAAGGCTGGCGGGCCGTCGAAGGCTGACCGCAAATCGGGCTTGCCGTCAACGACCATTCCCCGTGGCTGCAGTTTCGCGATCAGAGCATCGACATCCTTGCGATTCGACTCTACGACCACGGAGACGACGTTGACCTTGTCCGGATCCATACTCTTCATCCAGGCCAACGTGTCGATGCAGAAGGGGCACCAGGTGGCCCAGAATTCGACCAGCACGGGTTTCCCCTGAAGCGAGGCGAAGGTGAACCGTTTGCCCGTCAGATCGACCATCTCCATCGTCGGAAGTGACCGGATCTTGTCCACGCTCTTTCGGGGAACGAGCGAGGTAACATCGCCTCCGGCAAGACGGATGTCGATCATCTTCTGGAGATCCGCCTGAAATTTGCGGCGGTTCGGCAGGGCGCTCCAGGGGACATACTTTCCGTCCGCCGGTCCTCCCCATGCGTAGAAATCTTCCGGACGCGCTACCAGCGCATCGTCCACGAAGACGGCCGGATATTTGTCGATGCCGAATCGTTCCGCGAGCGGCGAAGCTCCTGAATCCTGAACTGCAAAACGTACGCTCTCACCGTGCCTGCGAACAACTTCCTGAGCCAGCAAACTTGCCGGATCGGAGAGGCTTCACGTATAGGGCCATCGCACCAGAGTGACGGTGACCGGCGAGGATTTCGTCTTGTGCGCCGCCGTGGTCGCTACGAATAGTGAGGCGTAGAGCGGCTGCACGTCGTTTCTGATGATGCGCGCGGTCTGCGGCTCGTCTTCGCGAGCCATGGCGCTGATCAGTTCGCCGAGGCTGCTTTCCGCGGGCTTGACCTCGCCTGTGGCGGCGGGGTCGGCCGACACGTTTTTCGTCTGCCGGCTGAACTCCAGCTGGGACTCGAGAAGTGCCAGTGTGGCTCCTTCGATCTCGTTCTGATCCAGCAGCTCGCGGGTCTCTTTCAGACGAGAGCTCACAGGGATGGTCGCCGGAACGACAGGATCGTCTTCAAATGCCTGAAGTGTTCGAGTCTCCAGGTGTTCCAGGGCCTGGGCCAGCGTCTCCGCACCCGGAGGTCTGCTCTGCTCCGATTCCTGACCGGCCAGAAGCGATTCCACGAAGCCGCGGAACCGCAGATTTCCCTCCGCTTCAGCAAGGTAATAGAGACCGCTGAACGGCGAGGCAGTTTTCCCGTACGGAAGACTGGCGTAAAAAAACTTCCTGGCGCGATTTCCGGCAGCCTGGCGAAGGGCTACCAGCATCGCCGGTCCGGGCATGTCTTTCTCCGCTCCGTCGAAGGCTGGCTGACGGCTCTTCCAGAGAGACTCCAGGCTGGCGACGTTTTCGCCCGCAGCTTTCTGTGCCGCCAGGAACTGCAGGGTGCTTACGCCGATGTCCGAATTGCGCAAACGGTAGAGTCGAAGCAGCGGGGATTTCGCGTTCTTTGCCTCGTTGAACGAAGCCTGGTGCGTTTTCAAAAGGCCTTGCAGACCCTCTGGAAGCTTTGTCGATTCCAGCTGATGAAGCGACTGTTCCACGCGGTCGAACTCCTTATTCAGGCGGGAGTCGATCGATACCCCCGCAGCGCGATTGGCGCCGCAGGACAAAATCGGAACGACGCACATGACGACAGCTGCAAAATGCCCGATGCGCATCACAGTCTCCTTGCTCGGTTGCCTTGCCGGCCGGCTGGCCGGATTCACTTCGAAGCCGTTCCGTGAACGCTACAGGAAAAAGTCCATGCGTGAACATCGCCGGCGTGAGGAGTTTCCTGAATGTGACAGGCCGTGTTCGTGATCGTCTCTGTGGCCGAAAACTCCGACGTTCCTGGTCCTTTGAGCAACCGGGAAGGTAGAAGAGATCCTTCGCTCGATGCTTCAGGATGACACGCCCTGGGGCGCTGTTAGATCGGCTCTGGAGATTCAACAAGCGATTCTTCGCAAACGGGTCATTCCGAGCGTGAGAGAGGAATCCCAGAGGGGCGGGTGGTACGCGCCCCAGGGATCGTGCCCCCCGTCCACTGGGGTCCCTCGCTCCCGCTCGGGATGACGGCGCTCATAGTTGCTTCGCCCTGGTTCCGCGCCGCCGCTGTTGGTTCGTTCCGTACGACAATTCCTCAGAAAAAATACCGGTAGGCCACCTCCAGGCTTCTTGCCGGCAGCAGGTAGTACTGCGCGTCTCCGAATTCGCTCTCGGCCACGGGGTCACGGGCGTTCCCGAGGTTGCGGCCGTCGATGCGCAGTTCGCAGTGAGTGAGGCGATAGCCCACCCCGGCGTTCCACGTCGTATAAGAGTCGGCGAGCGCTGTGTTGCGTTTGTTCAGCCAGCGCGCTCCCACATAATTAATGGTTGCGCTGGTATTCAGCCCGCTCGGCGGAGCCCAGAGAAATCCTGCACCGGCCAGGTTGTAGGGCACCATCTCCAGTCGATTGCCGGCCAGCTGCGTGGGCACTCCGTCGAAGTCCTGCACGAAATCCCGGAACCGCGAATCGTGGTAGCTGTACCCGAATTGCGTCCGCAGTGATGGCGCCCACTGGTATTCGATTTCCAGCTCGGCACCGGTGAATCGGTTCCTGCCCGAGTTCTGCAGAATCGGCGTGCCGTCCTGCTCGCCGGCGGTTACGAGGTTGCGGAAATCCATCTGGAAAACGGACGCCGTCCAGGACAGCCGCGAGTTGCTCATCCGCCCCTTGAAGCCGGCCTCGTAACTTGTCGCCGTCTCCGGATCGAGAATTTCCACCTCCGCTTCCGGGCCGAAATCGATCGCCGCCGGTTTGAAGGTGTTCCGGTAATCGGCGAACAGTGAGATAGCCTCCCGGTCCCGTCGGTAGATCGTATAGTTCGTGCCAACGCTTCCGGACAGCCGTGTGAAGCCCCGCGACTCCGATTCGGGCCCGTCCGGACCGTCGGTCTGGCGCCGTTCCGCGGTGTGATTCAACCGCACACCGGTGTCGACCATCAGCTCAGGACTGACGGTCCACTCGGAGCTGAGGTAGAGGCCGGAGAAATTACGTCGATCTCTTGCGTCGAAGTCTTCGAGAGGTGTGGCCTCGCTGCTGCGTCCTCCCTTTCCTCCCGCCAGCGGTGCAAAGTAGGAGAAGGTATCGCTGGTGGCGTGAGCGTTGCCATAGAGATGATCGAAGCCGGCAACGAGGCGAATGGACGGCGAAATTGTACGTACGATGTGAGTATCGAAGTAAATGTCCGAGACCGATCGATCCTGCGAAAAACCGATGGCATTCGCATCCGATTCGGTCACCTCGGTGAGAAAGCCGCGAACGATATCGAACGAGGAGTGTGTGAAAGCCAGAGTCGTCGTCCATGGAGACCCTGCCATCGTCCCACCCCAGCCGCCCACGAGGTGAACGCGATTCTGGTCCAGATGAGCGTCGTCCGGATTGTGGTTGGCGTCGATCGGAACGGCGCGGCTCAGCTCCTGTCCTTCACGTGGGTGAGGACTGTTCGGATCCTGTCGCAGCGCGGTGAGGTCGGCGTCGAATCTCCATGTGCCGGCAGGGGTATTCGAAGCAGCACGATAGAGCCCGTGCACACGGTCGAACCCCGTGTCGTCGTCCCGGAACCGTTTGCGGTCTACGTTGGCAACGATCGACTGCCGTAGTTCCGGTGTCTGACTCAACGCCACCGACCCGGCCATCGAGCCGCTGCCGTGAGATCCGCCCGACCCTCGGATCATTCCGGGAGAACCGGCCTCGCGATGAATGATGTGAATCACGCCGACGAAAGACGTGGCCCCGTACATTACGGGTGCGGATCCCCGTACCACTTCAATGCGATCGACATCGGTGAGATCGAGCGTGGGGAGATCGGGATTGAA